>JAPPEG010000183.1 GCA_028875345.1 Gemmatimonadota bacterium
CTATCCTCCTCGTCGATCGCCGCTTTGCACAAAGCCGCTACCGCCAGCTCTTTCCCTCCTCTTGGCACCCAGTGCATTCCGTCCGCAACCCAGCCCATATCGCCCAATCGCTGGCCGATTTCTGGCACCATGACCCTACGCACACTTAGCATCCTACTGCTCTTGCTCTACCCTACGCTAGTAGCAGCCCAAAGCGTGTTCGCCGCCGCTAGCCTAAGTTCCGCACTCTCAGAGATAGCCACCCACTACGAGGGGATGCGCCTGTCCGTCGCCAGCTCTTCGACCTTGGCCAAACAGATCGCAGCAGGTGCGCCAGCCGACATTTATTTTTCCGCCAACGCCGAGTGGATGGACTACCTCCAAACGCGCCAGCACATCGAGCAAGACACCCGTGTCGATCTCCTCGGCAACGCCCTCGTGGTCATTGCACCTAGGGAAGAGCCTTTCTCCGTCCGCTGGACAAGGGACTTCGACTTTGCCGGTGCCTTCACTGGCCGCTTAGCCCTCGGCGACCCCGATCACGTCCCGGCCGGCCAGTACGCCCGCCAAGCCCTAGAAAAATTGGGCTGGTGGCCAGCGCTCAAAAACCGCATCGCACCCGCGCCCGACGTCCGCGCCGCCCTAGTGTACGTCGAGCGCGGAGAGTCCGCCGCGGGCTTGGTGTACTCCACTGATGCGACTCAAAGCGACCGCGTAATAACCCTAGCGACCGTGCCGGACTCACTGCACCGCCCCATCGTCTATCCGGCGGCCATCGTCAAGGGCCGCGCCAGTGCACAGGTCCGCGACTTGTTAGCATTTTTTAGTTCGGAAACGGCCGCCGGCATCTTCCGCAAACACGGCTTCACCTTTTTGGGCGACCAACGTGTTCAGCGCTGAGGAAGTGCAGGTCCTGTTGCTCTCGCTGCGCGTAGCATTTTGCTGCGTGCTGCTGAGCCTGTTGCCGGCCGTGTTGCTGGGCTGGCTGCTGGCCCGGCGGGAGTTTCCGCTCAAAATCGCGCTCGACGGCCTCTGTCACCTGCCGCTGGTCCTGCCGCCGGTGGTCACCGGCTATCTGCTCCTGTTGCTTTTTGGCCGCCGCGGTCTGTTCGGCCCGGTGCTCGCAGCCTTCGACCTCCAATTGGCCTTCGACTGGAAGGGCGCGGTGCTGGCCTCGGCCGTGGTCGGCTTTCCCCTGATGCTGCGCTCCGTGCGCCTCGGCATTGAAAGCGTGGACCCGCGCCTAGAGCGCGTCGCCCGCACCCTCGGGGCGGGTCCTGTGCGCACCTTTCTGACCGTGACCTTGCGCCTCGCCGCTCCCGGCCTGCTGGTCGGTTCGCTGCTGAGCTTTGCCCGCTCGCTGGGAGAGTTCGGCGCGACCATTACTTTTGCGGCCAATATCGCCGGGCAGACCCGCACCATCCCTTCGGCCATTTACACGTACCTCAACCAACCGGACGGAGAAGGCCGCGTCGTCGGACTAATCGTGGTCTCAGTCGCGCTTTCGCTATTGGCCCTCGTGGCCAGCGAGTGGTCCGCCCGTCGCCTGCGCTCTGCTTAGCAATGCTCCGCCTCCGCGCCCAACGCCAACTAGGCCCCTTCGCCCTCGACATCGATATCGAATGCCACCACGCCGTCACCGCCATCTACGGACCATCGGGTGCAGGCAAAACCTCGCTGCTCAACGTGGTCGCCGGGCTAGTGCGGCCAGACGCCGGCGAAATATCCTTGGACGGCCAAACCCTCTTCTCCTCGGCTCAGCACATTGACTTGCCGCCCGAGCACCGCCGCATCGGCTACGTATTTCAAGACGACTTGCTTTTCCCACACCTGAGCACCGAGGAAAACCTGTGCTACGGTCACAACCTGCTGCCAGCGGCAGCGCGCCGCTTTGCCTTGGACCAAATCGTCGATCTGCTCGAAATCGGCCCCCTGCTCAAGCGCCGACCGGGGCACCTGTCCGGCGGTGAGCGCCAGCGCGTCGCCTTGGGCCGCGCCCTGCTCACTTCCCCGCGCCTCCTGCTGATGGACGAGCCGCTGACTTCGCTCGATCAGGGCCTCAAAAACCGCATCATCCCCTACTTATGCCACGTCCGCGACGCCCTCCAAATTCCCATTCTCTACGTCAGCCACTCGGTCGCCGAAATCCTCGAACTCACCAGCCAGG
>JAPPEG010000138.1 GCA_028875345.1 Gemmatimonadota bacterium
CCTGCTGGGGATTTCCAGTGCAAGACATCGCAACGGCGTTCAGAGACCTAATGGACGATACCACCCAAGATGCCTATCCGGCATTGAGAGCAGCGTTCCGTCAGGGATACGAGAACATCGGATCCTGGCCTGAGCAATATCCCCATCAGATAGATACCTTTGCCGCAGGCATCTTGATAGAGGGAGTCAATCGAACAGCCTACGATGACCCTCATGAACTGACGACAGAGATCGCCGAGTTAGCACCGATGCTAGGCAAGTTCCTTGAGAGCGGGGTGTTGGAGAAGGTTGCGTCTTACAGCGGCTGAGAGACGACGCTTGGCAAATCGGTTCGAGTTGGCAAGGGGAATTTTCAGTGTCGTATGACAGGGGAACAAAGCCATGAGCACCCATAAGTTAGCAGAATCCGAATATGACAAAGCTGGCGATTTCTATGTCAACTGGCTCGACAAGAACGTGCCTGACAGAGATACACAGATTCGGCCATCGATAGAAATCATGCTTGCTATGCTGGGCGATGTCCAAGGGACCAACGTCTGTGACTTGGGATGTGGTGAAGGGTATCTGTCCCGTATCCTTGCAAGTCGTGGGGCGCTCGTTACGGGCGTCGACACCTCGCGGATTCTGTTGCGGCATGCAAGGGAGCATTCAAATCAGCTCGGCATCACCTATTTTCTAGACGATGCCCAATCGATGAACCAAGTATCCGACGCCAGCATGGATGCTGTGATTTGCAACATGGCCCTAATGGATATCCCTGATCTAACGGCAACATTTTCCAGTGTCCGTCGGGTGCTGGTCGATGGCGGCAAGTTAGTCTTCTCAATTCTTCACCCGTGCTTTTTCACCCCATTCAATGCAGAGAATCCCCCGGAAGATCTTGACGAAGAAGGGAATTTCAAGGCATTGCGCGTGACGCGGTACGGCCTTGAAGGCAAATGGTTCTCGGATGGGGACGGGATGTGTGGCACGCTTGGCAGCCGCCACCGAACCCTATCGACGTACCTCAATACCTTGTCCACCAGTGGATTCCAACTTGAGGAGGTCTCTGAACCGCTTGCTCCTGTTTTAGAGGCGACCGCGAAGCGCCGAGAGAGCATCGTGCCGACACTCTTAATTGCCAAATCAACTGCCTTGCCGACCTAGGTCTTCTTTGGCAGGGATCAGAGCTGCAGGGTGTACTTCGCGTGCTCCTTTGGAGGGCTATGCAGCAACTCCTCCATGAAGCCGCACTCAGAGAGCAAGAAGCCGTTCTTCTCAAGAACGCGGCGCGAGGCTACATTCCCCACGTGGAAGGAAGTCTGCAGCGACAGGAATCCACTGTTGCTGTCCCCAGTATTGAGGCATGACTGAGTAGCCGATCACCCCGATTCGTGCGGCTTGATCGTCCTGTCCATGATGGAGCAGGCACAGCCCAACTGGTTAGGAGCTTGATGGAACAGCACTTATCGATCAAAGTTCTGTCCGGGATTTATTCAATTTTAAAGGTCAAAGACCGTCCCGGATTGCCAGAGATAGTTAGTAGAACTGGAACTGGTTTTTTCTCCTTAACGCGCCTATCAGGAGAGTGGACGATCATTTGTGAAGGTGGGAGAATGCCCGATGACTCCCTGGTGGTCGCCAGTTCACACGGGTGGCGGGTTTTTCTCATCGACGAGCCTTTAACGTTCGACATGATCGGGGTGATATATAGGATCACCGAGATTCTCAAAGACGCCGGCATAAGTGTCATGGCAATTTCCACATTCACTACCGATGCTTTCTTGGTTCGTGAAGATGACTTACAACCTTCACTAAGAGCACTGCAAGCCGGGGGATTTTCAGTGTCGTATGACAGGGGAATAAAACCATGAGCATCCATGAGCCAATAGAATCCGAATATGACAAGGCAGGCGATTTCTATGTCAACTGGCTCGACAAGATCCAACTAAACTTGGTAGGCAAATAGCTTCGCCTGGAACATCTTCAGCCGGATAGCAACCATCTCACCCACCCTAGAGATGTCGCTGTTACCCTGCCAAGTTACCACCTGATCGAGCGAATCGCCCGTCAACCGGTCGCACTCTGCAAAGGTGAACCCTGCGAGGGGGTCGACGTCCCCATGAAACATGGACGGCATCATGCGCATGAGTTCCACGCTCACCCAACCCCCTGGTTGACAGCGGTAATTCAACCGCAGCTCGTCGTTGCGACGGTATATGGTAGGAATGGTGAACTGCCCCTCGGACTGCGCTTGAAAGCCACAAAAGCGGTGCGGCCGCCACAGGGCCCATCCCATCTTTCTAGGTTGTCGCTGCGGGAAAAGGGTGTCTTCGTGCTCGTCCTTGACGTTGTGCAGTACGGACTCGCCCCAATATTGGGCGCCCCAGTGTCCGTCGGGCAGCTCCACGATTCCAGAGGCCCCGATCATTCCCTCTTCTCCGCTTCCCGGAGGCCCCAGGGTCACAATGGGCCGGCGTTCGGGACGGGACCAAATAAGTCCGTCGCGGCTGAAGGCTATCTGCACGTCCATCTGGCCGGTCATGTGATGAAAGACGGGCGTTAGCATGCCGTGGAGGTCCGTGCGCCCCGGATAGGGAAAGTAGCTGTGAGCGTAGAAGGAGATGTCCAGGTCGTCCTGCGCGTCGGGGTGCATGACGAGCTTGGAGGCCGGCCAGTGCCTGAAGTCTTTCGTGCGGCAAAAGCCGTTGGCCCGACGCACCATCTCAACCTCCTGGACGCCGGTCCCAATGCCCTGGGGATCCTCCGGTGCGAAGCCTTGGGGCTGCATGTATGCAAAGTACGTACCGCTTTCTTGGTCATATCCGGCGACGATGCCCCCGTTTACGGAGTATTCCGCCAGCGGTTCCTCTATCTGCTTCCAACCACGGAAGCGGTCTGGAGAGGTCCAGCCGACCATCCACCCCCGCAGTATCACCTTGGGTCCTTTATAGTCCAAACCCTCATAGTGCATGGCATCCCATCGCTTTTGGGCCTCCTCTTCATCCAGCTTCTCCCACGTATCGGGGTCAAACCATCCAGATCCCGCTCCCATTGCCTTGAACCGCTCCTCCGGCGGTGCCGAAGGGTCCTCAAAAATGCCGCCCTCCGGGTGGTTTGCGCGGATATTGTTCTTCTTCGAGCCCTGGTACTCCACCTCTCCCAATTCGGGGCGCGTCCAGTTGTAACAGTCGTCGCTGACGGCGTAACACGTGCCCTGTCCCATGGCGTGATAGAACATGTGGTAGCGACCATCTTCGCACCACACATCGCCGGGAGAAAGCCCCCCTTTTTCCCACTCCGCCTCTCCGTCGAATACTATGGGAGCTTTGGCGGCCTCCTCTATTTTGAGCTCGACGCCTATGGGAGCATCGTACAGATTGTAAACGCCCTGGCGGGAGACGCTCCTGTTGCCAGGAAAGACCTCCGCGACGTCGACCAGCGGCATCCACGTCCCTGGATTGCTTCTCGGTCTCACCCAGTCGCCCGGGAAAAACCCCTGCCACTTTCCGGTGAGAACTCTCTCTTTAGCCATCACTTTCCTCCTTCTGAGACGAGCCGCTAGGCCCGGCGAACAACCTGCAATGCCGCAAGCGGCGAGGGGGTCTGACCCCCTAAATCTGGACAGGTTTGGATGTGAGTATTTTCTTACTTCAATGAGGAGAATACTCATGAAACGGAAACCTAGTAAGCCGCGTAGTGTCGAGCAAATCATCCGGATCGTACGGCAAGCCGATGGCGACCGAACCGTCGCCGACCTTTGTCGGGAGCACAGTGTCATTACCCCACAATTCGCCCGAGGACATGAAAGCCGTTCTCTTCGATCTGTATGAGACTCTGGTAACTGGATACAATCCAGATCGGCGTCGCGAGCAGCGGGGTGCTCGCTTGGGTCTCGCGGAGGATTATTTTGACCGCGAATGGGGGGCGCGGCACGACCAGCGGATGCGAGGGGAGTTTCCCGACTACCACTCGGTGGTTCGGGACATTTGCGAATCGGCTAAGGTAAAACCCAACGAGCGCGTCATCGAAGAGTTGTATCAAGAGCGATTGAAGGAGAAGTCCTTCGGCTTTCGCCAACTGGATGCTGGAGTCGTCAACATGATCACCCAACTGCGCGAGTTGGGATATCTGGTCACGGTCGTGAGCAATACCACGCACGACGAAGTCGATTCTTGGAGTTCGTGCCAATTAGGCGAACTCATCGACGACCCCATCTTTTCGTTTGCAGTTGGATCTATGAAGCCCGAACCGGCGATCTACTTGGAAGCACTCAGGCGACTTGGGTGCGTTGCTTCAGAGGCCGTTTTTGTCGGCGATGGCGGCAGTTCGGAGCTGGCCGGTGCGAGACGGGTTGGTCTCCAACCAATATGGGCGACTTGGTTCTTAGAGCGGTGGCCGAGTTGGCGAATGTCGGAAGTTGAGCCAGCAGCGGCGACTTGCAAGCGGTGCCGAGAGCCAAGCGACTTGGTTCGATTCATTCAAGAGATCGGCTACATAGAAAGAGAGGATTTCAAGGATGATAAAGCGTAGTCTGAGCCTTTTAGCTTTGTTATACTGCCTGTTGTGGAGCGTCCACCCATGCGATGCCCAGTCCGCAGAGAGACAGGTTGCACAGAGTCTGGTGCGTACCATTGAGATGAAATACCTGCTGTATTTGCCACTCGCATATGATACAAGCGAAGAGCAATGGCCGTTGCTCTTATTCTTGCACGGCGCAGGCGAGCGCGGAGACGACCTTGAGCTAGTGAAAGTCCACGGTCCACCGAAAATGATAGCTCAGGGGAGGGACTTTCCCTTCGTGGTCGTCTCGCCGCAGTGTCCAAAGGATGAGTGGTGGTCAGTGGACGTGCTGCATGATCTTCTAAACAAGATCGTTGAGACCCATCGCATCGATACGGCGAGGATCTATGTGACCGGCCTGAGCATGGGAGGATATGCGACGTGGGGACTAGCCTGTACCTATCCCGAGCGGTTCGCGGCCGTCGTTCCCATCTGTGGTGGTGGAGATCCAGAAAAAGCGCCCTTAATGAAGGAGATCCCAACTTGGGTTTTCCACGGCGCAAAAGACGAGGCCGTGCCGTTGCAACAATCTCAAGAGATGGTTGACGCGCTCAAAGCGGCCGGAAGCGATGTCCGCTTTACCGTGTACCCTGAAGGAGGCCACGTGGAGGCGTGGCAAAATGCCTACGGCGATCCTGATCTATGGGAGTGGTTGGCAAAGCAGCGACGGGCCAAGTAAAGACACTAAACCCCCTATTAGTAATGCTGCCGCAATCCCCTCAAAACACTCACCCTGTCACCTCGCGGACTCAGGTGCAGCTAAAGGATATAAAGAAAAGATTCCCATTCCGAGTCCTCACGTCTCAGGATTGGGAACACTGGACTACTAAAGGTTATATCATTATCAGACAAGCCGTGCCAACAGCGAATGTGGAGCGCCTTGTTGAGCTCTTGTGGGAATTTGATGAGAAAGACCCGAATAATCCCACGACTTGGTACGCTCCTCAACGGCGAGAACATAAAATGAAGGAACTCAACAATACCGGCATGCTGGAGATCTACAATCACCAGTATCTCTGGGATAATCGACAGGAACTACGGGTGTACGATGCTTTTGTCGATATCTGGGACCGGGAAGATCTCTGGGTCACCATCGACCGCGCCAATCTCAAGCCTCCAGCGCAGGTCCGCGGCAACTCAGACGGCTTCATTCATTGGGACGTGGATACGTCGGTACGACCTCTACCGATCGGTGTGCAAGGCGTTTTAAGCCTACAGCAGCAGGATGGAGATGTCGGGGGATTCCAGTGTGTTCCAGTCCTGTTTGAAAAGTTTGAGGAATGGGTGAAGACCCAGTCTGCGGACCGCGATCCCATGCATCCCGATATAACCGGGTTATCCGTCGTGAATATCGAGATGGAAGCGGGCGATTTGCTCATTTTTAATAGCCTTCTCGCCCATGGCGTGCGTCCTAATCACTCAAAGGACCGAGTTCGCATGGCCCAGTATATTTCGATGCATCCAGCCGAAGAAGATAATGAAGTAGAGCGGCAGGAACGCATTCGTCTCTGGCGTGAACAGGATCATCCTCAACGCGATGCTTTTCCCGGTGATCCGCGTGAATGGGAGAGGAAGCATGCTGAGACCGCAACGCTCACCGAGCTTGGTGAGAAACTGCTCGGTTTAAAAAGCTGGCACTGAATCAGGGCAATATGGCTTCTATTGTTACTTCGCCCTCGTCCCAAATCACCGTGCCCGCGCCCATTTCAGCTAGTTCGACCACATCGCCGGGCACCTCCAATCTCAACGAGGTCATCTCGATGCCGCTGTAGGCGGCAACATATCTTTTGCCCCCTGGGCAGGCGCAGAGCCATATCGGGCCCTTGTCGCAGGTGAGCATGGCACCGCCAATGGAGACCTGTCCGGAAGCGCTCTGTCGGGCGTAGGGCGACTCGTGCATGGGCCAGTTTAGGGAGCCGTCCTGGGTCCAACGCCGCTTTAGCGACCACTCATACAGATCGACTTCGATGCCGAGTATGCGGTCGTCGCGCGCGTACTCCACGCGGAGCGAGCGCTCGCTACCCGCAGTATAGGTGGCGGGCGGGGCCGCCTCGTCGACGAGAGCACCGCTCGCTACCTCGGCGGCAAAATCGGCACCGCTGGCGTAGGCGGTGCGCTCGGCTAGCTCGGCGTAGAAACCGCAGCGGGGCTGGCCCTGGTAAAAGGAGCCAGGTTTGGCCATTTCCCAGAAAGTCTTGGCCGGTCCCGTATAGTTGTACATCTCCAAGGCCAGATGACCGTCCAGTTCTACTAAGCGGATGGGGGCACCACCGCCCAGATCGGTCAGTTCGAGCGGCCAGACGGCCGTCCACAGGGCACCGCTACCGACGATGACCACCTCTCCCTGGCGCACTGCCGCCGGCAGAGTATCTACCTTGTGCTGGCCGATCCAGATCTCATCGACCTGCTCGATCTCGGTCCACACGAGCACGGCCTTGGCGCTGGTGCGCCGCGTCCAAGCGTCCAAGCCGCGCGGGGCGTAGACGCCGATGGCGCGGCCCCGCTCGTGCACGCCATAGAAGTGGCCCTCTTCGGGAACGACCTGTCCGGGCGCGCGCGACGGCGTTGTCTGGAAGCTGAGCCACTGGTCGTCGAGTATATAACGCGAAAAGAGTACGCCGCAGCGGTCGCCATCCGAGCGCCGGTACTGCGCGTAAAATACGCTGGACTGCAGGGCGATAAAGATGACTTCCTGAGTCTTCAGTTCGCAGGAGGCCACGCCCAAGCAGAAAGAGGGACTGTGATAGGTACTCAGCGCCACGGGCTCTTCGCCGTGGGCTGTTTCGTCTATTTGCTGCGGCACGTCGGGGCGCTGCAACAGGTCGCCGATCCAGGCGGGTACCTGTCCGCCATCCAACCACGCGCGCACGTCATCGGCGTTAAAGGCGGCGGCATTGAAGACGGCATGGCTATAGGCGCGGCTGAAGGGGCCGGCCCAGCAGCCGATGCCGGGGTGTATGTGTAACGCGGCGGAGAGGCCGAGGCGAGCGAGCATGGTGCGGGCGCGGATGCGGGTGTGTTCGTCCTCTGTCAGTTCGGCTAGGCGGCCCAGCACGCGCACGGCGACAGAGGCGTAGTTAGGGCTATTGTATTCGGCCGGCAGGCCGTAGGTATCTACGTGCGCCATCCAGCGCACCAGTTTTTCCCGACCGCGCTGGCCGATGTTATCATCGCCCAACGACTGGCCGCCGAGGCAGGAGTTGGCAATGTCCTTGAGGACGATGTTGGTATAGGCCAGGGCCACGTCGATGCGCGCGATTTCCTCTAATCCCAGCGCGACAGCGCGGCGCATAGCCGCGACCAAGTCCGAGGGCAGGGCGTCTGATGCTTTGCACAACACGGGAATGCAGTAAAAGAGCACGAACTGCACGGCATTGAGATCTTCTACTACTTCGTCTTCCAACTCCCAGCGAAAATTGCCTCGGTGCGGTTGGGTATCCCGCACTTCCTGGCAGGCGAGCACGGCGCGAAAGATGGCGGTAGCTTCGGCGATGGCGGCGGGTGCGCCGCTGGCCATCAACTCAGAGGCCAGTTGCGCCGAGGGTATGGTGGAGTGAAAGATGCGCCCGCGCACCTGATGGGTTATCATGTGTGCCTGGGCGTCGTAATTTTCGGGCAGGACCGGCGGTGATGGCAAGGTGGATTCCTCGGTGAAGTTAGTTTCAATAGAAAGGAAGATGAAGTGAGCGTCAAAAAATATGATCTGCTGATCGGGGGACAAATGTGTCCCCCAACATCTGGACGCTACTATCCCCTGTATAGCCCCGTAGACGGCACATTAGTCGCCGAAGTCGCCGATGCCAGTCGGGCCGACGTGGATCGGGCCGCTGCTGCTGCGCGCGAAGCATTTTATGCCGAGTGGAAGTTCTGCGGCATTGAGCACAAGCGTGCTTTATTCGCCAAACTGAAAGAGGTGCTCTATGCCATGGCCGACGAACTGGCGGCCGCCAAGGTCCAGCCCCAAGGAGGGCCGGGCATCCCGCCGCTGGTAGAGCGCGTCATCGATTACTACGTGAGTAAACTAGACGACGGAGCAGGCGCGCTTATTGAGCACGGCGATCAAGGCACTAATTATGTATATAGGGAACCGCTGGGCGTCGTCGCTATCTTCGCCCCCTTCAACGGGCCGATGCTGGCCTCTCTCTTATCGGCCGTGCCAGCCCTAGTAGCCGGCAATACGGTCGTGCTTAAAGCGCCCGACCAAGAAGCACCACAGGCGCTCAAGACCATGCAGGCATTCCACGAAGCCGGTTTCCCCGCCGGAGTGGTCAACGCGCTCAGCGGCAAGGGGCCTGAGGTCGGTCAGGCACTCGTCGCACACCCGGCTACGCGTCTGATCAGTTTTACCGGCAGCACGGCGACGGGCAAAAAGATCATGGCTGCGGCCGCCGCAGATCTCAAGCGAGTGCAGCTAAATCTGGGCAACAAAACGGCGCAGATCGTCCTGCCCGACGCCGACCTCGAAGCAGCGGCAGCGGCGACCGTGGGGTCGGCCTTCCCCGGGCAGGCGTGCTCGGCAATAAGTCGGGTTTTGCTACACGAATCGCTGCGCGACGAATTTATCGCTCTACTAAAAGAAAAGGCGCAGGCCGCAGGCCCCAGCATGTTGATCGACCAAGCGGCGGTAGAGCGCGTGGAGCGCTACGTCGAGATGGGCAAAGCACAGGGGTCTCTGCTGTTTGGTGGCGCGCGTCCGTCGGGAGACGAGTACGCCAAGGGTTGCTATTTTGAGCCCACGGCTTTTGCCTTTGCGGATCAGTCCGGTTCGGTTTGCCGCGACGAAATTTTCGGACCGGTTGTCTCCGTGCTGACGTTTGCCAGCGACGACGAGGCCCTAGCGTTGGCCAACGATACGGACTACGGACTGCTCGTTTCGCTCTGGACCCGGGAGGCTGAGCGACAGCGCTATTTTGTGCGGCGCTTGGAAGTGGGAATTGTCGCCATTAATAGTGCCAGTATGCTAAGCCATCGCACACCCTGGGGTGGTTTTAAGCAGAGCGGTATTGGTCGGCGCTACGGCGAGATGGGGCTGGAGCCTTTTTTTGAATACAAAACAGTGTGGATCTCTTGAAGGGGAATTGATTTGGCGGAGCGACCGAATTTTGTCTGGATAAATACACACGATGTGAGTGCGAGGAACTTAGGGTGTTATGGCGATGATTATGCCACAACCCCTCATCTCGATAAGCTAGCTGAGGAAGGTGTTCGCTATGCGAACGCTTTTGCCTGCGGGCCTATTTGTTCACCCGCGCGCACAAGTATTTTTACCGGAATGCATCAGACGACGGTGGGTACGCATCATCATCGAAGTTTTGCCAGACGCCCTGATTTTGTGCAAATGTTGCCGCATTACCTGATGGCAGCAGGATATAACTGTTCGGCGATCAATACTGATTTGAACACCGACATCGATCCCGACGAATGGGCCGCGTATCAGAGCAATGAGGCGCTTTTGGAGCGGGCGGATGAGAAGCCTTTTTTTGCCGTCTATAGTTTTGGTGAATCCCACGCCAGTGTATTTAAGCTAACACCAGCGCAAGCGCGAGAACAGCGATCGAGCTTGTTGACGGATGAAGAATTGCACGATCCCGACAATGCACCACTTCCCGTTTTTATACCTAATACACCGCTTGCGAGAGAACGCACTGCTCTTTTTTACAATGGCTTGATGCAGGTTGATCGGCACGTAGGTGAAGTGATAGAAAATTTGGTATCCGCGAGTGTGCTGGACAATACGATTGTTTTCTTTTGGTCTGATCACGGCACAGGTTTTCCGAGAGGCAAGACGCACGTTTATGACGATGGTTTGCGGGTGCCATTGATTATCCGCTTTCCCGCGAAATATCAACATCTGGCACCAGGACCGCCGGGAACGGTGGTGGATGATCTGGTGATGACGATGGATATGGGCGCATCTGTTTTGAGCATGATGGATGTTCAGATTCCCAAACACTTTCAAGGACGAGCCTTTCTGGGTAAGCAAAAAGAACCGTATCGCGATTATGTCTGTGGGGCGCGGGATCGCCTGGACAATTGTAATGAGGTGATTCGCACGATTCGGAATGAGAGATACCGCTACATTCGCAACTTTTTGCCTCATCGCCCCTATGCTTCGTTTTGGCCAGATGGTGGTTTCTTTGCAACGCCACCCAAAAAAGGAACACCTGAGCATGATTTCTGGGATACGTCCTGTTTGCCCGGAGAGCAGAAAGTGCACGATCCCGATGGTGTGTTTTTGCTGCCGATTCCCGAGGCGTATTCTGAATATTTGATCTGGCAGGCAAAAAAGCCATTTGAAGAACTGTACGATGTTGAGAATGACCCGGAAGAGATTGCCAATCTGGCTGATGATCCTGAATACAGCGATCTCAAAGATCAGATGCGAGCGCAGTTGTTTGCGTAGATGATTGAGACGCGAGATCTGGGGCTGATTGATGAAACTGAGATGATCGTGCGAGCGACTGAGTACGACGGAGTGAATTACGAAGTGGGCACACATTGCGAAAACTATGCGCACATTCTGGAGACCGCCGATTTTCCGCGATTAGGTGAAGCGGGCAGAGCTGGGTTAATGGACCGACTTGATGATCCCGATAGTGCAGTGCGTTATTGGGCGATTACCGGGTTGATGTCGTATGAGATGGAGGATACTGTCCTGCAAAGGATCGGGCCACTTGTTCAGGATGAATCGATCAGTGTGAGTCTGGCGGCGGCTGACTTGCTTTGCCAAAACAACCGCACAGAAGGCGCGATGCCTGCGTTGGAACGCGCACTGCACAGCGATCTGCTCTGGGCGCGGTTTCGCGCGGGTGCAAATTTGTCTTTTTACAGCCGCGAGATCCTGGCGCAGATGAAGGCGTTGATCCCCGCTTTACAAGCTGCGCTGAACAACCCGGTTTGTTACGGCCCTTTTGAACCCGATTGGGATGCGTTGATTCCGCCTGTTCAGACCATGTATCGCGCGCAAAAAAATACGATCGTTGGCGAGTGGGTTTTGCAACGCGTGATAAAGCGTATTGAACTGGCGTGATCAGAGGAATCTTGCGACTACAATATGAGGAGATCAAAAATGGTAGACCTGGAAGTTCGGCGCTTGGGGCGCACCGAGATGAAACCGAAGGCGTTAGGATTGGGCGGCGGATATCTGGGCCTGCCCGAACTGATGTCAGAGGAGGAAGCCACGGCGACGATTCGGGAGGCCATTGAGCGGGGCATCAATTTTATCGATACGGCTCCGCCATACGGCGATGGCGAGAGCGAGCGCTGCATTGGTTTGGCCTTGGCGGGTGGATGGCGCGAGAAAGTGTATCTCCAAACCAAGGTGGGGTCTCATCCGCGCTTTTTTCACGATTTTTCACAAGAAGCGACATTGTGGAGTTTGGAAAACAGCTTCAAACAGCTTCAGACGGACTACGTGGATTCCGTGTTGATTCACGGCCCGCGCTACGACATGGAACCACTATTGGCACCGGGGGCCTGTTTGGATGTGTTGCAGGATTGGAAAGAGCAGGGACGCATCGGTCACCTTGGCATTGCTGTGCGACAGCATGAATTTCATCAGCAGGCGATTGAAACAGGTGCCATAGACATTGTGTTGTCGTTTTTGGATTACAGCTTGCTGAACCAGTCCCTCGCCAAAACGACCATTCCTCTGGCGCTGGAACGCGATGTAGGAATCATTATGGGCAGAGTATTGGTCGGCTCACTGCTGGCCGGTCCAGAACCCCAGCGCGTGAAAGAAAAGCAGTCCCTAGATCAAGACGGGAATCTCATACCGGCGGCCATCGGTGGGCCGGACGACCCTTCGGTGGTGCCGCACGCACACCACATGTGGCAGTGGTGCCAAGAACGGGGGTTGAACATCCGAGATCTGGCCATGCAGTTCGCGCTCAATGCGCCGGTTGCAGGCAATGGCATAATCCTCGTCGGACCCGCCAACCGCAGGGAAGTCGTTGAGGTATATGCCAGCGCCACGACCGAGGTAGCCGAAGCGGTGTGGCAGGACTTTGAGGCTGAGTTTGGGGTAGGGATTTAACGGTTTTGGAGCAACTGATTTATGGCAGCAGCTAAAAAAAAGGTTCTCGTCGTCGGCACGGGTTCAATAGGTGAACGTCATACGCGTTGTATACTTGCAACACATCGCGCAGAGGTTTCAATCTGTGAGATCAACAACAATCTGCGTGAAAAAGTAGCCGATAATTATAAAATCAAACACAGCTATGCCGATCTTACATTGGCCCTCGAAGCAGACCATGACGCCATTGTGATCGCAACACCCGCGCACCTACATATTTCCATGGCGCAACAAGCAGCAGAGTCTGGTCTACATCTATTGATCGAGAAACCATTGTCTATAAGTATAGATGGGATTGATCGTCTCGATAGAACGATCAGAGAGCGGAAGCTCGTTGCTGGAGTTGCTTATGTCTTGCGCCACATCCCGGTACTTTCGGCGATGAAGAAAGCCCTCGACAGTGGACGCTTTGGACGCCCCTTGCATATTACTGTCACCAGTGGCCAACACTTCCCCACCTACCGACCCGCTTACAGAGAAATTTACTACGCCAGTCACGCCACGGGCGGAGGCGCTATTCAGGATGGGCTAACACATCTTATCAATTTCGTAAGTTGGCTTGCTGGACCAGTCGAACGCTTGGTTGCCGACTGTGCGCATCAAGTTTTGGACGGAGTTGAAGTCGAAGACACCGTCAACGTCTTAACCCGTCACGGCGACGCGCTCGCCTCCTTCAGCATGAATCAACATCAAGCCCCTGATGAAGGAGTGATCACCGTGGTCTGTGAACGCGGTACGTTGCAATCTGAAATTCACTCTAATCGCATGCGCTGGATGATGGAACCTGAAACTGAGTGGCAGGAAGAGTCTTGGCCAGATTTTGAGCGCGACCATGCGTTTATGGCTCAAGCAAACTGTTTTTTTGACGCGATCGACGGCAAGGGTGAAATGCCCTGTGGCCTATCCGAAGCGCGCCATACCCTCGAGTGTAATCTTGCTATCCTGGAGGCATCTCGCGATTCTTCCAAGTGGAAAGTACTATAGCCCCCAGACATGAGGGCCAAAAAGGTCAAGTAGGAGTTACGACGGAAAGGTGTGGAAATCCCCGGGCTGCCGACGCGGCGGATGGCCCATAGGCCAGCGGTCGGTGCCGAGGAAGTTGGGGAAATCGTCTTTTTTGCCCGCCAGCCAGTAGAACATCCGGGCGACGTCGTGCCAGTGGTGGAACTGGTCTTTGGCCGGGTGCACCTTGCCGCCGTAGAGGGCACTTTCGAGGTCGTTGAGGTCGTCGAGGCTGAAATCGGGCTCGACGATCCAGTCCCGCTGCGGCGGCGCCATGCGCCAGTAGAGGTACTTGAGCATATTGCGGACGCCCTCGGCGGTGGACGCGCCGCGTCGGTGCCAGATCGGGTAGGCAGTGATAAAAATGGTGCCCGCCGGTGCCGCAGTCGATGCGGTCCCTCTGATCCCGCCATAGTGGCCCATAAACGGCCCGAGGTTAAAGAGAAAATGCGAGCCGGGCAGCACTTCGGTGGGGCCGAGTTCGAGGGGGGTGTCCTGAGGATAGTAGAATACCTGCAGGTGGTTGACTGCGTGGCCGTAGCGGGAGCAGCCGTCGCGGTGCCATTGTTGCGCCGGTTTGGGGCGCGTGGACCGGTGGTTGAACATCCAGGTCGGCAAGGCGGCGCTCGCTCCCAAGAGCGAGCGCACCGCACCGGCCGCCTGCGAGTTGAGGATCACCTCGGCGACGAACCAGTCCTCGGTCAGCAGTTTGTCGTCTTCGAATCCGCCGCTGTCGTCGGACCCGTAGGGGTGAGCGCGGATGAATTCATTCACCCGCTCATTGGTCTCCTGCGCGACGACGCCTGCGAGGATCAGGTAGCCCCGGCGACAGAATTCGAGGACCTCGGTGTCAGTCAGGGTGGGCGCAATATCGGGCAGGCGCAGGGGCATCAACTCCACCTTTCGAGGATGAACTCACAGCCGAGTCCGTAGGTTTTGGACTCGTCCAGCAGCAGCGCCATATTGGGGAACTGCACTATGCGCCAGCCGTCGCGAATGGCCTGGAGCGGCGTTTTGTAGGGCCAGTCTTCGGGGTCTGTCGGTCCGTCGGAGATTTCGCCGTTTTCGACGAGGGCCATGCCGTGGACGCTGGAGTTGAGGGAAGTGCTGCCAGTCTGCAGGTAGAGCAGATCCTGACACTGCGGTTTCGCCGCGCTCAATTCTTCGAGGGTCTGGCGCAAATCCTCTTCGGTAAGAGTCCCCAAGTGGAAGGCCTCGATGCAACCTTCTATTTGTCTGCGCTTGTCCATCGGGTCCTTTCAGCTTCCGTCAAGACTGCATTGCAGAACTCCAAGTATTGGTCGCAGATCTGCTGATTGATAAATACATCAATTCCACGCCGCGCGCAGCAGGCGAACCCAGTTGCCGTGCATGATGTCGGCAATGTCGGCCTGCGAGTAACCGCGTTTTTCGAGGATGGCGGGAATCTTCCGCAGGTCGGCGATAGTGTCGAGATCGGAGGGGCACTGCTCCTTGCCGTAGCCGCCGTCTAAGTCGGTGCCGATGGCGGCGTGGCGGCAGCTCCCGGTTAGCTGGCAAACGTGGTCGATGTGGTCCACCACGGTCTCCAGCGTGATGCCCGTGTTATCCATGGCGGCCCGGTCCCACAAGGGGGAGATCATCCAGATGTCCATGGCCGTGCCAATGACGCCGCCGCGCTGCGCCAGCGCTTTAATCTGTTGGTCGTCGAACTGGCGGTCGTGGTCGCACAGGGCCCGACAGCAGTTGTGCGTGGCCAGCACGGGACCGGTGAAAATCTCTATGGCTTCCCAGAATGCCTGTTCGGCTAGATGGCTCACATCGAGGATTGCTCCAGCCGCCTCCAGCGCTTCGAGCATGGGGCGGCCTCTGGCTGTCAGGCCGCCGGGAGCCTGCGTTCCGTGGGAGTAGGAGCTGACTCCGTAGTGACACAGACTCACGACCCGCAGCCCTTCATCCCACCACTCGGCCACCTGTTCGGGTGCCACAATGCCGTCTGCCCCTTCCATGCTGAGGACAAACCCCAGTGGGGTCGCCTGCGGATCGTCGTCCCACTCGGCCAGATGGGCGTCGAGTTCGGTTTGATTGCGTATCTGGCGCAGGACTCCCTTGGCCTCCATCAGGCGGTAGTAGGCTAACTCGCCCCTGCACTTGGCGTAGGCAATGTCTTGGGTGCGCACCCCGGGAAAGCGCTTGCCCATCGAAGCAAGCCGGCAGCCCATTGTAACGAAGAAGAGGCCGATCCCGCCGCGCCGCAGTTCGGCGAAATTCACCACGTTTAGGCCGCGGCCCTTTTGCGCCATTCCGGCTTCGGCCTCGCGTATTTTGGCGATGGGCTGGAGCAAGTCCCGGTCCCATTCGAGCGCGTTGTAGGCGATATCCAAGTGGGAATCGACGATCAGCATAGAGATTCTCCCATCAATATATTCGCGTGAACTTAAAAGCTGGTTCGGTCCGCCGAGCGCCTGTCGCGCACTAGGGTTCCACTGTGGTAAACCCCTTTCATGGCTCGTCCGCGCCACGCCTCCGACGCATCGTAAAATTTCTTTCTGGGGTCGATGGTCGATACTAAGACCCCGGTCTTGTGCAGGGGCAATCGGCCGTCGATCAGGCCGTCGGGCCGGACGACAAAGCTGGAACCGCTGCTTTCGCGTCTCGTAGTGTTGTTGACGCTGATCCACATATAGTTGTTGGCCGCATAGGTCTGCATGGTCGCTGCGACCATTATCCCCCAAATGTCCCTGTATTGCTCCTTCTTGCTCAGAGTCATGCCCCCGTTGTGATAGGAGTGAAAGACGAGTTGTACGCCGCGCTTCTTGTATTCTCTGTACAACTCCTGGTAGCGAAAGTCGTGACATATCTGCAGGCCGCATTTAATTCCTCTTACTTCGAATGTAACCAGACGCGCGCCCGGGCTGTAGAAATCCAGATCGCCCGGCGTTGAGCCGGCCTTTCCGGTACAGAACATCTTGTCGTAGCGGTCCACGACAGAGCCGCGATTATTGATGACGTAGAGGCTGTTGTGCGGCTTGTGTCTGCCCGTTAGGCGATGGTTGGAGCCAAGAATGACCCACAGCTTCAACTTGCGAGACAAGTCCGCGACCACCTCGGTGCACTGGCGCAGAAGGTCCCAGTCGTAGTGGTCGAAGGAAGGGAGATCGACTCCGACGTATCCCCCCAGACAGGTCTCGGAAAAATGCGCCAGATGAGCACCTTGCTCACTGGCGTATTTCATCTGGCGCACGACGTATTTGAAATTGCGTTCTAGGTCCCGGCTGACGGGAAACTGGCAAGTGGCAATTTTCAACTTCACCGCAAACTCCTCTCCATTGCGGGGAGCGTCACCGTCTTCTGGCTCTGGAGAGAAGATAAATCAGGGCGGCGACGGCGAACAAGTAGGAAGGGGGCAAGACGGCCCACCGCTTGACCAGCTCCCCTCAAAGGCCCTTTATAATTTATATCCATCTCGTTGCCCAGACACCACCGGAGTGGCTTGCATGACCACCGAAGGCCTGAAGCAACGCCTGTTCGCCGAGGTCGACCGCAGACTGCCGGAGTTCCAGGGCGTGCTGCGGGATGTCGTCGCCATCCCCACCGACAACCCGCCCGGCGACACCAGCGCCTGTGTCGCCTACCTAGCCCGCTACCTGAAGTCGAAGGGGCTGCCGGCCGACGTGTACGAGCCGCAGCCGACGGTGCAGAGCCTAGTCTCCTATATGGAGGGCCGCCAGGCCGGCCGCAACCTCGTCCTCAACGGTCACCTGGACCAGTTCCCGGCTGGAGACCCGGAGGCCTGGTCCTTTGATCCCTACTCCGGTGAGTGCCGGGATGGCCGCATCCTCGGCCGCGGCGTCGGTGATATGAAGGCCGGATCGGTGGCCTCCCTGCTGTCGTTGGTGCTGCTCCACGAGCTCGATGTCCCGATCCGCGGGCAGTTGACGCTGACCCTGGTGGGCGACGAAGAGACAGGTGGGTTCTGGGGCTCGGACTGGCTGCTGGAGCACGTGCCCATGACCCGCGGTGATGCCTGCCTGAACAGCGAGCCCACGAGGATGGATCAGGTGCTGATCGGCCACAAGGGCAAGTACACGCTGGTCGTCGAGACCCGCCACGGCGGCGGTCTGGCGGCGGTGCCCGTGGAGGACGACGCCATCGCCCGGGCCATGACCGTGGCCGCGGCCCTGATGACGCTGAAGGGCTGGCGTCTCGAGACCCCGCCCGAGGTGGCCGCGGCCGTCGCCCGGGGCCGGGACCGGGAGGTGCGCGACGGCGGGCTGGCCGGCAAGGGATGGGTGGCGGACTCGACTACGGTCAATGTGGGCGTGATTCAGGGCGGCGTGCAGAGCAACACGATCCCCACGGCCTGCCGCATGGAGATCGACCTGCGCACGCCGGTCGGCGTGTCCACGCAGGACCTGCAGGAGAAGGTGGAGGAGGTGCTGGCCGGCACGGGCCTCGACCGCGGGGAGATCGACGTGGAGTGGGTGGTGTGTCTGGAGTCGGCCTATTCGGCCCCCGACGAGGAGATCGTGCAGGCCGTGGCCGCCAACGCGCGACGGATCACGGGGCGTGAGATCGAGGCCAACGTCAGCTACGGCTCCACAGATACCCGCTTCTGGTGGCGCCGGGGCATCCCTGCGGCGATCTACGGCACGGACCTGGAGAACATCGCCGTTCCCGACGAGCAGATCCGCGAGTCGGAGTTCGGGCAGGTGCTGAAGGTCCACGCCGCCACCTGCGTCGACTACCTGTGTTGAACGGACCGGACCGAACGGACATCGTCCACTGCGGCAGCATCTCGGAGTTCAAGAAAATCGCGGCCATGGCGGAGTCGGTGGAGGACAACTGAACGGCGGCCAAGAACTATGAACAACACAAAAACACGTGTCGCATCGGTCGCCATGCACAGCGCGATGGGCGACCCCACGACCAACCTCGACCGGATTGCCGAGTGGTCGAGCAAGGCTCGCGAGCAAGGTGCCGCGTTTGCGCTGTTTCCCGAAGAGTGCATCACGGGCTCGATGAACAAGTCGGACATTCCCCCCGAGGAGTCCATGCGAATCGCCGAAGCAGCGGCCGAGCAATCGGTTCCGTTCCTCGAATCGCTCTGCCGCGAACTCGACATGACCCTTGTCGTCGGTACCATCGAGCCGGCGGGCGAGCGCTATCGCAACAGCGCCTACATCGTAGGGCCCGGCGGTTACCTCGCGACCTTCACCAAACTGCACATCCCCAATGCAACCGAGCGGGCCTGGTTTGAACCGGGGAGCCAGCTCCCCGTCGTGACATCGCAAGGCTGGACCTTCGGCGTGGGGATCTGCTACGACCTGAGGTTTCCGGAGATCTTCCGCACCGCCGCACAGGAGGGCGCGGACTTTTTCCTCCTCGCCGTGGGAGCAAGCGGCTGTGCTGACAACGTCACCCCCGACGGCGATCAGACCGAACAGGCCGCCGAACATCGACACCTTGCCGCCCAGGTCCTGCCAGCAAGGGCCGTGGACAATGCGCTCTACATTTTCTACGCCAATCAGGCGGGAAAGAGCGGCAACGCCTGGTTTCCAGGGCTCGCCTTCGCGATCAATCCGCACGGCGAGTTCATCGACGAGCACGCACCCGTGGAAGGCATGATCGTGACCGAGGTCTCGAGAGATTTAATAGAGAAAGCGCGATCGTCCGGTTGCTTCACAGCCAACGAGGCCAGACCCGATCTTTACGCGTCACCTCAGATCGTGCGTGGAACCCCCTAGCCCCACCGGATACGGACTGTAGCGCACCTCCACCTCGACCTCTTGGATGGTGACGCTTCCAGTCAGCCCCTCCGGTCGGCTCTCCAGCGACACCTCCAGAAGGTTCTCGCCCTTGCGGGGCACGCAGTCGACGAGATCGAATTCCAGCCAGTGGTTCCGCGGGTTGGTGTAGGGATAGGCGTCGTCCTTCTTCCAGACGCGGCGGCACGTCTCGCCGCCCAGCGAGTGTCCGTTCAGGGCGATGTTGAATCGGTCCGCAGATACGACGTTGGTCAGGTAGATGCGCAGGGTCGTCCCGCTGACGCGGCTGTCGGCCGCGACGATGTCGTCAGCGATGGTGAAGGGGATTTGGTGAGCCGCGGTGGGGAGGGGCGGGGAAAGTTCGTGCGGAATGTGGTGGCGATAGTCGACCCGCGCTGCGCCGTCGTACTTGCGGGCTAAGGCATAGCGCTTGTCGCGCTCGCGGACGAGTTGCGGCGCGCCGATCATGGTGAGGATGTTGCGCTCGGCGTCGCCGAGGGGCCAGTCCATCATCCAAGTGTACAGGCCGTCGACGCCCTTCTCCCAGTAGTTGGCCGCAGCGGCCCGGAAGTGCTCCAAGCTGGGGTACCGCCTGCCGCTGGCACCGACGATTTGTTCCTGTGTGTAGTGCTGTAGGAATCCGTAGACGGAGGCACCCGCGTCGTGGGCCGGCCCGACCACCCAGTCGAAGGGCATGTCGGGATCGAGAACGGTGTAGATGTAGGCCACCGGCACGACGAAGTCGAGTAGCCCCTCGCCGAGCCACGTCCTCACGTCGAGGCCCTGCTCGAGGTTGCCCTTTTCCGTGGGGAAGATCCGCGCGCCGATCAGGCCCGGCTCGCCCGCCCGCGAGCGCACCATCTCCGCCGAGCGTCTTACCCACTCGGTCATAGCCGCCGTGTTTTCGGGAGTCCCTCCGTCGTTGAAGTAGAAGAATCCGCGCTCGCTGAAGGCAGCCGTGAAATCCAGCTCGACACCTTGGATGGGGTATTCGGTGACGAGCTCGCGCAGCACATCGTATTTGAGATCTTGGACGCGCTCCTCAGCCCAGCCGGCACCGCCGTTTTCGATTTCGAGCTCTGGGTACACGCCGCCGAGCCGCTGCAGGCGCAGATTGGCGATGAAGTCCAGGC
>JAPPEG010000238.1 GCA_028875345.1 Gemmatimonadota bacterium
CGGTCAACCGCCAAGCAAAGGCGTAGTTCTCGATCAAAGCCGTGGCCTGCATGGCTGTGTAGAAGGTCAAATAAAGCTGGTGGTACGGGTGAGGGCTGTCCGGCCGTCGCGGAATCCGCGGCCACGGCCGCTGTCCGGCATACAACTCACAGTCGTCTAGGAGGTTGGCGAGAACGCGCCGACGCACAGGATCGGTCGGCGACTCAAAGCGGAAGTCGGGATCGTCGTAGGGCCGCAGCAGCCGGGGCCGCTCGTGGCGGATGACCCGGATCGGAGCCTGCTTTGGAGAGCTGGACGATCGCGCGGGCATCAGAAGTGGTCGGGCTCCCAGAAGATAACCTCGCGGCGTGGAAACCATTCCTCAAGTTGGCGGACTTCCCCAGCCTCCAGCGAGATCCCTCGGGCGCGAAGGATAGGTTCTATGTCGCGGCCAGAGGACTCGCCGAACAGGAGCCGGCACATCAGATCGTCTGGCAACTCGCGAACCGATTCCGCCGCTTCGGGCACGGCCTTGGCAATCAGAGAATCGAGGTCGAAAGGCAGGGCCATCATCGAACTGTCGCCCGTGATTCCCAGATCGGCGTCAGCGGTAGTAACTAGGGCATCGACAAAAGGGTGGCTGTGGGGAATCTCACCGTGGATCTGCGTCACCCCAGCCGCCGCGCACTCGTCGAGCAGGTACTGCACGAGGGCATCGAGAGCCGGGCCGCTCTCGTAAGCAACTTCATACACCTCGGCTCCGTCGTCGCTCTCCCAGTTGATGTACCCGCTGAGCCCCGCCGAGCCACGAACGACGGCGGTGGGCAGCACGCCCCGCACGCGGGAGGGAGCGTAGTCCCAGTACGGACGCGGACGCAAAAGACTGCCGCTGCGGCCGGCATTGTAGCGTTGGTAAAGCGCTACCGTCTCCTCCAAGTCGCGGCTCTCGTCAAACGGCAGCACCTCAAGTGCGGACCGCCCCGGCTGCGGAGGACGGCTCAGTCTAGCGTGAAATCCCATGAGCGGCACACAATTCCAGCCAAGACGCCGGTAAAAGCCCGCCGCGATCATCGTGAACAGCAGGCCTAAGTCGTAACCATCGTCGCGCATGTACTCGGCTGCATGCTCCATGAGCCGCGTCGCTATGCCGCGTTGCCGGTAGTCGGGATGCGTGGTGACGCCGCCAATGCCGCCCATGCGGACGGGCGTAGCGCCGAGGTGGACCCAGCGATCCCAGATGCGCAGCGTCGATACAATGCGGCCTCCGACGACGATGACCGGCGTCTGCGACGGGCACCAAGTCGGATCGCCTTCCATGTACCCTCGGTAGCGCTCGTGGCCCTCGGGGTTGTGCACGGCACAGAGCAGGTCGATGAGTTCGTCGAGTTCCGACTCGCGGATGGGGCGAATGGTTTCCATAGTATCCCTGACAAAATACCCAATCAGCTCAGCCGCCGCAGCCGGATCATCCGCAACACCCAATAGGCTCCCAAGGCAGCGAACAAATGCTTGCAAGTATGACCGCTAATGACTCCCCCGACCCCGTAGAGGGCTTGATCAAACACCTCGGCGGCTTTTGCGAGCAGATAAAACAGACCGGCGATGTAGAGGTCGGACCCGCGCGTGTACGGCGATGGCAGCAGGCGAACCATGAGGGGCACGAACAAAATCGGGTAGGCTTGGGCGACGATGTAATAACGGAGGTCTCCGGCCCCGGCCTGCTCGGTATAATGCCAGTATAACACGCTGAAAACGCCGAAGGCAATCAGCGGCAGCAAGGTGATGATGCCAGCGCGCCGGTCCAAGCGCTCGGTGATCGCAGTAGCGAGAAACGCCATAAAGGCAATGCTCATCGGCAAGCGATCCCATAGGAGCGTTCCGTTGCTGGGAGCTAGGTGATAGTAGGTGGAGCCGAGGCCGACCAGCGCCACCGCGAGGAAGAGGATCTGATACGCCAGCGAATCAGCCGGGCGCACAAACGCCTGCTGCGCGGGATCTGTGGCGAGGCGGAACGCGACGCTGAATCCCCACAGCCCCACCAACAGAAAGGGCAGATTGGAGATCACGTTCAGGAAATGGGGGATGCCCAGCAGAGTGCGCTGATCGGCGAACTGGTGATAGGCGGGGTCTTGCGGAATGGGTGCCTGC
>JAPPEG010000096.1 GCA_028875345.1 Gemmatimonadota bacterium
ATGGCGACGGTCAGCAAACGCGCAGCATCTGCCATTACAGCGACCTGATCGCCGGTCTCTACAAGCTCATGCTGTCCGACGTGACCACCCCGGTCAATCTCGGCAACCCCAGTGAAATCACCATGCTGGACTTGGCCCACAAGATCATCGCCATGACGGGGGCCAAAAGTCGTATCGCCTTCGGTGAGTTGCCGCAGGACGACCCTCGGGTGCGCCTGCCCGACATTGCCAAGGCCCGTTCCCTGCTCGACTGGACTCCCCGCGTGGGGCCGGACGAGGGGTTGGGCCGGACGATTGCATGGTTCAAACGAGAATTGGAGAAATAACTATGTGCGCTTTTGAACCCGAAAGGGAATGAATCGCCGCTCGGAGTTGTCTAATGCGAGAATTGGAGAAATAACTATGTGCGCCTTTGAATTGCGAGAAAACGCCCTCGGCGTTGAAATCCACGCGGGCGATCAACTGCTCGCCCTGTACCGCGCTACGGAGGAACTGCCCCGCAGCGAATCCCCCAAACCCTGCTTTGCGCCTCTGTACACGCTTTCCGGCCAACTCGTGACCGAGTACCGCCCGCCTGACCACGCTTGGCATACGGGGTTGTTCTTCGGCTGGGTTCACGTCAATGACGCGAACTTGTGGGGCGGGCGTTGGTATTTGCCGGAGACAAAGAAGTACGAACACGTCGCCGACAGCCACGGCGTGCAGCAGCACGATGGCTTCACGGCTTTGGAAGTGGACGGTGTGACTGAGTCGCTTTCTTGGCTCGACGGCCGCGACCAACTCGTGGCGCGAGAGTCGCGTTCTTTTGGCTTTAGCAGCACTGAGGGCGGCTACTGTCTGCGGGTATCCACACGGATTGAGCCAGCCGGCGACCGGCTAGTGATGGGAGCCTCGCGGGCGGCGCGCTACTCGGGGCTAGTGCTGCGCATGGGGCCTTCCTTTGCCGAAGCCGACCACTATTGCAGTGAGGGACGCCAGGGCCACGCGAACATCATGCACCAGCGCGCCCGTTGGGTGGGGGCGTGCGGAAAAAGCGGCGGCTTTGTCGCGCTCATGGATCATCCGAGCAACCCGCGCCACCCGGTTACTTGGTTTACCCGCGCCAACTTGCTGGGCACGGGCCTGCTGGTAGAAGGCGACTTAGAACTGGCGGCTGGTGAGTGCTTGGAACTGCACCACGCGTTTTTCGTCCTAGACCAAGACCCCGGTCCCACACAAATAGAATCCCTGTACGCGGACTTTGCTGCTTCTCCTGGAGAATTGCCATGAGGCTGTTGTGCCTTCCGGTGCTGTTGCTGCTCGCCTGTGCTTCAACTCCCAAAGTCGAATACCCGACCCTCGACTTGGCCCAGCCGGATCAATGGACGGCTGGGGCCTCAGAGGGTGCCGTCGCCGACCAATGGTGGCGCGATATGGGGGCCGGGCGTCTCGACAGTCTGGTGGCGTTGGCCTTGGAGCACAACTACAATCTCAAGATCGCCGGTGCGCGGCTGGCCCAAGCCCAAGCTCAGGCCCGGGTAGCTGGTGCGCCGCTCTGGCCTCAACTCGGTGCCAATGCCAATGGCTCGAAGCGCAAACAGAATTTCGTCGGATTGCCCATTCCGGGTAGATCCCCGGATCAGGTCTTGACCTCCGAGAGCACGTCCTTTGGCGTCGATTTGACTGCGAGTTGGGAAGCTGACCTGTGGGGTCGTTTGCGCGCTGGTGCCCAAGCTGCGCTCGCCGATGCCGATGCTGCCGCCGCTGATTTCCGCGCGGCGCGCCTGTCGCTGGCAGCGCAGACGGCGCGGGCCTATTTCGCCGCGGTCGAAGCGGGTCACCAAGTCGAGCTAGCGCGGGCGACCGTTGCAAACTACCGGCTCTCCGCCGAGCAGATAGCGGATCGCTATCGCCGCGGCTTGCGCTCGTCGCTCGATGTGCGCTTGGGTCGGTCGAGCTTGGCCGCGGCCGAAGCAACCCTCGCCCAACGCCGCCAGCAAAGGGATGCTGCGCTGCGCCAACTCGAATTGATCTTGGGACGCTATCCCAGCGCCCGGATTCAAGTCGGAGACGAGTTGCCCGCTGTTGGCGGCCCGGTTCCAGCCGGTTTGCCAGCCCAACTCGTAGGCAGACGCCCCGATCTCGTAGCCGCTGAGCGCCGCCTCGCCGCAGCCGACCGTCGGCTGGTCCAAGCTCGGCGCGCCCTGTTGCCCCGCATCAGTCTTACGGCCTCTACGGGCCGCTCGTCGAGCGCGTTGAGCGACTTGCTCGATGGCGATTTTTCGGTCTGGAACCTCGTGGGCAATATCGCGCAGCCCCTGCTGCAAGGTGGGCGTCTGCGCGCTGGCGTCGATCAGGCCGCTTCTGCGGCCGAGCAAGCGCTTTTTACCTATGCGCAAAGTGCCCTTAGAGCCTACGGAGAGGTGGAGGCGGCGCTGAATGCCGAAGGCTTGCTCGCCGACCAAGAACGAGCACTAGCCACGGCCGCGGAAGAAGCCGTGGCGGCGCGCGCCTTAGCCGAAGATCGCTACGCCAGAGGGCTCGCCGATCTCATTGCTCTGCTGGAGTCTCAGCGCCGGGCCTTTGATGCCGAGAGCCGCCTGCTCGCCGTCCGTCGCCAGCGCCTCGATACACGCATTGACTTGCACCTAGCCCTTGGCGGCGGCTTTACCCTTGCCTCTCAGTACGCGGAGATTCAGCAGTCAACCACTGCCCCTTAAAGGCGGCAGCTTGTCCCTAGCTTACCCCGCCGCGACGGAGTAGGCTGAAACTATAGGCTCGCTGACGAGAGCCTTCGCCCTAATGTTCAGGGCGGCGTTGTAGTCGGCGTGGGCGGTGTGTCCACACTGCTTACAACGAAACTCAGCTTGAGAGGAGCGATTAGCCCGCTCGACATGTCCACACTGAGAACACCTCTGACTGGTATGCTTGGGATCAATCAGCATCAGCTTGACGCCTGCGGCTTGCGCCTTGTAGGCGATAAACTGCCGAAGCTGGTCGAATCCCCATTCATCCATGCGGGCTCGTTGAGGCGTGCGAAACCGTATCCGGTCGCGGATGCCCTTGAGGTCTTCAAGGACGATACCCCGCTTGGTGCCTTTGGCCTTCTCAACGATACGTTTAGAAAGAACATGGTTGGTATTACGACGAAAATTGGATTCTTGGCGAGCACGACGGCGCAGCTTCTTGCGGATGCGCTTGCGCGCTCGGTGGTTCTTGGTCTGGTCCGCGGCCGATTGCAGCAGCTGCTTGTGTGTCTGGCACTTAATCCGTACTTGCTCTACTTGTTTGCCAGAGTATTGTTCGCCATCGGAGTCTGTCGCCAAATGTTCTATGCCCAAGTCCACGCCGAGGAAGTCGGTGGGGTCTACCATCGGGTCGTCGGGATGCTCAACAGTGGCCATGAGAAACCACTTGCCGTCATGCCGACGCATCAGTTCAGCGTAGAGCTTGACATGGCCGAATTGCTCGGCTTGGTAGTCTCCCATGACCATGGGGACGACAATGCGTCCCGCCAGCGTAGCCAACGACACCTTATCCAAGCCGACGTAACGCAACAGGTGCCGGTCATAGGGCATCGACGCCAGCGGGCGAAACGAGACCTGCTTGCTCTTGTCGCGCTTGTAGGCCCCTGCTACTTGGGCAAAGGTCAAGCAGGCCATTTGAGACGACAAACCCAAGCGTTCACGAACCTCGTAGTAGTGCAGTTTATGCAGGGCATAGCGATTGGCCAGCTTGCGCTCAAACGCACGCTCGGCGACCCAATTACAGGCCTGATTGAAGTGGCGCATGGTCGTTTCAAGCAGATCGGCCTGCTCCGGAGTGGGCAACAATTGAATTTGAATAACTCGTTTCATAAAGATGGATTTATTCACTGTATAAAGCCTTGGCAAGAACTTTTTTGGCCTTCACTCAAGGGCACGTTACACTGCCCCGTCGTTCAAGCCACACCTTTTTCCGCTGTCGCCTAAAGGTAACAGTCTCCAAGAGAGAACTATTATGATGCGCGTCTTTAAAATAGTTTTGCCCATCCTCATTCTCGCTCTCGGTTTTGGAGCCTTCCAACTGCTGGCCTCGATGCGGGAGCCGCCCCAGCGCGTCTCGCGCTCCTATGCCGGCCCACTCGTCGAGGCCGTCGCCGCCCCGCTGCAACAGGTCCAGGTCGTAGTTGAAGGGCAGGGTACGGTGCGCCCCGACGCTCAGATTGATCTAGTGCCGCAAGTGTCGGGTATTGTGGTGTGGAAGGACGCTGACTTTAAGCCCGGCGGGACCTTTGCCAAGGGTGCGCTGCTGTTTCGGATTGATCCACGCGACTACGAACTCGCCGTCCAACAGGCCGCAGTCCAAGTGGCGCAGGCGCGCTACCAACTCGACTTGGCCCGCGAGGAAGCCGCCATCGCCGAGGAGGAATGGCAGCGGCTGCACGCCGAAGAAGCTCCCACCGACTTGGTGCTGCGCAAACCCCAGCTACGCGCGGCCGAGGCCAGTCTCCAAGGAGCGGAAGCGCGCCTCGCCGAAGCGCGGCTGCGCCTCGACCGCACCAACGTGTATGCTCCTTTTGCCGGTCGGGTGCGCACTGCGCGCGTCGATGTCGGCCAGCACCTCAACGCCGGCCAATCCATCGCCCAACTATACAGCATCGAAAAGGCCGAGATCGTCGTCCCCGTCCCCGACGAAGACCTCGGGTGGTTTACCTTGCCGCTGCCCATCGACGTTGCGGCGGCTAGCACACCTAACACTGGGGTCGTATCCAATCCCAACACCGAGGGAGGCTCCCGCGCCTTTGTCTTTAGACGAGAGGGAGCTAGCGCCGTGGTTAGCGGGGCTTTTGCTGGCCGCCAGCACCAGTGGAGCGGCCGCGTGGTGCGCACCGAAGGGGAGCTCGATCCGCGAAGCCGCATGGTGCGCTTAGTTGTCGAGGTCGAAGCCCCTTACGGCGGCATTGGCGATGGAATCCCGCCGCTGACGGTGGGGATGTTCGTCGAGGTGGCCATTGCCGGCCGCATGGTCAATGGCGTTCGCGTCTTGCCCCGCGCCGCTTTGCGCCAAGGCGACCGCGTGTGGACGGTGGGCCGCGACGGCGTCCTCAGCATCCGTCCAGTGCAAGTGGTGCGCGCCCTTGAAGATGAAGTGCTCGCTTATATAGACATGCCTCCCGAAGAGCGGATCATCGTCTCGCAGCTCAGCGGCGTTACCGACGGTATGAAGGTGCGTCTCGCGGACGGGAACTTAGGAGGTCAACTGTGAAAGCACCTGTGTCTTGGATGGCGAAGAATCACGTCGCCGCCAATCTGCTGATGGGCTTCATCATGTTGAGCGGCCTGTTTGCCATGATGCAGACCAAGAAAGAGACCTTCCCCGAGATGTCGCTCGATCAGGTGCAAATCCAAGTGCCCTATCTGGGCGCGACCCCGGCCGAGGTTGAAGACGCCGTCTGCAAGCGCATTGAGGAACGGGTGCGCGGCCTAGAAGGGGTGCGCCGCGTGCGCTCTACGGCCGCTGAGGGCATGGGCGTAGTCAGCATCGAGCTAGAGCGCGGTGCCGACATGGACAAGCTCCTCGACGACATCAAAAACGAGATCGATCGCATCGACACCTTCCCCGCCGAGATCGAAGAGCCGGTCATCAAGGAGTTGACTCGCCGCAATCAAGCCATCGACGTGGTTCTCTACGGCAATGTCGAGGAGAAGGCCCTCAAAGTCGCCGCCGAGCTAGTGCGCGACGACCTGCGCAGCAGTGGCGTTATTTCGCAGGTCGAGCTCAAGGGCGTGCGCGTCGATGAGATTGCCATCGAAGTCTCCGAAGAGGCTCTGCGCCGCTACGGCCTAACCTTTGCGCAGGTCGCCGATGCGGTCCGCCGCACGAGCATTGACCTGCCCGCCGGCAGTGTCGAGAGCGAGGATGGCGCGATATTGCTCCGCACGCAGGGGCTGATGCGCGTGGGACGCGAATACGAAGAGGTCGTCGTCCTCACCCGCCCCGACGGCACAGCCCTCAAGCTCAAAGACGTTGCCACGGTCGTCGATGGCTTTGAGGATACGGATCTCGTCTCGCGCTTCAACGGCCAGCCAGCGGCCGTGGTGCAGGTCTTTCGCATTGGCGACCAGAACGCCCTCGACATTTCCGCCTATGTCCACCAGTACATCGAGGACAAACGCTCAACCCTGCCAGCGGGGATCGACATTGGCTACGCGCGCGACGACGCGCGCATCCTGCGCAGCCGCATCGATTTGCTGATCCGCAACGCCTGCCTCGGTCTGGTGTTGGTCTTCATCTGTCTGAGCCTCTTCCTCGACTTGCGCTTGGCCTTCTGGGTGATGATGGGCATCCCCATCAGCTTTTTGGGGGCCTTCGTGCTGATGCAGCCTTTCGACGCCTCGATCAACATGCTTTCGCTGTTCGCCTTTATCGTGGCCTTGGGCATCGTCGTGGACGACGCGATCATCGTCGGCGAAAATATCTTTTCCCACCGAGTGCAGGGGAAATCCTTCGGCCGTGCCGCTATCGATGGCGCGCTCGAAGTGAGCACGCCGGTCCTGTTCGCGGTGATGACCTCGATTGCGGCCTTTATGCCGCTGTTTTTCGTCGAGGGCATGATGGGTAAGTTCATGTCGGTCATCCCGGTAATCGTGATCTCCGTACTGCTGCTGTCGCTGATTGAGAGCCTGTTCATTCTGCCGGCGCACCTGTCTTCTAAGGGGGACGGGCCACTCAGCCGCTTGTTTCGCCGGGTTTTCATACGTCCGCTCGATTGGCACGCTCGAGTCGTAGTCCTCTTTGATCGCGGCCTCAAATACGTCATCCGCAACGCCTATCAGCCCACGCTGCGCTTGGCGCTGGCCCATCCGATTTCCAGCACCGCCCTAGCTTTATCGCTGATGCTATGTACCGCCGGACTGGTCGTCGGTGGTCATATCAAGTTTGTATTTATGCCCGAGATCGGGGCCGATTGGGTGACGATATCGGTCAACATGCCCCAGAGTACCACGGCGACCCAGACCGCCAAGGTCGTGCGATACATTGAAGAAAAGGCCATCGTCCTGCGCGATCAGATCGACGCCGAGCGCGAGGGCGGGGATTCAATCTATCGCAGTGTTTTTACCTACATCGGCGACCAACCCTCGGCCCGGCGTTCTTCCTTTTCAAGTGTCCGAGGGGCTGGCGGCCGGGGACATCTGGCTGAAGTTACCATCGAACTGTTACCTTCTGAGGAACGCGATCTCGACAGCGCGGAGATCGAGGCGCGGTTGCGCCAATTAGTCGGCGAAGTGCCCGGCCCCGAATCCATTATTTTTTCTTCGTCGCTGTTTTCCGCTGGCAACCCCATTGAGGTCGAGCTGGCCTCGGACAACTTCGACCAGCTCTTGTTGGCCGTCGATCGGCTAAAGGGCAAAATCGCCGAGTATGCTGGCACCGGCGATATCCAAGACAGCTTTGAGGAAGGCAAGCTGGAGATGAAACTCCAGCTCAAGCCCCAAGCCCGCACCCTCGGCCTCACACTCGCCGATCTGGCCCGCCAAGTGCGCCAGGGCTTCTACGGCGACCAAGCGCTGAGATTCCCACGCGGCTCGGACGATGTGCGGGTGATGGTGCGCTACCCCAAAGACGAGCGCCGCAACTTAGGCGACGTGCGCTCGATGCGCGTGCGCACGCCTTCAGGTGCTGAGGTGCCCTTTGCCGAGGTGGCGACCGTCACTATCGGCCACGCCTATGCTTCCATCCAGCGCACCGATGGCCAGCGCGTCGTGCGGGTGAGTGCCTCGGTAGATGACCAAATCGCCAACGCCGACGAGATCAATCGCGATCTCGAAGCGTTTTTCCTGCCCGCCTTGGTGCAGGACTATCCCGGTCTGCGCTACCGCTTCGGCGGTGAGCAGCAGGAGCGGGATGATTCGCTACAGAGCTTGGGCCTCAATTTCCTCATCGCTCTTGCCGCTATCTATGTGTTGCTGGCCGTGCCGTTCAAATCGTACACGCAGCCCCTCGTCGTCATGAGCGCGATTCCCTTTGGCATCATTGGCGCGGTTTGGGGGCATCTGCTGATGGGCTTGGACTTGGCGCTTTTGAGCCTGTTTGGGATCGTCGCGCTCTCGGGCGTGGTGGTCAACGATTCGCTGGTGCTGCTGACTTTCTACAACCAGATGCGGCGCGAGGGTTCGTCGCACGAGGAAGCTCTAGTCTCGGCTGGGGCCGCGCGCTTCCGTCCGATCCTACTTACCTCGCTGACGACTTTCTTTGGGCTGCTGCCGATGATCCTCGAAAAAAGCCTTCAGGCGCAGTTTTTGATTCCAATGGCCGTCAGCTTGGGCTTTGGCATTCTATTTGCCACCTTCATCATTTTGTTGGGCGTCCCGATAGGAATGCGCCTGCTGGTGGGCGTTCAAGAGTTTTGGGGGCGGTTGAGCGAGAGTAAGACCGCCGAGGTCGCGCCGGTTACCGGGTCTTGAAGGGTTGTGGCGCGATTGAAGTGGGGTGGGCTTCTGCTGTGCATGGTGGCCTGTGCGCCTACTGACGGTCCTCCCTTCATCGACAAGGCCAGTGAGTGGGGCTTGGAGCGGTCCCACGTCGGCGGCGGCGCGGAAAAGCGCTATATCGTCGAAGCCAAAGGTGGTGGGGCCGCGCTTCTCGACGCGGATGGCGACGGCGATTTGGACATTTACTGGGTCAATGGCGAGGGCGGTGACAATGCCCTCTACCGCAACGACCGCGGCCGGGGCTTTGTCGATAGAGCGGTCGTAGCCGGTGCCACGGGTCGCGGCTGGGGCATGGGCGCGCTGAGTGCGGATTACGATGCCGACGGTGACGCCGATCTGTACATCACGTGCCTGCGTGAAAACATCCTCTATCGCAACGACGGATTGGAACAGTTCGCCGATGTCACGGCCCGCGCCGGGCTGGTGCTGCCGGTGTGGAGCACGGGCGCGGCTATGGGCGACGCGGACTTGGACGGCGACTTGGATTTGTACGTGGCCAATTACGCAGATTTTGATTCGGCCGCGGTGCGGCCCTTGGGGACGCAGTGGAAGGGCCGGGACGTATTCATCGGCCCGCTGGGCTTGCCCGCGTTGCCGGACGCGCTCTACCGCAACGATGGCGCTGGTACTTTTGCCGAGGTGACGGCGGCTAGCGGCCTCGGGCAGCACGATCCGGGCTATGGGTTTGCCGTGCTGTTCATCGACAGCGACGACGACGGGGATTTGGACCTTTATGTCGCCAACGACTCGACGCCCAATTTTCTCTACCGCAACGATGGGACTGGCACTTTTGCCGAAGTGGGGCTACAGGCTAATGCCGCGCTGGGGGAAACGGGCTTGGCGCAGGCCGGCATGGGCGCGGCTTGGGGCGATTACGACAACGACGGCGACGGCGATTTGCTGGTCACCAACTTTGAGGACGACTACAATACGCTGTATCGCAACGCCGGAGGCGGCACGTTTGCGGATGTGAGCTTTGCCGCGGGCTTGGGCCGCATCAGCCTTCCCTACGTGGGATTCGGCGCGGTCTTTCTCGATTTTGACAACGATGCCGACCAAGACTTGTTCGTGGCCAACGGGCACGTGTATCCGCAGATCGAACGCCCGGGTAGTGGCGCGACCTACGCGCAGGCGAATCACTTGTTCGCCAATGACGCCGGGAATTTTAGCCTCGTCGAGTTGGGTGAGGACCGGGCGATTAGTCGCGGCGCGGTGGCTGGGGATTTTGACGACGATGGCCGTGTGGACCTGTTCGTCACCAATCTCAACGGTCGGCCCTCCTTGCTGCACAACCAGACGGCTGTAGATCACCATTGGCTCGGCCTGTGCCTTGTGGGCGCGGGAAAAAACCGCGAGGCCGTCGGCGCGAAGGTCGTATTGTGGAGCGGCGGCCAAAGGCAGCGGCGGGACGTACTTTGCGGCGAGAGCTTCTTGGGCAGCGGAGACCGGCGCGTGCATTTTGGTTTGGGCGCGGCGGGTCGGGCGGACTCGCTGCACATTTATTGGCCGAGTGGCGTGCTGCAACGGCTGACTGACTTGCCGATTGACGCGTATATGAGGGTTGAGGAGGGGGGCTAGTGGCTCAGCGCCCAGACCGCGATATTGGCACCCATTTTGAGGGCGTCGAGTCGCTTGCTCTCCGGGTCGCTGTGGACGTCGGGATCCTCCCAGCCATCGCCTAGGTCTGCCTCATACGTGTACAGCACGGATAGGCGCTCGCCTGTGAAAAGCGCGAGGGCCTGCGGCCTTTTGCCGTCGTGTTCGTGGACTTTGGGCAGGCCCGCTGGCAACTCGAAGTGGCAATGGAACAGGGGGTGCTCGGGCGGCAGTTCCACCCATTCGGCCTTGGGGAAGACTTGGCGCATGGCGCGGCGGAAGCTCTCGTCCATGCCGTAGTTGTCGTCGGCGTGGAGAAAGCCGCCGCTTTCCAAGTAGTGCCGAAGCCGCGCTGCCTCCTCAGCGGAAAAGACCACATTGCCGTGCCCGGTCATGTAGATGTACGGATAGGAAAACAACTCCTCGTCCATGATCTGCACGCGCGCTTCGGTTTCGGCCGCGTCGATTTGGGTGTGTTCCCTCAAGAAGCGGAGCAAGTTGGGCAGGGAAGAGGGGTCGCTGTACCAGTCGCCGCCGCCGCCGTATTGCAGCCGCGCAATGGTAAATGGGGGCTGGGCCGGGCTGTCCGCAGCGAGGAGCGCGACGGCGAGTGCAACGCAGAGGCCACGCATGTCAGCGGCCGTTGATCACGGCGAATTTGCCGCGCACTGCGTCGCCGGTTTCTGCTTGTGCGACAAAGTAGTAAATACCCGACCCCACCAGAAAGCCCGCCGCGCTCTGGCCATTCCAAGTGACTGCGCCTTCGCCGGCTGCGCCGTCGAGTTGGCGGATGAGTTCGCCCGCGGCGGTGAAAACGCGCACGCTGGCTCCCAGCGGCAGGTCGGCAAAGGTCAGGGATGCGCCGCGCACGCCGATGTGGAAGGGGTTGGGATACGCGTATGCTTGGGGACCAGCCGCGGTCCCCGAGGTGCCGAGTTGCAGGCGGCTCATCCCGCCGAGCGTGCCTATCCACAGCGCGTCGTTTTCACGGTCGAAGTACAGTGAGTTGACGCGGTTGTTGACGAGGCCGTCGCTGGTGTCGAGCGCGAACTCGACTTGGCCCTCGGTGCTGATGCGGGCCAAGCCGCCTTCGGTGCCGACCCAAATGCGCCCCCAGTCGTCTTCAGCCAGCGATGTGGTCGCGTTGGACGGCAGGCCGTTGTCGGTGTTGTACACCTTCCAGCTTGTGACCGCAAAATCCGCGTTGGTGCGAGAATACTCGCCGCGCACGGCATTGAGGCCGTTGTTGGTGGCGACCCACACTTGTCCCGAGCGATCGACGTGGATGTCGATGACGGCATTGCTGGTCAGGTCTGGATAAGCGACGGTGTCGAAGACTAAGCCGGTCTCATCGCCGATCTCAAAAGGGGTGCCGCCATCGTCGAAGAGGCAGAAGCCGTCGAGCGCCGTCCCAATCCACTTCAGGCCGTCGGGGCCAATGGCGATTTTGGTCATGTCGCGGCCTGAGGACATGCCGAAGTTCAACTGGCTGTTGAGCGCGGCCTGTTGGAGCGGCCACCCATCCATGACGACGAGCCCATTTTGGACGTTGGCGATCCACAGCGCACCGTTAGCGTCGCGGTCGATGTCGCTGATGGCGACGAAGGAGCCGCCGTTGATGCCTTCGAGAGCCGAGTTATTGGCGGTGAGGTGCTGCCACTGGCCGTTGGCGTCGCGCACGTTAATGCCCCGGCCCCAATGGCCTACCCACAGCAGGCCCTCGCCATCGGTCTCCAAGGCCGAGACGGTATTGGACGACAGGTCGGTATTGGTGGTGTGGGTAGTCCAGCCCTCGCCGTCGAATTCGTACAGACCAAAAGCGGGCAGATTGTCCTTGGGCACGGAGGCGACCCACAGGTGGCCGTTGGGAGTCTGGGTCATGTCGAAGAAGAAGTTGGCTTTAGGCTCGCGGGGCGGTGGCGGTGGGTCAGTGCCGAGGACGCGGAGGCCGCTATGGCTGGCGACCCATAGGGGGCCGTCGGTATCGGACAGGTCGGCGGTACTGCTGATGTTCGACGCACTGAGCGGCTGCCAACGGTTGCCTTGGCGCTGGGATAAGGTGCCGTCAGTCGCCCCAGTGACGATGCTTCCCTCGAAGAGGCCGAGGGCAACGCTGCTGGTCGTAGAGTAATCGAGTTCGGGGCGGTCGAGCGCGGGATGTACGCGCCAGATGCCGTCCGTGGCCGCGACGAAGAGCGTGTCTTGATAGACCAGCATGTCGCGCACCTCACCCCTTATTGGCTCGGCTTCCCAACTGCTGGGGTCTTGGAGATTGGGCTGGGCCAAATCCGCCCACGCTAGGCCATTGACGGTCCCGGCCCACAGGCGACCGGCAAACATTTCAATGCTGGTCACCTCGGTGTCTTTGGGCAGTTCTCCCAAGCGGCGATAAGTCTCCTTGACCTCTTCCTTGCTGATGACAAACGCGCTGACGCCGCGCTCGCTGCCGACGTAGAGGATATCCCCATGAGGCTCAAGGGCGTTGATGCGAAGGTTTTGGAAGTCGAGAAAGGGCAGGTCAAAGCGATTTTGCTCGGGCCGATAGCGGCTCAAACCCTGAGAGTGCGTGCCAAACCACAAGTGGCCGTTGGCATCTACGGATAGGCTCAAGATGAGGTTGCCCGGCAGGCCGTCGCGGCGAGTGAAGCGCGTATAGGCTTGGGTTTGCTGGTCGTAGCGCAGGACGCCGCCGCTGGTGCCGGCCCAGACTGCGTCTTGATGGACGAGGATCCGGTTGATTTGGCGCATACTGGTATAGGCTTCCCATTGGGTGCCGGATAACTGGGCGCGGACGGGCAGGGCCAAAAGCAGCAGGAGAAAGAGGCGGAGCAAGAGCATGGAAACGGCCTACATCATCGTTAGAGGGTCGATGTTAATGGAAAAGTGGAGGGCGTGCTCTTTGGCGGCCTCGCGCATGGCTGGCAGAGCGCTGAGGGCCGTTGCGCGCAAATGGCGCGCCGAGGAGCCGCGCAAGAGGGCTTGCCAGCGATAGTTACCGCGCAGCCGCGCTAGCGGGGCTGGGGCTGGCCCGAGCACGAGTGCATCTTGGTCAAGGCCCTGTCGCAGGGCGTTCACGCCCTGTTGTGCCCCGGTTTCAACGGCTTGCTCGCAGGGGCCGTGCCAGCGGAAGATGATGAGGCGGCCAAACGGAGGGAATCCGGCCTGCTGCCGCTGGGCCAGCTCGTTATGGGCAAAGGCCGCGTAATTTTGGTTGGCGGCCGCGCGCAAGGCTGCGTCGTCGGGCAGGAGCGTCTGGATTACTACTTCACCGGCGGTGTGGCCGCGCCCCGAGCGGCCGGCGACTTGGGTCAGAAGCTGGAAGCTGCGCTCGGCCGCGCGGAAGTCGGGCAGGTGCATACCGGTGTCGGCGGAAATCACGCCGACAAGCGTGACTTCGGGCAGATCGAGGCCCTTGGCGACCATTTGGGTGCCGAGCAGCACGTCGGCCTCGCCGTTGCGGAAGCGCTCGACGAGCGCGTCGTGCGCGCCTTTCCAAGCGGTGGTGTCCACGTCCATGCGGATGACGCGGATGCCGGAAAATTGGGCCAACAGGGCGCTTTCGACCTTTTGGGTGCCCACTCCGGCGAAGCGCAGTTCCGAGCTGCCGCAGGACGGACAGACCGGCGGTGGTGGGGTCGCGAAGTCGCAGTAATGACAGCGCGTCTCGGAGTCAGAAGGTCGCCGATGATAAGTCAGCGAGACGCGGCAACTAGGGCACTGAATCGGCTCGCCACAGTTGGTGCAGCTAATGAAGGGAGCGAAGCCGCGGCGATTTTGCAACAGGATGATTTTCTCGCCGCGCGCGAGGCGGTCTTGCATCTTGCGCCGCAAGTCGTACGAGAAGATGGCGCGCTGCTTTCTTTGGAAAGGCTCCTGTTTCATATCGACGACCGTCACTTGCGGCAAGGGGCGGTCGTCGATGCGGCGGGGCAAAGTATGGAGGCGGTACTTGCCGGTGGCGGCATTCCAGTGCGATTCTAAGCTGGGCGTGGCTGAGCCGAGGACGACGACGGCGTTGCAGCGCTGCCCGCGCACTAAGGCGAGGTCGCGGGCGTTGTAGGTAAGGGGGTGGCTACTGTCTAGGTCTTCTTGCTTGTACGAGGTATCGTGCTCTTCGTCCACGACAATCAGCCCCAAATTTTCTACCGGTGCGAGGATGGCCGAGCGAGCGCCGATGAGCACGCGCTGCTCGCGGCGGCGCAAGCGACGCCAGGTGTCGTAGCGCTCTCCAGCCGAAAGCTGGCTGTGGAAGACGGCGACGGCCTCGCCGAAGTGCTCTTTGAAGCGCCGCACCATCTGCCAAGCGAGGGCGATTTCTGGCACCAAGATGATTGCGCCGCGCCCGGCAGCCAACGCTTGCGCCACAAGTTGGACGTACACGAGGGTTTTGCCCGAGCCGGTGACGCCGTGCAGCAAAGCTGGATAGAATGTCCGGGCGTCGAGCGCGGCCGACAGGTTGTTGAGGACCTGTTGTTGGTCGGCTGTAGGGACGAGGTCCGGGGGGGGGCCGCTGGCGATGTGGGCGAGGGGATTGCGGATGACTTCCTCGGCCGTTGGTGAAATCAAGCCGCGGCCTTCGAGCGCCTTGAGTATAGCTGAGGAAAAGCCAGCCGCGCTCAGTTCGCTGCGCGCGGCCGTGGGGTGGTCGAGCAAGTAGCGCAGACAGGCCGCTTGGCGCGGCGCGCGCTTTTCGATGGCGGCGATGGCTGTGTGCGCGGCTGGTTCGTCGTTTAGGAGGAAGCAGCGTTGGCTCAGGGCGCGAGGTCGCCGGTCTTCGAGCACGGGCGCGATTTCGATGTGTCCGCTGCGGCTCAGGGCGCGCACGCCCTTTTCCAAGCCCCGACTGCCGAGTCGGCGCTTGAGAGTGCTGACTTTGAGGGAGCCGCTGCGCTGGAGTTCGCCGATGATTCGCGCCTCTATACCTGCGTGATGGCCAGTGGGCGCATCGCGCAGTTGTACGAGGCGGTTGGAGCTGAGTTTGACGCCCGGGGGCAGAGCGGCCATCAGCGCACTGCCGAGGGGGGCCATGTAGTAGGAAGCCATCCAGCGGCAGAGTGCGACGACCTCTGGACTGAGGAGGGAGGTGTCGAGAATTTGTTCGATAGGACGGATCTTGCACGGGGGAAGGTCGCCGAGTGTAGCTGGCCCTAAGACGACGCCGGTGAGTCGGCGCTGGACTACCGGCACCAACACTAAGGCCCCAGGCTGCGCTTCTGCGGCGAATTCAGCGGGTACGCCATAGGTCAACTCGCGCGCTACGGGGGGCGGCAGGGAGACCTCTACGTAGCCTTGGATCATGGTTGGGCGTCGGGGGCCTCTCTTGCGGAAGGCTGTGAGTCCAATGTTAGAAACTCGATGCCGTCGGCCGCGGCGCGGAAGTGCAGCACTTGGTCGGGGTCGCCGAGTTGGCCGTTGCCAAGCAGTTGGCCATCCAACCAATAGCTCAGGCCGTGGGGACGAGTTGAGAGCACGATGAAATGCTCGCGGGCCTCAAAGCGGTGGCGCTCGCCGGGTGGAACGATGGCTTCAAAGTTTTCTGCTGCGCCATCCCAGCGGATTTGCACCCAGGTAGAGTCGCGGGCCTCCAGTTCGAGGACCACGGGGACGGGTTCGGTGGTTTGGGTAGTCGCTGTGGTTGCAGGAAGCTCAGCCAACTCGGTGGATGACTGGACGGACAGGTCGCTTGGAGTGGCTGGCGGCTGAGATTGAGCCACGACGGAAGTTGTTTGCGCTGGAGTGCTAGGCGTTTGCCCTGGGTCGTCAGTCATTTGTGTTGGGGTGTCCGCCGCTTGGGTTCGGGTCTGTTTATCGCTGAAAAAGTAGAATAACGCCACAGCGAGGACGCAGCAGGCACCTATTACCAAGCCGATGATGATCAGCGGCTTACGCGAGCGGCGCGGAGTAGGCTGCGATAGGACGACCACAGGTTGGGAGCGAGCTTTCATTATCCGGCCGTACTGTTGGTCGAAGCGGCTCAGGAATGGCTCGGGGTCGAGGTCGAGGTGTTCGGCATATGCTTTCAGGGCTAAGCGGACAAATATCGGCTCAACTACATCGAGCTCGCCGGCTTCTATGCCCTGTAAGACGGAAAGACTAACGCCGCTTTGTCGCTGTATTTCTTCGAGGTCGAGGCCGCGTGCTTGGCGTGCGGCAGACAATTCTTCGCCGATGGTTTGTTGTTTTTCTTCGCTCATTTTGTGGCCTGATCGTTTAGGTCGCACCCCACCGCGCTCAAAAGGACGCAAAGACGAGCTAAGGGCAGACCAACTACATTATAATAACAACCTGCGATGCGTTCAATAAAGCGCGCCCCTAACCCTTGGATGCCATAGCCACCAGCTTTGTCGAGGGGTTCGCCGCTGGCGACGTAAGCGGCGATGTCAGCAGCGGTCAAGGCTCGCATTTCCACTTGGGTGCAAACGACTTCCTGCAGAAGCTGATCGCCGCTTTGGATGGCTAGTCCGGTATAGACCTGATGGACCTTGCCCGAGAGGCGACCTAGCATGGAGGCGGCGTCGGCTGCATCGGCGGGTTTGCCCAATATCGCGCCATTGCTACAGACGATGGTGTCCGCCGCGATAATGATGGCGTCCGCTGAGACTGCGCCGGCCACAGCGCGTGCTTTGGCCACGGCCGATTCGAGTGCGTAGTCGGCCGGGATGGACGTTGCGGGCACCGGCTCTGCCACCGGACTGGGGACGACTGTAAAGGGCAGGGCGAGTTGGCGCAACAGATCGGCGCGTCGGGGCGAGGCCGAGCCGAGGATGAGTGGCTTCACGCTGGAGACTCCACCATTAAGGTGACTGGGCCGTCGTTGTGGATTTCGACCTGCATGTAAGCGCCGAAGACGCCGCGCTGGGGCGGCAGTCCTTGTTCGGCGAGCAGGTCGAGAAAGCGCTCGTACAGGCGCTCGGCGACCGGGGGTGGAGCGGCTTGCACGAAGCTGGGACGGCGGCCCTTGCGGCAGTCGCCGTACAGGGTAAACTGCGATATGGCGAGCACGCCGCCGCCGATGTCGAGCACCGAGCGATTCATCTTGCCTTGGTCGTCGGCGAAGATGCGCAGGTGGGCGCACTTTTCAGCGCAGAAGCGCAGGGATTGCTCGTCGTCGTCGGGACCGAAGCCGACGAGCAGGACTAGGCCCTGACCGATTTGGCCGTGGAGTTGGCCATCGATGTGGACGCTGGCGTGGCTAACGCGCTGGACGAGGACTTTCACGGAAGGGAGTGGACTGTGATTACTGTGATTATTGTGATTACCGTGATGCGAGTTCTCAAAAATCCAAGCCTTTGAGGCTTGGGAATCGTCGCATGAGTTTTAAATGTACCCCTCGCCGTACCCCTGTCAACTACCGTAGAAGCGCCGCTGGCCGCGCTCGAGTTTGAGCTGTGGAATGTCCTTTAGCTGCAATTTAAAAAAGAACGCCCGATTTTTGTGGAAGGTGCTCGGTTGCACGTTGAGAGTTGCGGTCCAGTCGTGAAATTCCTTTTGCAGGGACAACAGCTCGGAAGTGATGCGCTCGGCGGCTAAAAGCTGCGTCCCTGGGGCGCGCAGATTGTAGTTGAGCGAATAATTGCAATGCCAACTCGCCAAACTAAAGCCGGCCGCGGCCCGTACCCAAGAGCGGATGAAGCTAGCGGTTGTAGTGGTGGCGCGGCGATGCGAGATGTAGTGGCTGAGTTGGAAGCGGCTGCCGCGCCGGCGGTTGTCGATATCGCGCATGAGGCCGCTTTCAAAGCCGAAGGATTCCCGGCCGTAGGGGTTGGAGGAGCCGAAGCTGCTAGATCCGTAGGGGTTGGAGGAGCCGAAGCTGCTTGATCTGTAGCGGCTGGAGGAGTCAAAATCACCAGACCTGTCGGTTTCCATGCGCGAAGCTGCCGACTGCCGCGACCAGCTAGCCGAGGTCCGCACTTCGAGTTGCTCGCGGCGCGGTGCCAGCAAGTGCAGTCGGTTTTGCTCGTCGTAGAATTCGTGGCGCAAGGTCAGCCGCGAGTTTAGGTAGCGACCCGCTTCGACGCTTAGGGTTGTGCGCAGGTCGGCTAGTTGGCGCTCCTTTTTCTCAAAGTCATAGGTCGTAGAAAAATTGAGCTGGACTAGGCGCACTTTGTGCTCTTCCTCGTCGCGCAAAATTTTGGCCCAGAAGGTGTTGCCGAGACTCAAGTTCAGGGTCCGCCGGTGTTGGAGCGGGCTGCCGTCGCCGCCAAAGCCCAAGACGCCGCCGGTGTCGGCACGGGAGGCTTGGTAGCTGAATGAGACGCTGGGTTTGAGTACGTGGCGCAGGGCTTGGAGCGGGCCGATGGACGGGTTAAAAAGTCCGTAGAAGGTCTGGCTCAGGGCCGCACGGGTGGAGAAGCGGTCGCTGCGCCGGCCGCGGATTGCGCCTTCGCGCAGATTTTGATCGCTCCAGCCTTGGTTGAGCGACGGACTGAGGTTGAGCCAAGAGAAGGGGCGGTACTGCGCGCTGACGCGCCAGTTCACTTGAGCTCTGGTTTGGCTGGTGGTGTCCGTGCGGCTGCCGCGCTGGGTGTTGCGCAGGCTGGCGTTGCCGTCGTAGTAGATGCGGCTGTACCAGGGGAGGTTTTGGCGACTTTGGCGGCTTTGGCCCGCTTGGCCCCAAATCGGTTTGCGGCTCTTGCGCAGGCTGAGTTCGGGCAGGATGGTGGAGAATGTTTCGGTGTCGAGGTTTTTGGTCTGGCTCGCCTTCAGGCTCAAGCTATTGCCCGCGCCGCGCCAGCGCCGCGTGTAGCTGAGGTTGGAGCGCAGGGTGCGGTTGAGGCGGTCTTGGAGGCTGGTGCTGTTGTCTTGGGCGAAGCTGTTGTTGCTCTGGAAGGTGCCGTTGGCTCGCAAGCTTGCGTCGCGGCCTAGCTCTTGGCTGTGCCTGAATTCCAGTCGCCAGTTGCGCGAGGCCGTGCGGCCATCTTGGCGGTTTTCGAACTGGGTGTTGACATGCCCTCTGAAGCGATAGCGCGCGGCGTAGTTGAGGCGGGCGCGTCCTAGCCAGCCCGAGCGCTGCCGCAGGTCGGCTGCGAGGGACAGGTCCCAATAGTCGTTGGGCGCGAGGTAGTAGCCCAAGTTGCGCAACTCCCACTCGCTTTGCCGCGCCCCAAATCTAGGGGTGTGTTGCCCAAAACTCGGCGTCAAAATCCCGGATTGGCGGTCTTCGCGCAGCGAGAATACGTAAAAGGGAATCCACAACAGCCGCCGCTCCTTGATGCGGAAATACACGGGTCGCGCCACGGCCATGTCGCCGGCTATGACCTTGATCCGCGGGCTGTAGAAGTCGAAGTGAGGGTGGTCGGCGTCGCAGGTGGTGTACGAGCCTTGGTGGACGTGGAACTCGGTGCTGCTGCGGGTCTGGATCAAGTGGCCGGCGTAAAATCCCTTGTCGCGGTGGATTTTGCCTTTGAGGATGGTTCCTTGCTCGGTGGAGAGGTTGTAGAGAATGCGCTCGCCGCGCAGAGTTTGGTCGCCTTTGCGCAACACCGGGCGGCCGATGACCCGCCCAAGCGAATCGAGGGCTGCTCGCGCTTCGACTTGGTCGAGGTCGCGGCGGAAGACGATCTCGGCGGCCTCTAGTTCAGCGCCTTTGTGCGAGACGCGGGCCTGCCCTTGCAACAGGAGCGAGTCGCCGACTTCGTAGTAGCGCATATAGGTGGCTTGGTATGCAAAGCCTTGGTTTTTGTCCTGGCCCTTAGCTTGGGTCAGCAGGGCGCGGGCCTCTTGCAGTTGGGTATCGGACGCCTCGCTGTCGCGCGCATGGGCGAGGGCCAGACAGAGGATTAGCAGGACGATCATGGCTGGCGCTGGCGGAACACTTCGTACAGGGCGATGCCGGCGGCTACTGAGGCGTTGAGCGAGCCGATGGCCTCGCGCTGCATGGGGATGTGCAAGAGCACATCGCAGCGCTTTTGCACCATGCGCCGCAGTCCCTTGCCTTCGCTGCCGATGACTAGGACGCAGGGCTGGGCAAGGTCTGCGGTCGTCAAAGGCTGCGTGCCTTGAGCGTCGAGTCCGGCGATGAAAAGCCCATAGGCTGCGGCTTTTTGCAGGGCCTTTTGCAAGTTGTCAACTCGGCAGACGGGCAGATGTTGGATCGCACCGGCTGCGGCTTTGAGCGCGGCTGGCGAGAGGCCGGCGGCACCTCGGGCGGGCACGACTACGCCTTGCGCGCCAAGAGCGTGGGCGCTGCGGATGATAGCGCCGAGGTTGTGGGGATCCTGCACTTGGTCGAGGAAGATGAGTAGGGCTGGGGCCGAGAGGGTGGCGAGTACGTGGTCGAAGTCCGCGTACGTTGCGGCTGCCGCGTAGGCGACGACG
>JAPPEG010000330.1 GCA_028875345.1 Gemmatimonadota bacterium
GGGACTTTCTGTTGCAGGGGGATGTGTTCTCCGACGACTTGATTGACGCGTGGATCGACTACAAGCGCACTGAGGAGGTCGACGCTATCCGCTTGCGCCCGCATCCCTATGAGTTCGCGCTCTACTACGACGTGTAAATATCAACTACCTACAAACCACACAAAGGGGCGGTGCCAGCTTGGCATCGTCCCTTTTTACATTTGGATACGCCCGCGCGATTTTCGTATATTCAGCCTCCTAAAATACAAGGAGAATGTATGCCCTTCTTGACGATCCTAGTGCTCGCCATCCTCCCACTCGCCGCGCACGCCAAAGTAGGCCTAGAGGCGCAGTACGCAGTCCAACGCGCCCTCGAACCGATCGTCGTCGATGGCACATTGGACGAATTCTCGTGGGAACGGGCGCATCAAATCAACCGCTTTGAGCGCATCCTCAACGATTACGACGAGGTGCTCTTTCCCACGCGGGCGAAGATGCTGTGGGATAGCTCCTACTTTTACTTTGCCTTCGTCTGTCAAGATGCGGACATGTGGGCTATCTACGACCAAGAAGACGATCCGATGTGGAGCGAGGAAGTCGTGGAGGTCTTTATCGACCCCGACGGCGACGGCAAGCGCTACCTAGAGCTAGAGGTCAACCCGCTCAATGCGGTCGTCGATTTGCTGATCTACTCGGTGTCGCCCGAGTGGCACTCGTCCAAAGACTGGGATATTGCCGGGCTTAAAACAGCGGTCCGAGCTCACGGCACCGTGAACGACTCGCTCTCGCTCGACCAGGGCTGGACCGCGGAAATCGCCATTCCCTGGGCCGCAATGGCAGATAGCGTCACAGGCGGTGGACGACCGACAGCAGGGGATGTCTGGCGACTCAACCTCTACCGCATCGAACGCAAAGGCGGGCGCAACCTAAAAAGCCGCCTAAACGACCTACCAGACTCGGACCCGCTCCGTCAGCACTACCACGAGCAGACCGAGTACACGGCCTGGAGCGAGACCTACCAACGCGGCTTTCACCACCCCGCCCGCTTTGGCGCGGTGCAATTTGCGGAATGAGTTGCCATGAATAAGCTCTTCGCCCTCTGTCTTTTGCTCGCCCTGCCGACGCTATCGGCAGCCGATATGGAAGGCATGGTATTGATCGACGACGCCTTCTACATCGACATGTACGAGTACCCCAACCAGCGCGGCACCCTCCCCAAAGTCGATGTCACCTGGGGCGAAGCGGAGTCGCTCTGCGCGGAACAGGGCAAGCGGCTGTGTACCGAACAGGAATGGCAGAAAGCCTGCACCGGGCCGCAGAACTTCGCGTACTCCTATGGCGAGGAATTCGAGCCGGGGCGCTGCAATACGCGCTTTGCCGTCGATGGGGTCTGGCAGCGCGGGCCGGGCCTAGCACCCAGCGGCGCGTATGCAGGCTGCACCAACGCCTACGGGGTCTATGACATGATCGGCAATGCTTGGGAGTGGACCGCGTCTTGGTATTCGCGCTCCGATCGCTGGCGGATCGTGCGCGGCGGCTCCTTCTTCCACAACGTCAATTTAGCCCGGGCCGACGCCCGCTACGGGCGATTCCTCGACTCCGACTATCGCCTCGATTTAGTGGGTTTCCGCTGCTGTCTCTCGGCGGCTCCCCCCCAAACGCCGTAGCGCCGTGGCCATTCGCAAGGTATCGCAGATGGGGCATCCGGTGCTGCGCCAACGCGCCGCAGAGATCCCTCCCGCCCAGATGCAAAGCTCTCAGATGCAGCGCTTAATCGACGACATGATCGAAACTATGATCGACTACGAGGGCATTGGTTTGGCCGCGCCGCAAGTCTTTGAACCCCTGCGGCTGATCGTCCTCGGCGACCCCGAAGCCGACCCCCAAGACGAGGCCGCCATCCCGCTGACCGTACTCTTCAATCCTCAGTTTACCGCCCAGTCGCCGGAATGCCTAGACGCCTGGGAAGGCTGCTTGAGCATCCCCCAATTGCGCGGCGTGGTCCCGCGCGCGGCAGCCGTCGAGGTCCGGGGCTACGGCCGCGATGGTCAAGCGGTGGAACTGGAAGCAGAAGGGCTTTTCGCCCGCGTCCTCCAGCACGAAATCGACCATCTCGACGGCGTGCTCT
>JAPPEG010000342.1 GCA_028875345.1 Gemmatimonadota bacterium
CGATGTTCGTCGAAGAGCCGATTCCGCAGGAGAATGTCGATGCGCTGAAGGAGGTTTCCGACCACGTGCCGTTCCCCATTGCCACGGGCGAGCGCCTGCTCTCGCGCTGGGAGTTCCGGGAGATTTTTGAAAAGCAGGCCGTTTCCTATATCCAACCCGACGGCTCGCACGCGGGCGGGATCACCGAGCTTAAAAAGATCGCCAATATGGCCGAGGTTTATTACATCCATATCATGCCGCATTGCGCCATCGGCCCGGTGGCCTTTTCCGCCTGTATGCAGGTCGATGCGGTAGTGCCCAATTTTCTCGTGCAGGAACAGATCGACGCGGGGTTGGGCGAGGGGCTGCTCGTTGATCCGTGGCAGGTGGTCGATGGCCACGTCGAACTGCCGACCAAGCCGGGGTTGGGGCTTGACCTGATCGAGTCCGAGGTGGAAAAGACGATGGAGTACTCAGAGGAATTGGGCGGCGAATTCTACTACGAAAACGACGGCAGCGTCGCGGACTGGTAGGGCGTTGCCGTGCGTCGCCGTGCGTTTGAACAACTGGTGGAAAAGGCTCTCTTGAGCCTGCCGGAAGAGTTCCGCCAGGTGCTGGACAACCTAGCCATCGTCGTCGAGGACTGGCCCGACCCCGAGTTGGTCGAGGAGATTACCGGCGATCCAGAAGAAGTGCTCTACGGGCTTTTCACGGGCACGCCCCTGCCCGAGCGCCGCTTCGAAGACAGCGGCGACCTGCCGCCGGTAATTGCGCTCTATCAGGGGCCTTTGGAGGAGGACTTCCCCGATCGAGGCGAGCTGGCGCGAGAGGTGGAAACAACCTTGGTACACGAGCTAGCGCACTTTATGGGCTTTGACGAAGACGAGGTTAGAGAATACGGATATGAATAGCATGGACTTGCAAAAAGCTCTCGACGAGCGCGATTTAGACGCTTTGGCGACTCTGCTGCGCCAGCACCCGGACTTGGTGCACCAGCGCGTCGAATGCGCGAAGGGGCAGAGCTATACTCCCTTGCAGTATGCCGACCGCATCGACGCTAGCTTGGATGCCATGCGCCTGTTGGTCGAATTCGGTGCTGAGATGAGCGAATTGAACGAAGCACTCTTTGGGTGCTGTGAAAATCACAACCTAGACCACATGCAGCGCCTGCTAAAGCTAGGCGTCCACCCCGACGACGCGTACAACGAAGGTTGGGACTGCCGCGTTCTCTACGGGCTTTTGCAGACGTACCACCGCTCGCCTCCCGCCCATCTGCACGCCTGCGTCGAAGCGCTCGTAGAAGCAGGGGCCACCTTTGAGGACGGGCCGACGATGGATATCCACCGAGGCCGCCTCGACCAACTGGAGCAGCGCCTCGACCGCTGTCCAGACTTAGTCGCGGCGCGCTTCTGGCTCGACTATGGCGACCATCTCACGCTGCGGGGCGTCACTCTTCTACACGTGGCAGTCGAATATCACGAGTTGGATGCCGTGAACCTGCTGCTGAGGCGCAGTGCCGATTTGGATGCCTGCGCCGAGATTGGTCGCAACGGCGTGGGCGGTCAGACACCTCTCTTCCACGCCATTGGTGCCAACCAAGGGACGAGGTGGGAGACCTTCGAGTACCTGTTGGACCAGGGAGCAGATTTAACGGTTAGAGCACGTATCCAGCGCAATCCGGCGGCTGACGACAAAGTGATGGACTGCATCCACAAGGGGCAGGACCACTTTTTCTCCGAGGTCGAAGAACTCACGCCGCTGGGCTATGCCCTGCGCCACGAATCCAGCCCGGTTTGGCGCGCCACCTCGCGCGAAGTGGCTCGGCTGCGGGTACTGCATGCCCCGGCGTAATCTCGCCGTGCCGGGGCTGTTGCTCCTAGCGGCGATATGGTTTAATTTTTTTTGACCTTCGCAACACACCATTTATCTAAGCAGCTTTTCCCGTGAATGTACCTAACCACGACATACTGATCGTAGGCGGCGGTGGTGCGGGCCTGCGGGCGGCGATTGCCGCCGTCGAGCTCGATCCGAACCTCAGCGTCGGCTTAGTGTCCAAAGTGTATCCCATGCGCAGCCACACGGTGTCAGCCGAGGGCGGCTCCGCAGCGGTGATACGCGACG
>JAPPEG010000282.1 GCA_028875345.1 Gemmatimonadota bacterium
CGGATTGCGAGCGTGCCAAGTCAACGCCATCGAGAAGCTCGAAGTATCCTTCAAAGATGATCGCCCACGCGCGCTCATTCAGATGGCCACTGGCTCGGGCAAGACCTACGCCGCCATCACCTCGATCTACCGGCTACTCAAACACGCCGACGCCAAGCGCATCCTCTTTCTCGTAGATACCAAGCATCTGGGCGAACAGGCTGAGCAGGAATGCATGGCTTACGTGCCCAGTGACGACAACCGGAAATTCACCGAGCTCTACAACGTCCGGCGTCTCAAATCGTCTTACGTCCCCAAGGACAGCCAAGTCTGCATTAGCACCATCCAGCGCATGTATTCGCTCCTGAAGGGCGAGGAGTTGGACGAATCCCTTGAAGAGAGCAATCCGGCGGAAATGGTTAAGCCCAAAAAACCGATGCCGGTTGTCTATAACGACAAAATTCCACCCGAGTTCTTCGACTTCATCGTCATCGACGAATGCCACCGCTCGATTTACAACCTTTGGCGTCAAGTCCTAGAATACTTCGACGCCTATCTCATCGGCCTGACCGCGACGCCGGACAACCGCACCTACGGATTCTTCAAGAAGAACGTCGTCAGCGAGTACACCCATGAGCAAGCCGTTGCCGACGGCGTCAATGTCGGCAACGAGATCTACGTCATCGATACGAAACGGACGAGGCACGGCGGCCAGCTTGAGACCGGCCAACAGGTCGAAAAGCGCGAGCGCTTGACCCGCCGAAAGCGCTGGGAGATCCAGGACGAGGACTTCACCTATGGTGCCCAAGAGCTCGACCGTGCCGTCGTCAATCCCGACCAGATTCGCACCGTCATTCGCACCTTCCACGACAAACTGCCCGAGATATTTCCGGGCCGCAACGAAGTCCCGAAGACGCTGATATTTGCCAAGACCGACAGCCATGCTGACGACATCATCCAGACTGTGCGCGAGGAATTCGCCGAAGGCAACGAGTTCTGCAAGAAGGTCACCTACAAAACCGAAGAAGACCCGACATCTGTCCTCGCCCAGTTCCGCAACGACTACTACCCGCGCATCGCTGTGACCGTGGATATGATCGCCACGGGTACTGACGTCAGGCCGCTCGAATGCCTGCTTTTCATGCGCGACGTGAGGAGTCGCAACTATTTTGAGCAGATGAAGGGCCGTGGCACTCGCACACTCGACCACGACGATCTCAAGAAAGTCTCGCCCTCCGCTGTCAGTGGAAAGACCCACTATGTGATCGTGGATGCCGTCGGCGTCACAAAATCACTCAAGACCGCCAGCCAGCCGCTCATCACCGAACCCTCCGTGCCACTCAAGGACCTCGCCATGAGCGTGATGATGGGCGTGTACAACGAAGAAACCGTGAGCTCCCTTGCCGGACGCCTCGCCCGACTCAACCGACAACTCGACCCAACTGAACAGGAGCGGATCAAGGAGCAAGCCGGCGGCATCGAACTCACCAACATCGTCGGCAATCTGCTGAAGGCCATCGACCCAGACCAAATCGAAGCGAAGGCCCGCGAGACCGAGCGCGTGCCCGACGAGGCCGAGCCGTCACCGGCCGCACGCGAAAAGGCTCAGGAGCAGCTAGTCCGTGACGCGGCCAGCGTTTTCAACGGCGAGTTGATCGAGCTGATTGACTCGATTCGTCGCGACAAGGAACAGACCATCGACCATGACAGCCTAGACACCGTAGAGCGCGCCGAATGGGAAGGCGACGCGCACGAGAATGCGGAAACCATGGCACAGGAGTTCCGCCAGTATTTGGAAGCGAATCGAGATAAGATTGAAGCCCTGACCATCTTCTACACCCAACCGCATAGGCGCAGAGAACTAACCTTCGAGATGATCCGCGAGGTTTTCGACAAGCTCAAGAGCGACCAACCTCAACTAGCCCCTTTGCGGATCTGGCAGGCATACTCCTTTCTGGATGAATACAAAGGCAGCCAACCGGCCAGTGAACTGACCGCGCTCGTGGCGCTGATTCGCCGCGTCTGCGGTATCGACGCGACGCTGTCTCCCTATTCGGAAACTGTGCGCCGCAATTTTCAGAATTGGATTATGGCGCACCACAGCGGCAGCGGAGAGA
>JAPPEG010000086.1 GCA_028875345.1 Gemmatimonadota bacterium
CTCACTTTGCTGGCCATTGCGGTCAATACGGCCAATCCGTTGCTCGACGCGCATGGGATTCCACGGCAAGTCGTAGTTGACTATGCAGTCGCAGAATTGGTAGTCCAACCCTTCGCAACCGATTTCCGAGAACAGCAAAACGTCGAGTGTGTCGCCATTCTCTTGCGGCTGCTCAAAGCGACTCCTGAGCGCAATACGTTCTTCGTCCGGTGTCCCGCCGTGAACCATGCCGACGCGGACGCCGTCTGCCTTGAGATGTTCATATAGGTATGAAAGAGTGTGCCGGAAGCTGCTGAATAGCATCACCTTGTTGTTGGGTAGGCGTTGCTTGTCCCGGATAATTTCGCGCAGGGCTTCGAGCTTCGGGTCACGAGGATCAAGACCACGTGCTTTTTCAAGGATAGTTTGAATTTGCTCTTGGATTGAGTCTATGACCTCATCTGATGGCCCCGGCCCCATATCATCGGCTTCCTCCCATTCCAATTCGTCGAGGTGGCGATGGAGAATATCCTTGAGGAAAGGGGCTAGCCCATACAGGCAACTCGCCGCTTGGCGTCGGATGGTGGTCATCATGAACTTGACGTTGATATCGCCGTGCAGGTGGCGAAATACGTCCGCTTGGACTCGGAGCAACTCGTCGTGCAGTTGCTGCTGTGAGGCGGTGAAGGCCACGTTGACCGTTTCTGGTTTTCTAATGGTGAACGCGCCGATGTCGCGCCGGCGCGTCCGGTTTATAATCCCCGAAAAGGTGTGCAACGACTCTAGGTCGGTGATGAGTTGGACTCTGTCATCGGCTGCTAGGCGATCTTCGGCAAGCTGGTCTTTGATCCGGTTAAACTCAGGATTAGCCCTGAGCATTGTCTGGCCCCAAGGAGTTGCGGCGGCTTGGTCAAGAGCTTGGGCTGCCTGCGCTGTCCAACCCGATACTTGGGTACGCGCATGGTTGACCGCCTCGTTAATAAACGGGTTGGGGGCTGCGATATGCTCGAAGCTCTCCTCGTCCAAAACGAAGTCGGGACGCAACACGTTGAGCAGCACAAACAGGTCGTGGTCGCCGAGTTGGATCGGGGTGGCCGTGAGAAAGACCGCCGCTTCCGCGTGGTCGCAGAAAAACCGCACCGCTTGGTGCGCGTAAGTATGCTGGTTGCGGATGTGGTGAGCTTCATCGACGATCACGAGGTCGAAGCGCGGCGGTGGGTCGAGGTCCAAAAGCCCTTTTCCGCGTCTTCGCTTCCGTCTGCCCTCGGGACCATAAAGAAGCGCCTCGTCAAACAGTGAATAGGGAAGAATCGCCTTCTGGTGTCGCTCGGGCCACTCGCCTTCTAAATCCATCTCACTGATACAGTATCGCAGGGTGCGTCCGTCGAGATGGGTGAACCGTTGGTCAAATCTCCTCATTTCCTTTTCCCACTTGCCCTCGGTCACTAGGGGGCGAGGGCAGATAATGAGAACGGATTGAATTTCCCGCCTCGCCTGCAATTCTCGCAGAATCAATCCAGCCTCAATGGTCTTGCCGACGCCGACGCCATCGGCGATCAGCAGACGCGGACGGTCCGAGCGGATGAATTTCAGTACCGGGCGAAACTGGTAAGGGATGAAATCGACCCGCGCCGCGTTGAGCGAATACAAGGTCGATAGGCCGGGATAGCGTATTTGCAGGGCAGTTAAGTAGGCGTGGAACTGATCGGACGAAAGAGACGAGACGCCATCATCCTGATCATCGGCCTGCAACTGAGAGGCGTAATAGGTCTGAATGCTGCCATCTACAAAAACCTTGATGCGGTCTTCGGTCGTTCCCGGCAACACTTCGACGACAGCCCCCCGGATGGACGAGTCGGACGCCAAGCATACGATTTGGCCTTGGGCAAACTGCTCTTGGGAACTCCTATCAGAGCTGACTGGTAGCTGTAGCTCGGCCCCCTCGCGGAAAAATTTACCTCCCACGGCCTTAGTACCCCTTCTTCTTGTCGATGATATTGAGCACCGGCTCGCCCTTGAGGTAGCGCTCTAATTGGGCGCAGAAGAATTCATAGACCTTGCGCGGTCGGTGCTGTGAGGCGCCGGCCCGATGCGGGGTGAGGATGATGTTGGGCGCGTCCCACAGCGGGGATTCTGCAGGCAGCGGCTCGATTTCAGTAACATCGATGCCGGCTCCGGCGATCTGCCCGTCGTGCAGTGCCTTGGAGAGAGCGTCCTCGTCGATGATGCCGCCCCGCGTCACGTTGATCAAGTAGGCGCTCTCCTTCATCAGCGCCAGTTCCTCGCGCCCGATGAGGTGGTACGTCTCCTCGGTGCGTGGACAGGCTATCATCACCACGTCGGCGCGCCGGAGGAGGCTGTGCAGATTTTCGCAGGAGTTGTCTTTGAGTTCGGAAATGCCTGGAGGCAGGTCGCGGCGCACCGGATCAATGGCGATGATCGGCATATCGTACCCAGCAGCCCGCTTGGCCATTTCAAGCCCAAAGCCCCCTAACCCCACAAGGCCCAACGTTTGTCCGGTTAGTTCGACGGTGGCTCCTCCGGCCCACTTGCGCTGGTCGTTGTGGCGAATCGACTGATCAATGCCGCGAGTCAAGGCGAGGAGCAAAGCCCAAGCGTGTTCGCCGCCTTGGGGGGCGTATAGCCCGGCCACGTTGGAAATGGCGACTTCGTCGCGGGCGATGATTTCGGGGAAGAGGAATTTGTCCATGCCGGTGCTAAAGGACTGGACCCAGCGCAGGTTGGGAGCGGCGGCGCAGACCGCGGGCGGGAAGTGGCCGACGATGACGGCGATCTCGCTGGCCACAGCGAGGGCTTCTTGTTCGTCGTTGGCTACAAAGACTTCGTGACCGCCGTTTTCGCGCGCGATTTGGCGCAGGTGATCGTGCTGTTCGTCGGTGAATGGGTAGTGGACTAGGATCTTCACGCGGACCTCCAAGCTAGGTTGAGAAATGGGATAGGATGCGATCGACGTGATCGGCGAGCGATTGTTCTAGACGCGGCCCGAAGCGGGTTACCACTTGCGCAGCCGCATAGCAGCCTAGGCGCGCCGCGTCTAAGGGGCTGTACCCATAGGATAGCCCGTAGAGCACGCCACCGGCGAAGAGATCGCCGGCACCGTTGGTGTCGATAGCTTGCACCGGAACGCCGGGCACTTGGTGGTGGGTGCCGTCGGCGTACACTAGGGCACCGTCGGCTCCGCACGTTACATAGGCTGTGCCGACTTGGGAAGCGAGGGCCGCACCGGCTGCCTCGCGGTCGTCGGTCCCGGTACTGGCGAGGGCTTCTTCCTCATTGCAGAAGAGCAGATCGATACCGTCTTGCAAGAGCGCGTCAAAGCGCGCCCGAAAGGCCCGGACTGCAAAGGGATCGCTCAGGGTTAGGGCAATAGCTGTGCCGTGGCGTTGGGCCATTTGCTGTGCTCGGCGCGCGGCGGCAAAGCCGTCGTCCGAGCCGAGGAGATAGCCTTCTATGTAAACGTACTGACTGTCGGCGATGACCTCCTCGTGGAGTTGGGCCGGGCCGATGGCGCTGCTGATGCCCAAGAAAGTGTTGAGGGTGCGGTCGGCGTCTGGAGTAACAAAAACCAAGCACTGGCCAGTCTTGCCCACGCCGCGGTTGGCCGGATGCGTGGTCACACCGGCTGCTTCGAGGTCGCGCTGGTAAAAGTCGCCCCAAGCGTCGCGGCCGGTCAGGCAGGCGTAATAGGTGCGGCCGCCATAGCGGGCGACGCCAATAAGGGTGTTGGCCGCCGAGCCGCCCGAAGCCGAGGCGACTGGCTCGCCATTGACCGCGGCTGTGAGGTGGCGCTGCCGCACCTCATCGACGAGGGTCATAACCCCTTTTTCGATTTGGTGTTCGGCGAGAAATTCCGGGGGGACTTGATATTGGATGTCCACTAGGGCGTGGCCGACTCCATAGACGTCGTACGTGCGGGTCATGGGCTTTCCTTTGAGTGGAAAATAGGCAAAATAACCCATTCGCTCATGGCTGCCAAAAAGGGCAGGGGCAAATCTTTGCTTGTTTTAATTCGCGCTGAGAATATATTAAAAACTCTGCGGGAGACGCCCGCGCTTTCCACCCTTTACGGAGGTTGATGCAATCGCAGCAAAGAAAAAGAGTTTTACGAGAGTAAACGATGATATTCGCGTGCCCCAAATCCGACTCATCGGATCCGATGGGGGGCAGGTGGGGATCATCGAAACGGCCCGTGCCTTGGCCATGGCGGAGGAAGCCAATCTCGACCTAGTGGAAGTGGCCGCCGAAGCGCGCCCGCCGGTCTGCCGGATTATCGACTACGGCAAGTTCCGCTACGACCAAGAGAAAAAGGCCAAGGAAGCGCGCAAGAAGCAGCACAACGTGCAGATGAAGGGCATTCGCATTGCCCAACCTACTATTTCCGAACACGATCTCGAATACCGGACGAGCCACATCCGCACGTTTATCGAAAAGGGGAACCGGGTCAAAGTCAGCGTCCGCTTTCGCGGGCGGCAGATGGCCTATCAGGATCGAGGATACGAGCTACTGCAAAATCTGGCCGACAAGCTCAAGGACGTAGCCGTCGTCGATCAGGCTCCCAAGATGGAAGGCCGCGAAATGTCGCTCATTCTCAGACCCCTCTGAGATTGGTCCGAACAACGCCAAAAGGCCGATGTCCGCACTGCGGGCGTCGGCCTTTTTGTTTGCGCGCGATTGACGCTACCTCTCCTCGTTGGCACTAAGGGGGATAATTTTTTTCTTTAGGGCGGTTGCTTAGGAGGCGACTAGCACGTGTTCGGCTGCGCCATTGAGGCCGGCGATGACGGGGAAGGTCTTCGATTGTGGGTCCTTGGCTCTAGGCACGTAGCGCACATGCGGCGAGAAATAGGCGTAGAGCGCGGTGTTGCGCGACCGATCGGTCTGGTTGGGGCCGGAACCGTGGACCATCAAGCTGTGGAACAGCACGGCGGACCCGGCCGCGAGCGGCACGTCGATTTGGCGCGAGCTATCGATGTCTTCGCGGTTAGTCAGCGGTGCCCCTTGCTGTTGGGCGATGTGCCCCCATTCCTGCAAGCCCCAATGGTGGCTGCCGGGAATAATTTTGATGCAGCCGTTGTCCGGGGTAGCGTCGTCGAGGGCTATACTTACAGTGACGAGAGCGGGCGGCTCCATTGGCCAATAAGCCGAGTCTTGGTGCAGGGCGTGGGCTGAGCCGTGGAAGGCGGGTTTGAGCATTAGGGTGCTGCGGAAGAGAAGGAGGTCGTCCCCGAGAAGCGATTGCACGATGGCGACGAGGTGGGGATGGGCCGCGAGTTGGGCAAAGCACGGCGATAGGGCGCGGGTGTTCTCGATTTTGCGCAGCACCGGCAGGCCGTTGCGGGTTTGGTCTTTAGAAAAAGGCTCGCGCTGAAAGTGGTTGCTGAGCGGGTCTTGGCTGGCCTCTAGGTCGGCGGCTAGTTGGTGCAGGCGTTGGATCTCGCGCTGGCATTCGGCGACTTCGCGGCTGTTGAGCAGGTCGGGGACGATTAAGTAGCCCTGCTGCTCGAAAAAAGCTCGTTGCTCGTGGGGTTCCATGTGGCACTCCCGCTGTTGAGGTGATGATCCGCTAAGTGTAAACTGGTCGCCGACTAGGTGTCAACCGATTCCTAGCGAACGCATGAAGCGATTTTTTCCATTTATCCATTGGCTGCCCGAACTCGGCCGTCTGTCCATCTTGCGCGCCGATGTGCTCGCGGGCCTGACCGTGGCGACGATCCTCGTGCCCCAAGCTATGGCCTACGCCGAGTTGGCGGGGCTGCCGCCGGTCTATGGGTTGTATGCGGCCTTTCTGCCGCCGGCTGTGGCCGCGCTGTTTGGCTCTTCTCGGCACTTGTCCACCGGCCCGGTAGCCATAGCTTCGCTCATTAGCGCGACGACCGTGCAGGGGCTTGCTCCCGAAAGCGGCGAGATGTATATCGCCTATTCGCTGGTTCTGGGCTTGTTCGTCGGTCTGATACGGATCGCCTTGGGCGCGTTGCGCTTGGGCTTGCTGATCGACCTGCTGTCCGGTCCGGTGGTCGTCGGCTTTACCAATGCCGCAGCCTTTATCATCGCCATTTCCCAATTGCACAAGGTATTCGGTGTGGAGCCTCAGCAGGGAGGGCATTTGCTGGCGGCCCTTCGCGTCATTGATGTGGCGCTGTTAGCGGTCCATTGGCCGACGCTGGGGATGGCGGTATTGGCTGGAGGACTGCTGGTGGTTTTGCGCCGCGTGCGCTGGGAACTGCCGAGTATGTTGACGACGCTGGTGGTTACTACGCTCGTTTCTTGGCTGACCGGGTTTAGCGGGGAAGTGGTCGGCGAGGTCCCGCGCGGTTTGCCACGGCTTTTGGTACCAGACTTAGACGTGGATATCCTATCCCAGCTCTTCGTGGGTGCCTTGACCTTGACCATGCTCGGCCTGATGGAGGCCATGGCCATTGCCAAGACCCTCGCTGCGCGGACGCGGCAGCATCTCGATATCAATCAGGAACTCATCGGCCAAGGCATGGCCAACATGGTCGGCGGACTTTTCCAAAGCTATGCGACTTCAGGCTCGTTTTCGCGCTCGGCGGTCAACTACCAAAGCGGGGCGCGGACGGGTTTTTCCTCGGTCGTGGCGTCGCTGGTCATCGCCGCGACCCTGCTCTGGCTCACGCCGCTATTGTACTATCTACCGCAAGCGACCCTCGCCGTTGTCATCATCGCCGCGGTGTGCGGCTTAGTGCGCATCCAGCCCCTGGTAACAGCTTGGCGCATCAAGGCCCACGACGGGTTGATCGGGATTGCGACGTTTGTCGGCACGCTGGCTTTGGCACCGGACCTGCACTTGGGGGTTGCCCTCGGCGTGGGAGCCTCGTTGGTGCTCAACTTTTACCGCACCATGCGGCCCCGCGTGGTTTTTCTCGCTCGGCACCTCGACGGCACAATGCGCGAAAGCGATGTGGGTCTAAGACCAGATCAGCAACTCGCGATTATGCGCTTTGACGGCCAATTGTACTTTGGTTCGGGCCGTTATTTTGAAGACAAGGTACTCGAAACGATCGCCTCAGCACCTGAACTAAGGTACTTGATTCTCGACGCGGACGGGATCAACCGGATCGATGCTTCTGGCGAACAGGCGCTGCGCAATGTGGTTGAACGCCTGCGCGAAGTTGGGCTAGATCTGTACTTTACGCGGGCCAAACGGCAGCTTACCGACGCGCTGGAGCGGTCGGGACTGATGGAGCAGATCGGCCGCGATCACTTTTTTCGTTGGAACCAGCACGCGCTCGATTATCTGTGGGCACGGCTCCATCCCGACTACAAGGCGCGGTGTCCGCTCAATGTGCCTCGTTCGCAGGAGTCGCAGAATGGAGAAATCGAGTATTATATATGAAAGAGAATTAGAACCGCTTGGCGTCGGTGGGAGGGCTGTCTGTGGTGGAGGGCGCGTCGGACAGCAAGCGGTTGAAGGAGTCGAGGCGGGCATCAGTGCGGTTGAGCAGCGCGTCTTTGTGTTGACGAGCGCGGAGCACTTCCTCGGCGATATTGAGCGCGGCTAGGATGGCGATGTCGAACTCAGCCCGATGTTTGATCGTCGCGGCGGTCTGCTGCATCTTCTCGTCGAGGTAGGCCGCAGCGAGCCGAACGTACTCAGGATCTTGATCGTCGCTGTTGACGAGATGATAGGTCTTATTGTAGATGCGGACAGTGACTGGCTGTGATTGAGACATGAGATTTTGTGAGATAAAAAGTGGGGACTTCCGCGATCTCCCCTTGTCCCGGAAGCCCCCTCTTTTGCGCGCTAACCACGTGGTGATTAACCAATCTATTGGGGTTGAGAATGATTGTCAACAACATGTTGGATATTTTTTTCAAAAAAAATAAACCACTCGTTTGCAGAAATAAAGAAAGCGACAAGTGCGGAAATTTGACGGTCCGTAGCGTGCGTTCTTAGTATTGAAGTGTCCCTACCAAGTTGACCAAAGCGCGCGCTAGGCCCCCGGCAGGGCGAAGAAGGTGCGTGCTGCCGATCAATGCCTAAATTATGGATAGAAATACATTGGAAATGGCCTTGCAACAGGCCATTCGAGGCGAAGTGCGCTTTGACGCGGTTTCGCGGATGCTCTACCGCACTGACGCCAGCATCTACGAGATGGAGCCTTTGGGGCTGGTCGTGCCCAAAGACGAGGCCGATGTGGTCGCCGCAGTAAAAATTGCCGCTGAGCAGGGGGCGGCGGTTTTGCCGCGCGGCGGCGGGACGAGTTTGGCGGGTCAGTCGGTGGGGGCGGCGGTCCATCTCGATTTTTCCAAATACATGAACCAGATCTTGGAGTTCAACCCGGACGAGCACTGGGTCCGGGTCCAGCCGGGCTTGGTGCTCGATGAACTCAATGCCTACTTACAGCCCTACGGCCTGATTTTCGCGCCCGATGTTTCCACGAGTAGTAGGGCCAATATCGGCGGCATGATCGGCAACAATTCCTGCGGTGCGCACTCCATGATATACGGCAAGACCATCGACCACATTCTAGAGCTAAAGGTGGTGCTGGCCGACGGCTCGCAAGCGGTATTCGGGCCGCTAGACGACGAAGAGTGCGAACGCCGCGCGGGCTTGGACAGCTTTGAAGGGCGCATTTATCGCGAAATTCGTCGCATCGTCCGCGAGCGCGAAGCGCAGATTCGCACGGGCTTTCCCCAAGTGATGCGCCGCGTCTCGGGCTACAATCTCGACGAATTTATCGACGGTGCTCCCTTTGACCTGAGCAAGCTGGTCGTCGGCTCGGAGGGTACGCTCTGTGCAGTCGTTGAGGCGCGATTGAACTTGGTAGAGCTACCCGCGCACAAAAGCTTGGTGGCCGTCCACTTCCACGACTTGGTCGAGGCCATGGAGGCCAATCTGACCGCGTTAGAGACCGCACCGGTCGCCAGCGAACTGATTGACAAGATTTTGCTCGACCAGACTAAAGGTTCGGTCGAACACGCCCCGAGCCGCCGCTTCCTCACAGGCGATCCGGCCGCTCTGCTCATAGTCGAGTACTACGCGGACTCCAAAGACGAGCTAGGCCACAAGATGGACGAATTGGAAGAGCGATTGCGGGAACGCGGGATGGGCTACGCGTTTACGCGGGCCGTGGTCGCCGGGGATCAGAAGGCCATCTGGGATTTGCGCAAGGCCGGGTTGGGGCTTTTGATGGGCATGAAGGGCGATCCCAAGCCTCAGCCTGGGGTGGAGGATACCAGCGTCCCGGTCGCCAAGTTGCCCGACTACATTCGTCGGGTGGTCGCGCTGATGGAGGAATTGGGGATTGAGGCCGAATACTACGGGCACGCGAGCGTCGGTCTGTTGCACATCCGGCCCATTTTCAGCCTCAAGGATCCCGAGGGCATAAAGCTCCTGCGCCAGATGGAGGAGCGGATGAGCGACATGGTGCTCGAATACGGTGGAGCCATGTCGGGGGAGCACGGTGATGGCTTGGCTCGCAGCGAGTGGATCGCCAAGATGTTTAGCCCGGAGTTAGTCGCGGCTTTTGTCGAGGTTAAGGACGCTTTTGATCCACAGGGGATTATGAATCCCGGCAAGATCACCCGCCCTCCTCGGATGGACGAGAATCTGCGCTACCACGAGGATTATCAGACGCCCCAGGTGGAGACATTTTTCAGCTTTAGCGAGGCCGGCGGCTTTCAGGAAGCCGTTGAAATGTGCTCCGGGGTGGGCCACTGCCGCAAAAAGCTGGTGGGCACGATGTGCCCTTCGTACATGGCGACTTTAGACGAGGAACACACCACCCGCGGCCGGGCCAATGCCTTGCGCGCCGCGCTCGCCGGCACGTTGCCCGACGGTCTGCACAGCCGAGAGGTCCACCGCGTGATGGACCTCTGCTTGGAGTGCAAAGCCTGCAAAGCCGAATGTCCGTCGAGTGTGGATATGGCCAAGCTCAAGTACGAATTTCTCGCCCACTACCATCGCGAGCATGGCTATCCGCTGCGGTCGCGGCTCTTTGCCGACATAGCCCGCATTAGCCGTTTGGGATCGGCGTTGGCCCCGCTGTCGAATTGGATCGGTCGCAGCAGGCTCAACCGCTGGTTGTTGGACGCGTTTTTGGGCATTGACCGGCAGCGGCAACTGCCGGCCTTTGCCCGCCAGCCGTTTTCGCGCTGGTTCGCCGGCCGCCGGCCGGCTCGCGGCGACAAGGGCCGCGTCGTGCTCTTCAACGATACCTTCGTCGAGTACAACGAACCGGCCATTGGCATGGCGGCGACGATTATCTTGGAACGCGCCGGGTATGAGGTCGTTGTGGTCGCCAATAAAGTCTGTTGCGGCCGGCCGTTCATATCCAAGGGCTTTCTCGACCGCGCTCGCGCATTGGCGCAGCGCAATGTGGAGGTACTCGCGCCTTGGGCCGAAGAAGGGGTCCCGATTATCGGGCTAGAGCCGAGCTGCGCGTCGGCTCTCAGCGATGATTACCTAGACTTGGTTGACGACCCGCAAAGCCAGCGCGTGGCGGAGCAGGTTGTCTTACTCGAGGACTTTCTCGTCCGCGAGTCGCCGCTCGATTTGGAGTTTGCCCAGACAGCCCGCCATATTTTGGTGCATGGCCACTGCCATCAAAAGGCCCTGACGGGGACGGCCGCGACATTGGCCGTACTCAACATGCCGCCCCACTTTAGCGCTGAGGAAATTCCGTCGGGCTGTTGTGGCATGGCTGGTAGCTTTGGTTACGAGAAAGAGCACTTTGAAATATCGCGCGCCGTGGGGCAAGAGCGGCTCTTTGCCGTGCTAGAAGAGGCCGGAGAAGACGTAGAGATCTCGGCCGTAGGCACTTCGTGCCGCCACCAGATTGCCGATTTCACCGAGCGGCGGGCGCGGCATTGGGCCGAAATTTTCGTCGAAGCACTTTAACGCGAAGTGAAAGGATTACGATGGCATTTAACGTCAAGCAACGCGGTCGATTGACCTATTACTACGGCGGGGACCACCCAACCTTATCGGCCTTGGTAACTGAGGCACTGGACAACGGCGACTTGAAGATCTACTTCGCTGGCTTGACCGGCGGGCATTCGGCTCATGGGATTCTCGGCCGCGACGAGCTGGTGAGGATGACGCCTTCCGTCGAAGTCGAGTTGGTCTTCCGCTGTTGGGAAAAGTGGCTGCAAGAAGCCGGGATTTGCGATTCGATTGACCAGATAGATTTCATCGAGGTCCACGCCTTCGGCGCTCAGCCCAAGGACGTCAACCCGCTGACCGATCCGCAGTGCTTTCACGAGGAACAACAGCGCATTTACCAGGAATACGCCCAAGCCTATAGTAGCTTTTTCCGCGACTATATGCCCAACACCGGGGTGCCGGCTCGTTTTACGGTGCACGTAATTGATTTCCCGGACAAAGCGGCTTCTTATGAATTCTACAGTGTGGGCCTGTATCAGCCGGCCCTGCACGGAGCCTGAGCCATGCCGATTTTTGAATACGCCTGCAAGGAGTGCGGCGCGGAGTTCGACGCGCTCATCCAAGGGACGGTGACAGCCGCTTGCCCGTCTTGTGAAAGTGCAGAGTTGGAGAAGAAACTGTCGAGTTTTGCCGTCGCCGGCCGCGCTGCCGGCGAGCGCGAACCAATAGGGCCGTGCGGCACCTGCGGCGATCCGCGCGGTGCTGGTGCCTGCGCCCTCGACAACTGAGGAAGACTTATGGCTGCGACGCAAATCGAGCTGCCCTTTGGCGACTCTCAGTTGCAAGTTGCCGTGCCCAGCGAGCGTCTGCTAGGCGTCGTTCTGCCGAGAACGGAACAATGCGGCGATGGTGCGGAACTTGCGATGGTGCGGGATGCGCTAGCTCGGCCCGTGGGTACGCCAGCATTGCGCGCCTTGGTGCGGCCCAGCCAGCAGGTCGCAATTGTCGTCAGCGACATGACCCGGCCCTGCCCGACGGATCGCCTGTTGCCGCCGGTGCTGGAGGAACTCGCCGCGGCCGGTGTGCGGGACGCCGACGTGACTGTGGTCGTGGCCTTGGGGCTGCATCGAGCGCAGACCGCAGCCGAGTTGGCCACCTTGGTGGGGCCGGCGGTCTATGATCGGGTGCGGGTGGTGAACCACGATCCGCAAGACGTGGTGCGGCTGGGCGTCACTTCCCGCAGTACGCCTGTGGAGCTGTTTCGTCCCTTGGTGGAGGCCGATGTGCGGATTTGTTTGGGCAATTTGGAATTCCACTACTTCGCTGGTTTTTCGGGTGGGGCCAAAGCGGTCTTGCCCGGCTGTGCCTCTCCCAGCTCCATAGCGGCCAATCACGGCCTGATGGCTCGGCCCGGCGCAGAGACTGGGCGGCTTGAGGGCAATCCGGTGCGGGAAGATTTAGAAGAAGGGGCGGCCATGTTGGGGATCGACTTCATCCTCAATGCGATCGTCGATGATCGCCACCGCATTGTTGCCGCCTTTGCCGGACACGTGCGAGCGGCCCACCGCAAAGGGTGCGAGCGGGTGGCCGATCGCGGGGCCGTGCCGATCGCGCGATGTGCTGATATTGTCCTCGTCAGCGCGGGTGGCTATCCGCTAGACGTCAATATGTACCAAGCGCAAAAAGCCCTCGACAACGCCGTACATGCCGTGCGCGAAGGAGGGGTCATCGTCTGGGTGGCTGAATGCCGAGAGGGGCTGGGCAGCGCTACCTTTGCCTCTTGGTTGCAGGAGGCGGGTTCGGCCGACGAGATTCTCGCGCGCATAGAGCGGGAATTCGTCTTGGGCGGGCACAAGGCCGCTGCCATTGCCGCGGTGATGAAAAAGGCCCGCGTGCATTTGGTCTCGTCGCTGCCGGCTGAGGCCATCGGCCGCGTCGGCTTAGTGCCTTTCGATGACTTAGGCCAAGCCCTAGCAGCCGCGCACGAGGTGGTCGGTTCCGAGGCCCGGATCTGGGCGCTGCCCTATGGAGATTCGGTATTGCCGCAGGCCGCGGCCTAAGATTTTTCACTGGCAAACAAATCGAGCTGTTCGATCTCCTCCTCGTCAAATCCTCCCAACCCAATGCCGAGCAGGCGAACGCCCAAGTCACCGACTTCGGTCTGCTCTAATAGCTCGTAGGCCGCGGCGAAGACGGCTTGAGCGCGATCGGTAAAAGTGGCTAAGCGCGATGTGCGCGTCGCGGTGCGAAAATCTGGATAGCGTACCGTTAGGGTTACGTCGCGTGCTTGTAGTCCTCGGCGCTGCAAGCGCCCGCAGAGCGCGGCGGCTAGTTCGCGCAAGGCATCGCGCATTTCTTCACGGGTATAGAGCGGGGCGGCAAAGGAAGCATCCTCGCGGATTTGGTCAAGCTGTTCGGCTGGGGCGACCGAGTCATCGTCCCAACCTTGGGCGAGGTGCCAAAAGCTGCTTCCTCGCTGGCCAAAGCGGCGCACGAGTTCGTTCAGTGGCACTTGGACCAGCGCACCGATGTGTTCTATTTGCATGGCCGCGAACTGCTGACGCGTAACGGCTCCCACGCCGGGAAGCTGGTCAATGGGCACGTCGGCGAGAAAATCCCCTATCTGTTCGGGCAGTACGACTGTTAGGCCATCGGGCCGCTGACGTTCCATCGCTAGTTGCGCCAAGAATTTGCTGGGTGCCAACCCAATGGAAACGCTCCAGCTTAGTTGCCGCTTGATATCGCTCTTGATCATCTTGGCGACGCGCATTCCGAAGGGGATGTCGAGCTTATTGTCGGTGACGTCGAGAATGGCGTAGCCGTCGCCCCATTCGATCCAGTCGGTGTATTCGCGCAGGAGCGCGGTGAATTCGGCGTAGGCACGGGTGTTGTGGTGCGGGCCGGGGCCGCTATCGAGGCCAATGTGGACTATCTTGCGGTGTCCGCTGGTCCTAGCGGGACTCATGCGAGAAAAAAGGCAAGGAGACTACGGTAGCTTGCGCTCCATCTGCGTCTAGCACAGTGCCCTCGGCGCAAGCGCTCCGCCGCACATAGGCGAGGGCAATCGGGCCGAGGCTGGGAGAGTGGACGGCCGAAGTGATGCGACCTACTTCGCGCGCGCCGTCGCGCAGTGGTTGTCCCGTTGGCGGCAGTTTGGTGGTGGAAAGCCGCAGCCCGACTAGATGCTGTTTGACTTTGTCGTAGGTATCTAAGCGAGCGATGACTTCTTGGCCGATATAGCAGCCTTTATCTAGATGAATAGCGCGACCAAGCCCTGCTTCCCAGGGGTTGTAATTTTGGGTCAGTTCTCGTCCGAGCAGAGGAAGGCCCTGTTCGACGCGCAAAATTTCCCACGTCGCCGTCCCTATTGGACGAGCACCTGCGGCGGCGAGGCGTTGCCAAAGGTTCTTTACGGTTGCGGGCGGCCCGAAGGCGCGTAGCCCCGGCCCGGTCGTGCGCGCTAGCCACAGGTCGTCGGCGACCTGGGGATCGAGTAGTTGGTGATCCTGAAGTCTTGACAGATCCGCGTTCAATGCATGGGTGACTAGCTGGGCGGCTTGCGGGCCGACGAGTTCGAACATGGATGTCTCGTCTGTCTGGTCTGCCAATTCGAGGGCCTCGGCAAAGACAAAGCGGTCCAACCAATTTGGGATTGTGGCGCGCGAATCGGGACTCAGGATCAAGGCCGTGGCGTCTGGACCGCGATAACAGGTGGCGAGATCGAGAATCCGCGCTCGCTGTTCGATAAAGACAGCTTCGAGGCCGTGCCCTATTTGCAGGTTGTGGAAGTCGTTGGAGGTCATGCGATGCAGGAAGTCGAGGTGATCGGCACCGCACATGTACAAGCGAAATGAGGCTTGCGCGTCGCGTAGGGCCGCGCCGGTGCGGGCGGCGTGATATTCGTCGTAGTGGGCCATAATGAGCAAGAAGCTAGGCGTGCTGCGTCACGGAGAAACGCGAGCCTAGATCGGGATGTTTAGTGACCTCGATTTGCACTGGAAAGGCCGCTTTGAGTTGGTCGAGATGTGTGACGATCAATACCTTCTTGAAATCCTCGCTGACTTTTTGGATCGCTTCGATGAGTTGTTCTAGGCCCTGTTCGTCTTGGGTGCCGAAGCCCTCGTCGATAAAGAGGGTATGGAGACGGGTGCCCGAGCGCATGGCCAGCACTTTAGAGAGCGCAATGCGCAAGGCAAAATTGGTGCGGAATGCCTCACCCCCAGAATAGAGGTGATAGGAGCGCTCGCCGACCTCGTCGGCGATCTTGACATCGAGGGTTTCGCGGGTGCCGCCTTTTTTGAGATCGCGCAGCGACTCAAAGGCGACTTGGATGCGGTTGTCGGTCAAGCGTGCGAGAATGGCGTTGGCTTCTTCGGCGATCTGCGGGACGGCGTTTTCGATAATCAGCGCTTGGATCCCGTCCTTGCCGAACGCCCTATCGAGTTGTTGGTAAATCCAGGCCTGTCGCTGGGTGCCTTGGAGTTTTTCGCGTAGTTGGTCTTGCTCCTGAGCCAACTCGGCGCAGCGTGCGCACAGGGCCTCTAGGTTGCCCCGACGCTGGAGGTGTTGGTCTCGCTCGACCCGTAGCTTTTCCAATTGAGCTTGGTTTTCGCCGAGCTTCCTATCGACATCTTCTAACTCGCCAGCCTGCTCGTGCAAAGCTTCCTTTTCTTCTTTTATAGTCTGCAATTGTTCTGCTAAGGTGGAGGCTTCGGCTTCGTAGCGCACCCGCGATTCGCCGGACGAAGCTCGGCGTTGGCGGGCGTGTTGCAGGCGCTCGAATTGTCGCGCGCTGTCGCGCAGATCGTCCTGTTGTTGGCGCAACCGCTGGTGTTCGACACTGTCGTAGCCCAAGGCTACAATCTGCTGCTGGACTTGGCCGAATTGTTCCCGTTCTTCTTGGGCATAGTGGGCCTCGGCGAGTTGGCGGTCGGCCCGCTCGAGTTGGTTTTGGGCTTCGGCTCGCTCGCTTTTGAGCCGGTCAGTTTGGCTTTTGGCATCCTGCAAGCGGGCGTACTCAGCTTCGACTGGGCGCAACTCGGCGAGCTTTTGGCCTAGTGTCTCGTGCTCGGCGCTGCTGTAGCCCAATAGCCCGATTTCTCCGGCTAGCTTGTGAAGGCGTTCGCGTTCGCTGGGAGCGTATGATTGGTCTTCGAGTTCGCGGTCAAGGGCGGCTAATTGCTCAGCTAGCGACTGGGCCTCAGCGGCCGATTCCCGTATTTGCGCGAGGCGAGTCTCTCCAGTGACCAATTCTTGGTGGACCTGCTGGAGGGGCGCGATTTCCTCGCCAAGGGCCTTGTAGTGCGTGCGCATCTTTTGCAACTGGTCGTCGAGAGTGGCCAGTTCGCTGCCGAGAACGGCGATGCGCTGTTGGCGGCGTTCTTCCCGTTGCGAGAGTTCTGCCGCGACCTGCTGGCGGTGTCCGGCGTCGAGTGCACTGCCGCACAATGGGCAATTGGCATCGTCGGGACCGGCCAAGGTCTGAGCCTGTTGGCGCTCGTTGGCTAATTCTTCTTCTTCGGCGCGGACTTTTTGCTGCCGCTCGGTGATCTGGGCATTGAGATCGCTGCCCTCGTCCTTGAGGCGGTCCCGTTCCTCGGCTTTGGCCTGTAATTGGGTCCGTTGCGCTTGTAGCTGGTGGATGTGGGCTGCTAGGGTTTCCTCCTCGGAGGTAGCTCGTTCTAGCTGGGCCGATTGCCTGGCGAGTACTTGGCGCTGGTTTTTGCGATGCTCCTCTGCAAGCGATAGTTCGTGTGCAAGGCGACGGCGTTCGCTGAGGAGATTCTCGTAGCGAATCCGCGCCTGCTCTAGGGCTTGGATCTGCTCGCTGATAGTTTTGAATTGGGCGTAGCGGATGGCAATGGTCTGCTCCCGATTGAGCAAGGCTTGATGATCGTCGAGTTGTCGCTGTCGCTCGCCGAGAGTGGCCGCCCAGCGCTCTTGCTGCCGCTCCACTTCTTGGCGCGCTTGGGCGATCCGCTCTTCTAGCTGACGGCGATGGACCTCTAACTCGCCGTGCTCCTGAGCTTTTTGTTCGATCAGGTCGATTTGGGTGTGGAGCTGATTATAGGTCGCAAAATCTCGCTCAATAGATTCGGCGGCCGCTAGGATTTCGCTGTCTTGGCGCTGCTGCTCCCGCAGGTTTTCGAGTTCGGCAGAGACCTGCTGCGCCCGCTCGGCAACGCGCTGTTGTGCCCGTTCTAGCTCAGCGACACGCTGGCGGATCTTCACCAACTCTAGGCGCTGGGCCTCCAATTTGGCTTGCGCTTTTTCTCGGCTGCTGATTTTGCTGCCGAGTAGAGCAAGGCGGTCGTCGACAGCGCGTAGTTTGGATTCGTAGCCTTCGCGCTTGGCCAATTCGGCATCGAGCTCGCTGAGGCGGGTTTGCAGGGTCTCACTCTGGCGCTGGTGCTCTTGATAGCGGACCCGGGCCATGCCTTGGAGCTGGTCGTAGCGCCCTAGGCCGAGGATTCGCCCGAGGACTTCCTTGCGCTGTCTAGCGTTTTTCTGGGTGAACTCGTCGGCGCGCCCTTGGACTATGAAGGCCGAGTTGACGAAGGTGTCGTAGTCCATGGATAGGAGTTCATTGATGCGCCGCTGGGTGGGATTAATGCCTTCGCCTTCGGAGAGAGTGCGGAAAATGCCGTCGCTTTCTACTTGTAAGTCTAGGGCCGGGACGCCTCGCTTGGTGCGGCGCCAGCTGCGGATGACGCGGAAGTGCTTTTCGCCGAGGGCAAAGTCGAAGTCAACCCGCATCTCTCTGGCCCCGATCCGACACAGTTCTTCGTCGCTGCGGCTTTTGCGGGCTTGGCCCCATAGAGCGTAGGTAATCCCGTCGAGCAGGGCGGATTTGCCGTGGCCATTGCCACCCGTGAGGCAGGCGACGTGAAACTGGGTAAAGTCGAGCGGTGGCACCTCCTCGCCGTAGCTGAGAAAATTGCGCAGCGAAAGGGAGAGAGGGATCATCCGTCGTCTTCGTCGCGTTGGCCAGCTTCAAGCTCGCGCTCTAGATGGAGCGCATAGCTTTTGAGCTCGGCGCGGTGTGTTTGCAGATCTGGGCTGTTGTCAATATAGCGGTCAAGGGCATCGCCTAGTTCGGCTTCCTCGCTGATTTCGGCACGGCGTTGGATCACTTCTGGAGCAAAACGCGGCTGGATGGAGGCGACGTGGAAGGCCGGTTCGAGTGCCTGCCGCACTTGTTGTAAGTCCACCGGTGTGGTATAGCCTGCGGGCAGGTCATAGAGGATGCGGACTACGGCGTCTGCTATATCGGCCTCGGCGCAGGCAGCGACGATGCGCTCGGTCGCGTCTTGGCCATCGAGGACCTTTAGCTTGATGGTCGCAAAGCGCCGCGCTGGAACGGGGACGAACTCAAAAGTGGTTGCCCGGCCCCTCGGCGCGGTTGCGTCCTCTGCGATGCGTACGAGGCAGAAGCCCTTGTCTTCGCCTTCCTCGCCAAAGTCAATGCGCTCTAGGCTGCCTGAATAGACCACAGGCGGATGTTGGCCGGGATTGAGGTCTTGGTATTTGTGGATGTGCCCCAAGGCGACGTAGTCGTAGGCGGGGTTAGCCAAGGTGCTGGTGAGCAAAACGGGGTCTTGGCCGATGATAGCGGTGCGTTCGCCTCCAGAATAGACGGCGTCGGTAGCGGCGAGGTGGGCAACGAGTATGCCCGGCAGCGTTGGGTCGAGCTGTCGGGCATACTCGTCGATCTGGGCTGCGCAGATCTTTTGGATCTCGACGCGGATTTCCTCTAGGGGCCAGTCGCGGTATTTATCGCGGGTGAGTAGGGCATGGCGCGTCGGCCAGGGCAAGCCAGCTACTTGCACGGGACCGTTGGCGGTCTCGATTCGCAGGAACTCCGGGCGGCGGATGACATGAGTGCCCTCTAACCGCAGAGTGCTGAAAATGTCAACCGAAGTGGCTTTGCCGAAAGCGCCCGGCGCGTCGTGGTTGCCCACCACCAGCACGATGGGGATGCTGGCCGCTTGTAGGCGCTGGAGCTGGCGGGCCAAGACGCGCTGGTGGGTCGGGGTCGGATCGCAATTTTTGTACATGTCGCCAGCGAAGAGGACCAAATCGACCGCCTTTTCAATGGCTAGGTCAAAGACCGCTTCTAGGCTGGCGGCAAAATCTCGAACCCGCGAATGCAAGCCGGTGCTTGGGTCGAGGCTGCCGTGGTTTTCGACGCCCAGATGCAGGTCGGCAAAGTGCAGGAGTGTCAATGCCATGAGACGTGTGAGTGCTTGTTGGGAAGGGAAGACTCGTGTTTCAGGTTATTTTATTAAAAGGAGGGTAGCGAACTTGGGCAAGTCCCTTAGCTTGCACCTAGGCATCGTTTTTAGTACATTAATTTACTTGAGGAGCGGAAGCGGTAGCGCGCTTCCGCTTTTTGTATTGAATAGCGCATGTTGTTCTCTCCTGCTAGAGGCTTTGTATGAGTGAAGTATATCTTTCGCGAGAAGGCTACGAAAAACTTCAGGGCGAGTTGAAGGGACTCAAGGAGACCGAACGCCCGGCAGTACGCCAGGCTTTGCAGCGGGCACGGGAGTTTGGCGATCTATCCGAGAACGCCGAGTATTCGGCGGCCAAAGAAAGGTTGCTCTTCCTAGAGCAGCGCATCGGCAAGCTCGAAGAGACACTCAGCCGGGCTCGCCTGCTAGAAAACGAGGCGATTCCAGAAGACAAGGTCTATATCGGGGCCACTGTAGAGCTAGAGGACCTCGCGAAGGCGCGGCAGCTCACCTATACGCTCGTCGCGCCCGAGGAAGCGGATTTTGAAGCGGGGAAGATCTCCACGGTTTCGCCGATAGGCAAAGGGTTGCTCGGGCACGAAGTAGGAGAAGAAATCGAGATTGAAGTACCTGTTGGCAAGCTGCATTACAGGATTGTCAAAATTACGCGCTGAGCGCAAGTATCTAGTTTACTTGGCGACTCCCGGAAAGGCCCGCGTCTTTCCGGGAGTTTCGCGTTTTGAGGCTGCGCCCAGTATTCTTGACATATTAAAGAGGCTGTTATATATTTAGACTTCTGTAAATTAAACGGGCATTAATCCGGCTCGAGCGGGAATAGCTCAGTTGGCTAGAGCGCGAGCCTTCCAA
>JAPPEG010000390.1 GCA_028875345.1 Gemmatimonadota bacterium
ATCCAATATCTATCGGCTGCATGATGCCCTCGTTGCAGACCCGCGTTTTGCGCGCCCGCGGTTTGTCTATCATTGGACGGGTTGCAATTTTGGCAGAGAAGGCATTGATTTTTTGGTCATGCCCAAGCTACTAAGGAGCCTGTCTTTTTTAACCGCATCGACTAAAAGAACGACAATTCATGCAGCAAAGCCATTCCGTGTTGTACTGGGACGACGCTCGGTATTCCAGCTTCCCGACTGTGGTAAAGGGAGACCGCGACGAGCTCTGGGTCGGTTTCAACTGGAACTCCCACACGCCGCTGGCGCGCGGCATCGAAGGTGCAGCGGACTCTCATTCAGGTGGACTGGCGGGAGGCGCAACTGGTCACGTGGAACTGTTCTCGCCGGACGGCGGAGACAATTGGTTCGAGGAGGGGAAGGACGACCAGTACCGCGAGTGCCCGGAGACGTTGAGAAGCGCCGTGCTGAGCGACGGCACCCAGATCAGGATCTCCAGGCCCATCAACGCGTACCCGCCCGAGCGCAGGGAGGAGTTCGCGCGACGCGGTTTTGCAGTGGAGGAGTTCCCCGAACGCATCCACGTGGAGCACAGTCTGCAAATGTCGCGCAAGCGACCGGGATCAAGCGACTGGGAGTGTCGTCTGCTCAGGAGCGGCGCAGAGCTGCCGTTCTTCGCCCTGATCCGCAACGGGACCGACCTGACGAGCTGCGTTCTCGCCGACGATACCATCGTGAGCCAAGTGTACGGCAGCGCCTCGGCAGGCGATCCGTTCCGGGCCTGGGTGCTGCGCTCGGAAGATGGCGGCGATACCTATGAGATGGTGACGATGGCGTACGACGGCGGAGAGCATCCGTTCAACGAGAGCAGCCTCCTAACGCTGCCGAGCGGACGCATCGTGGCGATGGTGCGCACGTCCAGCGGCAGCAAAGCCATTCCACCGGAAAAAAAGTACCTTTTTCAGACGCACTCGGACGACAGCGGGAAAACCTGGAGCGAGGTCAGAAAGACCGAGATGTGGGGATATCCTCCGCACTTGTTACTGCTAAGCAGCGGCGATGTCCTCTGCAGCTACGGATACCGGCGGGCTCCGTACGGGGTGCGGGCCTGCCTGTCTCGCGACGGCTGCGCAACGTGGGAAATCGCCGACGAGATCGCACTGCGCGACGACGGTCTCACCACCGATGGGACGGTGACCGGGAAAGGCACGCCCGCCGATCTGGGTTATCCGCGAACAGTCGAACTCTCGGACGGCTCGCTGTTCACCGTGTACTACATGACCCTCGGCGACAGCGTAACTCACGTAGCGGCGACCCGGTGGGCGCTGGATCAAGCGTAGGGCACGGCGGCGACCGTAGAAAGATTACAATTACAAATGGCAGATTGTGTTCTCCAAACTTTGATACCAGACATCGAACGCTTGGCAGCAACAACGGTTGCCAAGTATAGACTTCCCGGCATGGCGCTCGGCATTATCCGTGACCGAAAACTCGCTTGGTTCGGCGGGTTCGGTGCAGCGGATCTCGATTCGGGCAAAAAACCTACTGCAAGCACGATTGCCCGCGTCGCCTCAGTGACCAAGACGTTCACGACAACTGCGATTATGCAGTTGCGGGATGCGGGACAACTCAAGTTGGACGATCCACTAGCACAGCACATCCCCGAATTTGCTTCAGCTCGCGCTATCCACGGCGATGTCAATGGTGTGACGCTCCGACGATTGTTGACACACCGCTCCGGCTTGGTCACCGAGTCGCCGACGCACGGTTGGAATGATCTCGACTTCCCAAGCCGCGAGGAGATGCTCGGCAAACTGCCGGAGACGGGGATTGTCATCCCGCAGGACTCCGCTTTCAAATACTCAAACCTTGCATTTGGGTTACTCGGCGAGGTGGTGTACCGGCTCACCGGCACGCCATACATCGAATACGTCCACGCCAATATCATTGAGCCGCTCGGCCTAGCGTCCACGGTCTTCGACCTCACGGACGAATTGCGTCCTCACTTCTTTGTCGGTTATAACCCAACGCCCTACCAAGACCGCCCTGAACGCGCTCCTTACGCCCACCTGAACGGAATCTCAGCGGCGGGTCAACTGCATTCTACCGTTGGCGACTTGGCAAAGTGGGTATCGTTCCAATTCCAGACCGACGGTGGAGATCGCCGCGGGGCACAGGTCCTCAAGGGATCAACACTGGTGGAGATTCAACAACCGCAATACGTCGAGCTGGACTGGTCGGCGGGGCAATGTCTAGGCTGGCGCGCAACCCGCATCGGCAACCATATCTATCACAATCACGGCGGCGGGATTCACGGCTTTGGTACGCAGGTGTGGTTCAACATCCCGCGGAAAACCGGCGTAGTTGTTCTCATCAACATGTGGCCCCCGCACGGAGGTCTCGAGATTGCAGAAGAAGTACTTGAAATGGTCCTGAATGCCGACGAAGCAGTGCCGCTTGTACCCGAGCAGCCAGCGCTTGAACCAACACCAGAGGCATTGCGACGTTTTGTCGGTTATTATCGCGCCGAGCCGGGCATTGATGTGGACATTGAGGTGCGCGCCGGCAGCCTACGACTTGCGGCGCACGGTGGGTCTGCGTATTCCCTACACGCCCCGGCAGTCCTCGAACCGACGGACAAGGAGGAGGAATGGCTTGTTCGCGAAGGTCGTGCAGCCGGAGAAATCGCCCGCTTTACGTTTGACGACGACGATCGCGTACTTAGCTACGAGTTGGGAGCTTTTGTGTTCAAAAAGTTGGTATGACGATGCAGCCTCTCTACTCAATTTCTGTGAGAACCGCCTTCAGTCGTTCCGGATAGTTCGTCAAAATCCCATCGACGCCGATCTCGATATAAGCTCGCATATCTTCAGGGGTATCCGCATAGAAGACGTGCACAACTCGTCCTGCCGCATGGGCCTTTTGGACAAACTCCCGCGTCGTGATGTCCCGTCCCGGCTGCATCGTCCGCAGCCCCATCTCTACTGATTTTCGGATGTATTCCTCTGGTGTGCGATCCGCGCGAAAGAGCCGGCACTCAATCTGCGAGTCAATCTCGGCAAAAATTCCAACGCTTTCATCGCTGCATGCCAAAATAGAAGCCTCTACCATCTGAAACTCGCGCAATGCCCGTGCAACCTTGCGTTCGTAGCGACCGTCTGGATTGCCCCCTTCTTTGAGGTGGACGTTGAGTCTAACCTTCCCTTGTACGAGGTCTAATGCTTCCTCCCATGTTGGCACGCGCTCACCCCGAAACTGCTCGCCAAACACTCTTCCGGCGTCGAGAGCCTTGATTTCAGCTAGTGTGAGTTCGGCAATCGCGCCCGTACCATCTGTCGTCCGATCTACGGTTGAGTCGTGCATGACAATTAGATGCTCGTCCTTTGTCATGTAGAGATCCAACTCAATCTCATCAACGCCAATTTCCAACGCCTTCTGAAAGGCGATCAACGTATTTTCGGGATAGTTTCCCGACGCACCCCGATGAGCAACATTAACAACCATTTTTTATACCTCCTCGAAGTTACTAGGCGGGCCTGCGATGACAGGACCGTTGCAATGGCAGCCGTATTCCCGTCGAGCGTCATGAAATTACGGCGTGCTACGGTACGGCACCACCACAAACGCCACCCCCGTAGGCGAGTGCCGGGGGTTTTCGTAGACCGTTACCAGCATACCAGCGGCGACTTCTGCAGCCTGCTGCACTCGTCCCGAAGGCCAGCGCACGCGCACAGCATCCGCTCGTTGATGCGCACCTAAGCCGACAAGCAAGGTCGCGCTGTTCTGGGCCGAAAAGCCCTCGCCAGCCCGGTGCTCGCGCAGCAGCGTCCTCCCGCCGACATCCACTTCCACTTGTACGCCATACCCATCGCGCACGCTCCATTCGCGCGAGACCTCGTCGCGGTTGTTACCCCCCACAAACCGCAATGCGAGAATGTGGCCCGCCTTGCTGCGGTTGGCAAACAACTCGCAGAGCGGCTCGTTGGCATTGACGACAGCCAAATCGATGCGGCCGTCGCGATCGAAGTCCAAGGTGGCGAAGGCGCGACCATCCGCAGGCGAATCCGCCGCCGACAGACCCGACACGTCGATAAAATCGCGGCCTTCTACATTGAGAAAGAAGCGATTGCGCTGATACCCGCTGAGCGAAGCCCCAGCGTCGAGCCGCGCCCCCACGTTGTACGCTCCATCCGTCCGGCCATGACGCACGACCGTGCGCCAAAACAAGCTTCAGGTATCCTCGGGAAGAGCGACTTCGGCCGGCGGAGTGTAATAGCCGCTCAGAGCGTAGATGTCGAGGTATCCATCGTTGTCAAAGTCCAAAAACTGGCCGCCCCAGCCCCAGCCGCCGTCCTCCACCGGCGAGTCTGCAACGAGAGTGAAGCCCTCACTGCCGTTCCGCAGGAGGGAGTTCCCCCGCGCCAAAGGGGCAAACGTCTTACCCGCCTGCCCAGCAGCTTCCGTGATGCGGCGACCGGCGCTGCTGTGCATGTTGGTCACGTACAGGTCTTGGTGGCCATCCCCATCGTAATCGGCCCAACTCGCGCCCATGCCAAAGCCTGGGTCCGCAGCCCCGCTCTCCGCGGTGACATCGACGAAAGTACCGCCGTCATTGCGAAGCAAGTTGTTGGCGGCAAAGTCGTTGGCGAGGTAGAGATCCGGATCGCCGTCGCGGTCGTAGTCGGCCCAAGTCGCCTGTAACGTATTGCGCCACACAGCGGCGGTGGCAGCGAAGCGTCCGTTGCCGAGATTGCGCAACAGAACATTGGGCGACCCGGGCGCGTCGTAGATGAGATGGCCGATGCGGTCGCGGCTCAGGTCGTAGAGCACGCGAGCGTGGTCCGCGGGCAGAAAGTCGGCCAACAGCGCGCCGCCCCAAAGCTCAGCACGGGGAGCGGAAGTGGCCGCGGCGAGCAACATCCGCGCGGCATACGTGGAGAAGTACACATCGAGCAGACCGTCACCGTCGTAATCGGCCGCTGAGATTGAAGCCACGAGGAACGGCAAGACGCCATCGCCCAAGTCGCGGGAGGCGAAGTGCCCGTCCTCGTTGACCATGTAGAGGCTGGGCGCGAGCGTGCGGCCGAGGAAGACATCCGGGTCGCCATCGTTGTCAAAATCGGCGAAGAGCGCAGCGACCGTGTGGTGCTCCACATCGAGACCGTATTGGGCCGCGCGCTCGGTAAACGCGCCATCGTCGCCATTGTGCAACAGCATGTTCCGACCCCGGCGCACGGCAATGTATAGGTCGTCGTACCCATCGGCGTCGATATCCACGACGCTGATGCCAGGATGGCGATCAAAGGCCTGACGAGTGAAATAGCGGTGCGGCGCGACAAACGCAGAGTCGCTAAACGACTGGCGCACCAGTTCGGCGTGGCGCGAAAATCTAGCCCGGGCGCGGTCCTCGTCGCGCGGCAGCGCCTCGTCGAGAACTTCGGCAAACAGCGCCTGCTCCCGCGTCAGCATCTCCAACGATTCGGTCTCCCAGCGTCGAATCCGCCAAGCAGCATCTTCCTCCTGCTGCCATTCGAGCATCAGCCAAGCCCGAATCTGCGCACGCTCCCTGTCTTCTGTCTGCGCCGAGGCGTCAAAGCGCAAACGGGCTTGGTAGATCGTCTCTTCCGCGTTGATAAAATGCCCGGTCTCAATGTGGAAGGCTGTATAGTCGAAGAAATGTACCGCAGCCAAAAGCGAATTCCACAGTTGAATGTCTGCGCCGTGGACCTGCTCGGCAGGTGCAATCCTCCATCGCTGGCGCTTAATCCCCAACGCCGGGACGATCTCAGTCGCCTCCACCGTCTGCTCCACGTCCGCAACATCAACCGCAGCGCCAAAAAGCGGACGAGCCGGCGCGGCGGGCAGTTGCCCTTGGTACATCCCCAAAGCGAGAAGCGGTAGAGCCTCGCCGCTCAGATGCTGCTGCACCGTTTCGCTGCGGTCAATAGTCGCCAAGAGCCGATTGCGTTCCTGCACCTTTTGCAGTGAGCGAGCCGTGCCGTATCCTCCGAGGGCGGCAACCGCGCCAAAGGCGAGAGCGACAAGCGCAATGGAAATCAGCGGCAGCCGAGGGCATCGCCAAATGAGCCAACCACCGCCAAAGAGCAAGGCGATCTGGAGGACGATGATACCCTCGATACCAAGCGGATGCCCCGGAAAAAAATGCGCGAGGGCCAGCGGATTGAAAGCCAAACCACTGAGCAGCAGGGCCACACCGGCGAGGCGCACGACGGCACGCCGACGACTGGTCACCGGTCGCATCCTCCGTCTAGCAAATCAGAGGTCAACCTCAGCCGGTACGAGGCTGATTTACCCCATTGGATGTAGTTTTTGTCCCGGCAAGACAGCATAGTATATTAGACGCCAAACAGCCGCTCAGCCTCGGCAGATTCCAACAAAAGGAGGTGCCCCCTGTTCGCTGAAATCGCCCGTCACGCCCTCGATCGGGTGCCTTTGTCCATCATCTTCGACGATTCCACGGTGCTGGTCAACCTCAACTATTTCTTCCTCCGCGACCGCACCATCGCCGAGGGCCGTCCCCAGCGCTGGGAGGATCTGCCAGTGGTCCATCCTGCGTCCTTTACCCGCGAATTTGCCGAATGGTGCCTAACAAGCGGCGTCCGAGGAAAATTCTCAGTAGTCCCCTGCCCGGCAGCCCTAGGACGCATCGACGAGGGGCTTCCTCTTTTCAGCAAAGCCCAACAAGACGAATGGCTGGCCATGTGCCGCGAGGTCATCGTCCCCGCCTTCGACATCACGCCCGAGATGCTCACCCACACGTTCGTGCTAGACCCCAAGACCTTGCAGCCGCTCCCCTCTAGAATATGGGAGCAATACGATTGGGCCGCGCTGCCCGAAGATCAGGAAGAATTGGTCACCGAGTACATCGCCCAAGCGTGCCGCATTCTAGTCGCTGTGGGCCTGACACCCCAAGGGGTAACTTCACCGGGCGGCTTCGGCGGCCGCACCTTGCCCTTTTACGCCCGCTGTGCTGGCGAGGCCGTGCGCCAAGTCACGGGCAACCCCGTGCCCTACTTTTTTCAGCGGATTTCTAGGGACGACACGGTGGATATGCCCGTATGGTACCCCGATCGCCAAACTGGACAAGCCACCGGCGAAATCATCGCCTCCACCGGCGACTGGACCGGCAGTTGGACCGGCTATGGCGAGGTCGATGCCGACAAGTACATCACTCCCGACTTGGAAGGTGGCCGCCTACCAACCCTCATCGACGCGGGCGAACCAGCCGTGCTCATCAGCCATTGGCAGGGATTCTATGGGCTGCACGATGAGGACCGGCGCGGCTTTAACGCATTCAAGAAGGTGGTGAATCGTCTCGCCGAGCGCGATCCGAGGGGAGAGCGCACCCAATGGCGCACCTGTAGCCAAATCACCACCTATGCCTGCGCCCGCGCAATGGCCGAGATCGCAGTCGAGGGAAACACCATCCGCCTCGACCTGCCGGTGCAGACTCCTGACTTGACCCTGCGCCTGACCGATGGAGAGGTGCGCTCAGTGCGGGTGGATGGCCGCCCATTGACGCGAGCTGCGAGTCGTGCCGCCTTCAAAAGCGACACTTTTCTGCTAGAGGACGGAGCTACTTTAGTCGCCTTTGACCCGACCCAACGCCAAGTGCTAGTAGAAGTGGAACAACCAACTTAAACGGAGACTGCAACATGAACTCACGCCCCCAAATACTCATCGCCTGCAACAAGCACGTGCGCGAGCAGTACCTCGCCGCAGCCGATTTCGAACGCCTCGAAGTCTTCGCCGACTGGGACTGGTTTGAATGCGAAGGCGGCGGCATTTACGACACCAACGCAGACCCCCAAACCGCCCGTGCGCTAGGCGAGCGGCTAAGTAGTTACGACGGCTTGGTCGTCTGCCACGGCTGCCCCACGATCGATGCCGCGATCTTGGATCAAGCCCCCAACCTGAAAATCATCGGCGAGTTGGAAGGCGACCGCTTTGCCAGCCGCATTGCCGTCGAAGCCGCCTGGGATCGGGGCATCTGCACGGTCGATACGACCAACGGCTCGTCGTATCCAGTGTCCGAGTGGGCCTTGGCGCTCATCATCATTTCCCTGCGCAACGCCGGTGCCCAATTCCGCCGCCTCATCGCCGGCGACGTGAGTCCTCGTCCGCAAAGCGACTTTGGCTTCATCCACGGCGATCTGACCGGCAAGCGCGTCGGCCTGATCGGCTGCGGGCACATTGGCCGACGGCTAATCCAATTTTTGCGCCCCTTCCAGACCGAAGTGTGGGTGTTTGATCCCTATCTGGCGCGGGAGATGGCCGACGCCGTCGGCTTCCTCAAAACCTCACTGGACAACGTGATGTCCCAGTGCGACGCCATCGTCTGCCTAGCCCCGCACACCCCGCGCACCGAGCGCATGATCGGGCAACGAGAGCTAGACCTAATCCAGCCGGGCGCGGTGTTCGTCAATGTGTCGCGCGGCAAAGTAGTAGATTCAGATGCGCTGGTAAAGCGGCTCAAGCGGGGCGATATCGTCGCCGGTTTAGACGTGTTCGACCCGGATGTGGGCGAGGACAACGCCTATGGCGACAAGGAGATTCTCCACTTGGAAAACGTCTTCGTCACCCCCCACATCGCCGGCGTAACCGTACAGAGCTACCCGCGCTTTTTCGAGCTGATGGTCGACGAACTCGACCGCTTCTTCCACGGGCACGAGACCCTCTTCGACCTAACGCCGCGCTCCATCGCCAACCGCCGGGGCAGTGAGGGCTGACCATGCTGACCCCACTCCAAGTCGGCCAATTCCGCGCCATGGGGTTCCTCAAGCTGGAGGCGTGCCTGACGTCGGACGAGGTAGCCCAGTTCGAGGCTGCGTACAACAGGCTGATCGCCGGGGGCGCGGTCTACGACTTCTAGGCGAGCAATCCCCGCAGGTAGTCGACGGCCAGGCCAATGGCCTCGAGGTCGCTCACCGCATTGCCCTGGCCCTCGAAGACGATGGACATATTGCCGTTGAAGTCGACTTGGCGGAGAATTTCGACAATGCGCTCGTAGTCGAGCCACTCCTCCCGGCCGCGGTCGATTTTGTATATTTTGGCCCGCACATAGGTGGCGTGCGGCGCGGTCTGCTCCATGAAGTCATAGAAGTCGACCGCGGGATCCTCGGCCCCGGAGGGCGCCGCGCCCGGCGAGCCTTGCCACCAGCCCGTGTCGAGGATGAAGGTGAAGTTTTCGCGGTTGACATCGCGCAGTATTTTGAGAATATCGTCCCCAGTGGGCGCGATGACCGGGGCGTGGTTGTGGAGGCCGACGAACACGCCTTTGCCGGCGGCGTAGTCGCAGACCTCCTGGAAGCTACCAATGGCGTCCTGCCACAGGACGCGGCGGTCGACGGCGGCGGCGGGGATGCCGCCGCCGAAGAGGCGGACCAAGGGTGCGCCCATAAAGGCGGCCAGATCAATGCCCTCTTTGACTTCGGCAATGCGCCGACGGCGTTCGGCTTGGGGTAGGGCAACGCCCTCGGGGCGGCCGTCGATCTGCTCGACGCCGACAAAGCCGCGGCCCACGCCCAAAAAGCCAATGGGCAGGCCGCACTGCTGGCAGAGGGCCTTGATGGAGCGCAGATAGGCCGGGTCCCGGGCGCGGAAGCCGCGGAAGAGCTGAAAGTCGACCACGTCGAGGTCCCAGGCGCGGATCTGGCGCACCAGGGCGGCGATGTCCAGCCAGTTGCGCGGGTCTTCCTTGTCGGCATAGGGCAGGTCTTCGGCGACCCGCAGCATGGCGTTGCAGCCTAGTTTGATCATGCGATGTCGATGTCGGTGTGTCCGGGCGCATCGGGCGGAAGTCGCCCATGCGCTCGACCTTGACCAAGTTCCCAAAAAGATCCTTACAATACACTACACAGAGAAGTTAAACCATGAATCTAATCGCCCCGACGGCAACGATACAAGTACCGGACTGGGTCGCGTACCCGGATCGCGACTGGATACAGATCACGCCCGCCGAAGCCGGTCTCAATGCGCGGATCTTCGCCGCCTGGCTAGCCAGCCTCGATGTCAGGGGGGCGAGCTTTGGCGGCGAAGATCACAGCGGCGACCAGTACGGCGCCGTGCTCACGCGCGGCGGATACCTAATGCACGCCTGGGGCGACCCCCACTATCGGCATCAGACGGCCTCGGTCGGCAAGGCCCTGACGTGGGTGGCGCTGGGCGCGGCCGTTGGCGACGGCCTCCTCGACCCGGACGAGCCGATCCACCAGACGTGGACCGGGGCCGGACAGCTATCGCACGAGCACAAGTACCTCGATTGCGGCCACCACCAAAAACTCACCTGGCGCCACTTGATCGGGCGGCGCGATGAGAGCCTGCACTGGGGCGGCTTTCCCTTTGAAATCGGCAACCGCTGGCGGGAGCAGCGCACGGGTCTCGAAGAGCGGGACGCAGTTCCCGGCATCCCCGCATGGGCCACTTGGACGGGCGATCCCTTCTACGACTGCTACGCCCATGCCGAACCGGGCACCCAAGGGCTGTACAGCAGCGCCGGCTTCTGGCGATTGGGCCAAGCGCTGACCTACGTTTGGGGCCGCGACCTCAAGGACGTGATCCAAGAGCGCCTGTTCGACGCTATTGGCATCCCGTACGAGCGCTGGGACTGGCTCGCTGGCGGCGCAGTGAAAGAGCGGAAATACCTCTATCCCACCATTCCGGACGCGTACACCTACCTCGACCCACCCTACGAAATCGGCGGCCAAGTCGTGCGCAGCGGCCCAGGTTGGGTCGTCATCAGCGCCTCTGATCTGGCGCGTTTCGGCCACCTCAATGCCACCCGGGGCATGTGGAAGGGAGTGCGCGTCATCGACGACGCCTGGCTGCGCGGCCACGGCGGGGGCAATAAGAGCGGGGCCAGCGGCGAGTGCGAGCACTTCACGGCCATGGGTGTGGTGACGACGATCGGGCTGCCCGAGTACAGTCACGGGGTCGAAACCAAGAGCATCCTCCCCGACGACTTCTTCATCGCAGAGGTCCAGCCGAGTTCCCAGAGGAGCTAGCGGAAAAGCTCAGCGGGCGGAACCCTCTAGACGGGTCGGGACAACCTCTCAATGTGAGGGCGGAAAAGTCTCCGGCCAGCGCGGATCGTAGTCGCTGTCAAAGAGCCAGTCGAAATGCTCCGGCACAATGTGGGCGCGGTCCGGGCGCAGTTGGCGCCGCAGCCGGGGGAAAAAGTCCATCAGGGCGTCGCGCTGATTCTTGGGCAGGCCGCCCGAAACCCCGGCGGCGATCCACGAGGTGCCCATGGCTTTGCGGGGCACGGTGTCCTCATTCTGCCAAGCCGAGTGCAATCCAGCGCTGCAGAGCACTAGGATCTGTCCCCGGCGCGCCACTGCGGGAATGGGCTCGCAGTCGAGCCAGGGCTTTTCGCCCAGGTCCGGGATGTACTCGGGAAAAGCGGACGCAGTCGACGGGACTGGAGCTGGCCGCAGGCCGTGCACGCGGGGCAGTTCGGCTTTGTGCTCGGGCCGGAGGACCCGACTCCAGTGCGCCATGATGAGGCGGTGGCTGCCGGGCAGGATGCGCATGGCACCGCGGTGCGCAGGCACATCGTTGAGCCAGAACCACAGCTCGGCCCGCATCCGGCGGGGGGTGGCCTCAAAATCTTCCAGCGTGGCCTGGATGTCCACGTGGCACCCACGCGCCCACTGCTGATGGGGATCGTCGTACGGTGCCGAGGCCGGAGCCCGCTCGTGGGGGGCCAGACCCCACCACAGATGGACCGCATCGGCGCGCAGCAGCTTCTTGGCCACCTCCTCAAAGTACGGGTGCTGGACGACTTCGATGTAATCCGGATCCTTGTACGGTGCACCGCCGTTGTCGCGCAAGCGGTCCCACGCCGCCTCTGCCCTATCCAACTGCTCGGAGGTGAAGGGGCTGTCTATGGTCACAGCGCCCTGCTCTTCGTACTGGGCCAATTGCGCATCGGTGATCATGGGCGTCCTCAATTATTTAGGGATGGCGAATGGCCAAGCATAGGGCATTGTCGATGGTGGGTCAAGAACCTGCCAAAGGGACTTGATCGGGCCGCCCGGCTGGGGTTAATTGCACCTGTTGACGCACCGGGTCTCAGCGCGAGACAGAAGACGAGGAGGACGATCATGAGCAAGACCCACGAAGTGATGTTCTACACCGACGGCCGCCATTCAAGCGTGTACTTGTACGAGCCGCCCATGGGGGCCAAGCAGTACCTAGAGCCCATCGACGAGCTGGTCGACCTCGGCATTGACACCATCACCTATGCTGTAGGCGATTGCAGTGTTTTGCTCTACGCCACCAAGGTAGGCGAGCGCTGGGGGCACAACGTCGATCTGACCGACCACGACATTTGGTGGCGGGCAGCGCACAACGCCAAGCTGATGATCGAACAGGGCACGGACCCGCTCATGCTCGTGTGCCAGCGGGCGCAGCAGCGCGGTTTCCAGTTTCTGCCCAGCCTGCTGTTGAACATGATTCACACGCCGCACGACCGCGTCACCAATTGCCGGGTGGCCGACTTCACCACCGAGCATCCCGAATGGCAGGTCGGCGACGAGCCTGAGTATCCCGAGGCCCGCTTCGACAACCCCAATCGGCTGTCCTTTGCCGTCCCCGAAGTACGGGCAGACCGGCTGGCAATAATCGCCGAATTGGTCGGGGATTACCCCGGCGACGGCATTGAACTGAACATGAACGACTACGCGCCGTTTATCGGCCGCGGGGAGGTCGCCGAGCACACCGAGACCTTGACCGAGTGGATGCGGGAAATACGCCGGGTCTGCGACCGGGCCGCCGCAGAGCAGGGCCGTCCCAAGCGGTTGGTGGTCCGCATAGGCGCGACCTTGGACGGCAATAAGCGCATGGGGATGGACGTGGAGACCTGGATCGAGGAGGGGATCATCGACGCGCTGATCTGTATGCAGGTCGTCGGTGGTTTTGCAAACGACACCACCGGATTGCGGGCCGTTGTCGCCGCCGCCGAAGGTAGGGATGTGCGGGTGTTGGCGGGTATGGAATCGACCAATAACCCCGAGCTTTCCCGGCCAGCAGTACGGGCCGCTGCAGCCAATGCCTATGCCGCCGGGGCCCACGGCGTGTTCTTCCACACGTATTACCCAATGCCCAAGCGCTATCCATACGATGACGAGGCGGCTGGAAGGCTGCGGTTTATGGGTCATCCAGACTTGCTGGACAATCTCGACAAGAGGTACCAGCTCGGCATCCCCATCAATCCCAAGTCAGCCCCTACCTATGGCCTGGCCGAACAGCTACCGGCCGAATTGCCGTGCGGAGACCCAGCGCGGTCGTTCACGCTGGAGGTGAGCGACGACGTGGCCGGTCGGAACCAAGCCGGCGAGTTGTGGCGCTGCGAGTTGCGCCTGATGTTGCAGCACCTGACGTACGAGGACCGGATCAGACTAAAGTGGAATGGCGATGAAATGCCCGAGACTGCGTGGCGCAAGGCCGACTGGACCTACCAGTTGCGCCCCAGGCCGGATTACGCGGTCAACGGGTACCGGCTACACATTGATCTCAAGCAGATCCAGCGCCTGCCCCAGCGGGGAATAAACACAGTGGAGGTGGAGGTTGTGGAGAAGGACGCCCAACTCATTCACCCGGTGACCCTGGTGGATGTGGAGCTAGTGGTCGAATATCTGCCGCACCGCAATGCGCTGCGGGACGGCGAGGAGTACTTTGCCTGATTTAGGCGTGAGATTCAAACGGCGAGCTCGCGTCGACAGGTCCGCGGGCCAAAAGGCACCCCCGAAGTCCCTTTTATATCACACCTGCGAGATAGTTAGATGAAAATTACCAACATCGAACTCATCGAAGTGGACGTCCCCTACATCGCCCCCATCCGCAACGTCGGCCACGCGGACTGGGAGCACACCATTGCGAGGGTCCACACGGACGAAGGCCTGATCGGCCTCGGGGAGATCTGGCAGCCGTGCCGCGCAGTGCAGCCGCAAGCGGATGGACTCATCGGCAAAGATCCGCTAAGTATGGCTCTGGAGCGCGCCAGCGAGCCGTGGCAGTGCGCTCTGTACGACATTGTCGCCCAAGCCAAAGGAGTTCCAGTGTGGAGGTTGATGGGCGACAAGGTACGCGATGAAGTACCTGTCGCGTACTGGTCGCCCCACCTGCCGCCGGAGGAGACCGCCAGAGAGGCGGAAAGAGCTGCAGCTCTCGGTTTCACTGTTCACAAGCTCAAGGCGCATCCGGCCGACATTGTGCGCCAGGCGGAGTTGATCGCAGCAGCGACGGCGGGAGTGGACTACGCCATTCGCGTCGATCCCAACTGCGGATTCAAATATCCCACCACCGCGGTCCGTCTCGCCAAGGAACTGACGCCCTACAACATTGAATGCTTCGAGGATCCGGTAGAGAAGATCGACGTCAACTACGCGTGGTATTCGCTGCTGCGCCACAAGACCGACATCCCGCAGGCGTTGCACCTCATCGACCCGTACGCCGTTCTCTGCGCGGTCAAGGCAGACGCCGTGGATTGCTTCAACCTCAGCGGCAACGTGGCTCCCGTGAAGCGGAGCGCCGCCATCGCCGAGACCGCGGGTTGCCCGATCTGGCTTCAGACCGGGGGGTTGTGTCTAGGGATTCAGGCCGCCTTCTCGGCGCATCTGCAAGCGACCTTGACCAACGATCTGCGGCCCTGCGATGAACTGCCATTCGTGCGCGAAAACGACCTGATCGGGGGCTCGCTGGAATTCGCTTCAGGACACTTTGTCGTGCCCCGTGGAAATGGGCTCGGGATTGCACTGGATGACGCCGCCGTCGCCCACTACCGGACGCAGTGACAATTATCAGGTGCGACGACGGCGAGCCGATTCGCAAAATGACGGCCGGTGGCTTTGAACTCAGTCGCCTCGAACAACTTTACAACTACATGGACGCCGTGATCAAGGACGGCTTCTAAGATCAATCAAACGGCGGGAAAAAGGTCAGATCCGTACCGAAGTTATCCATCGCCACCACCTCGTCGCCGCGCATCCGCGCGCGGATGGAGCTGTCGCGCCACGTCAGGGTCGTCTCGTGGACGGGCAAGTCAAACGCAAAGCCGATCCAGCGCCCCACGGGCGGCTGCTCGATCACCGCATAGCCATCGCGCAAGGCCGGATGCTCGGCACCTTCTACGTTGAATCGTTCCCCGTCGAGCCAAGGCGGCAGGCGCACGTGCAGTGCTCCCGGCTGCTCGACTTTGACCGCTAGGCACGGATGCGTATAGGGCGACTGCACGGCGAGAGCATCGGTCTCGCAATCGAACAGCATATCCACCCAATGCCCCACTCTATCGCTGCGCAGCACGGCCTTGTACGCCGCAGCTAGCGAGCCTACGGACCCGCCGACAATGTCGATATTAAAGCCAATGCGCGGCTTGTTCGATTGCCAGATGCCCAGCGGCTCGTGCCCGTGGGGAGCCGGAAAACCAAAGCCACCGCGCAGCCTGTGCGCCACCGCGCGCTTGCCGTCCACCCCCTCGGGATTATCCGGCTCGACGATAAACGAGACATCGCGCAATTGCGACGGCAGCAAGTGGCTGCGCAATATGCGCTCGGCATCGGCGTAGTATTCGGGGTGGCCCCAGCGCCCCAAGATGAGCGCGGTCTCGACAATATCGCCGGTATTGTTGGACTCGCCCCGGCGACACAGCGTAGGCCGGCTCGATACCTCAATGGACCAACCGATCTGGTCGCGCAAATCCCACAAGCCACCATCGTAGAACCGCTTGACCCGCCCCATCAGCCCGGCGTCCCCGGTACATTCAGCCAACTGCGCCAGCGACGACATCGCGCAGGTAGTCGAATGCACGTGCGAGCCAAAGCGCTCGGTGGCAAAGGAACCGTCGTCGAGAAAGAATTCGCGCACGGCCTTGTCCTTGAGCACGGTAGCCAAATCCAAGGCCGGTTGGTGTCCGGTGGCTTGGTACAGTTTGACCAGCGGCCCAATGGCGCGCGCCGGCCCCTGAATAAAGGTTCCCTCGCCGGAATCGCGGAGGCGCACCGGCGTGTCGCGTTCGAGACGCATGCGATCCCACTGCTCGTTGGGCACCCAATAATCGAACAGCAAATCAATGCTAGCGGCCGCCAATTCCATAGCCCGCTCGGACTTGCGGAAGGCTATCAACGCATATAGAGCGTGGAATCCCTCACGCAAATTGTGCTCTTGCAGTTCAATCGGATCGCCCTCGCCATTGATGTGCTGGCCGATGCGCTGCAAGGGCAGCGGTGCCCGGCTGTAGGAGAAAAAAGCCGCACGGGCGTGCTTGTCGATCACTTCTTCGTCTATATCCAAGCCCATGGCGTCTTCAGCCGCCAGCATACCGTTCAACAGGCGACCCGGCATGTGGCCTTCCATGCTGCCGCCCAAAAAGGCTTGGGGCCGCACCTGCGCTCCGCCATAGGGTATATCGGCGTCATCAGCGTTGAAAGCCCGGCTCATGGCTTGGCAACCCAAGCGAATGGCGTCGCCGATATCAGTGGTATTTACGTCGCGCAGTTGTACCATGGCTTTTCTCAAACACCGGCGACCAAGCGCACGGCCTCAACGGTCCGATCCCCCATAACAAACGGCTCGCCCGACCCTCCGTCCACAAAACCCAACTCCTTCAACCAAGCGCCTTTCTCCTCGTCCTCGACGCAGAGCCGGACCCAGCAATGCCCCCCGGCCCAGTCCATGGCCGCCCGCATCAAATTGGCCCAAACCCCTCCGTAACGACCGTGGACAAAACCATCCACCTGACAAGCGCCCTCTCCGTCGGGCCGCGCACTGGCCAAGCCCACCAATCGCCCATCTCGGGTGCGAGCGACAAACCAAGCGCCAGCGCCTTGTTCAATCAGCTTGGCATAGCGCGGGTACAGCCCCATACAAGAATTTTGCTCGATATAGCGGGTCGAGTACAATTCGACACTGGCGTCGAGTACCCACCAGTCGTGCGGCGTGACGATTAAGGGGATCATGGGCACGCGCTGGGCCGGCGACCCCGGCTCAATCCCGATCTCATCGCTAGCCCTAAAGTAATCTACCAGAAAAGACTCAGGCGATTCCCCGCTGGCAATCAAAGCCCAGACAGTAGAACCGGACATCTTGCGCCAACCCAAGCGATGGTAAATGCGGGCCGCAGTCGGGTTGACCGTACCCAGGAACAGAGCCTGTCCCTCTGCGGCCAAAAAGTCGTCGCGCGCCGCCCGACACAAACGGCTGGCAATACCCTGACCGCGACATTGCGGCTCAGTAGCCACCTCGCCCAAGCCACTCAGTTCTGGGTTGCCCACCGCCGTAGTTAAATGGCTGCTGCCGACCGTGCGTCCACCCTGCTCTAGGAGATAGAACGTATCGCGGTTAAAGTCGCGTTCATCGCCAGCATACGCAGAGCGATCGGCTTGATAACCGTCCCCGAAAATCCCACCCCAAAAATCGATCAACTCCTCGGTCAGTCCCGAGTCCAAAGGAGGCGTCTCAACGCTTATCTGCACGGGATTACGCCGGTGCCTTCCACTTCCTCAGTTGCCTCTTCCACACCCTGTCCAACTCGCGGCGCACCACCTGCACGTCCTTCCAGCGGTCGGGGAAAACCGACAGATGGTAGCCGGCGGCGATCTGCTCGGGGCAGGCGAACATCTCCCGGCCCGGCTCGGCAGCCTCCAGCCAACAGGCCATGACCTGCTCGGCAAACTCCAGCCAATCGACGAATTCGGGAATGATCTTGCCCTTGTGGTCAATAGCCGGAATCATGGCGTGGTGTCCGTTGAAGGGCCTGAAGTGAAACTGCTGCGCCAGTTGGATCAGATCGACGCGCTCGGCTAGGCGCTCCCAGTAGGGCGGCGACAAATGCTTGATTACCGCCGGATGGGAAAAGTCCCAAGTCATTTTCAGCGGCTTCTTCTCCGCCTTCTCGTAACCAGCGGCCAAGGCATAGGTTTTTTCCGGCGTTTCCGTGCACGTATCGCGGTGCATCTCCACGGCCACATCCATCTCCAAGTCTTCGGCCGCGTCCATCAAGCGCCGCGCCACTTCCACGGCCCGCAGGGTGAGCGTGTCGTGGTCGAGCATTTGCACGTTGACGCAGCGCGCTCCCGCCGCCTTAATCTCGCGCAACTTGGGCCTGATCTCGCGAATACCCCCCAAGTCGGTGGTGCAGGCAAAGACCAAACCCGAGGCCGCGACCTCGTCCGGAGTCACCATGAAGACGCGCCCCACAAAGCCGTCGAAACCGGCGTCTTTTATTTTATCGAGCTTTTTGGCTGCGCTCCACTCGCCCTTCTTGCCGCCGTATCCCATCAGAGACCCGAGGGAGCACATGTGATAGATTTTAGGTCGCTTGATTTTCGCCATGCTCATCCTCCTTGGAGTGATTGTACTGCTGCGATAGGGGCCGCTAATATATCGCCCATACCCACGGAAACCAAACCGCGTAGGGGCCTGTATCTGCGTCTATCTGCGGATACCTTGCTTTTAATCAAACGGCGGGAAAAAGGTCAGATCAGCGCCAAAGTTATCCATCGCCACCACCTCGTCGCCGCGCAGGCGGGCGCGGATGGAACGGGTCCGATGCGGCAGGACCAACTCTTCTTCGGCCAAGGCAAAGTGGATCTCGATGGGAGTGCCCAAAGGCGGTTGAGCAAAGAAGAGGAACCCGCTATCTATGCGCGGCGGCGCGACCCCCTTTACCACTAAGTCAGACGGCGTTACCCAACCGGGCAGGCGTACCCACAACGGCCCCGGCTGCTTAACCTCGACGCGCAGGACATCATGCGTATAAAGGGATTCAACGCGCACGGCCTCGGTCTCGTGGTCAAAGAGCAAATTGACCCGGTGCCCCGCCGGGCCACTGTGCACCATCTCCCGGTACACCTCGCACAAAGACGCCACAGCTCCGCCGACAATATCCATGTTGAAGCCAACAGTCTCGGCTTCCACCGGCTCATGGCCGTACGGCGCTGGAAAGCCGAAGGCCCCCCGGTGCCGCTGGGCCACGTCGCGCAGACCGTCCAAGCCCTCAGGATTGGGCGGTTCGTCAATAAAGGAAATGTCGCGCAATTGCGACGGCAGCATATGCCCCCGCACAATGCGCTCGGCATCTTGGAAGTACTCGCTCCAGCCCCAGCGCCCCAAAATCAGGGCGGTCTCGACGATGTCGCCAGTATTGTTGACCTCGCCTCGGTCGGGCGGAGCATCGGGATGCGTGCTTTCGACGACCCAGCCCAATGGGTCGCGCATGGCCCATAGGCCATTATCGTAAAAAGTCTTGACGCGCAGCAAGAGCGCCGCGTCGCCCGTCAAATCGGCCAATTGCGCCAAGGACGACATGACGCAAGTGACCGAGTGCGTGTGATCGCCCAGCAGCTCCCGGTCGTGGCCGCCGTCCGCAGTGAAAAACTCACCCGTGATCTTCTCAGCCAATTCCAAAGCCAACTCCAACGCCGGCCCATAGCCCGTAGCCCGGTAATACTTAACCAAAGGCCCCAAGGTCCGAGCTTCCCCCGGAATAAACAGACTCTCCCACGCCTCCAGCCCCAACCCCTGCAGCGCCGGTCGATCCCAACCCTCGTCCATGCTCCAGTAGCGGCGAAATGCCTCAATACTGGCCTCAGCTAGCTCTCGCGCCCGATCCGAGTCGCGGTACTGCACCAGCGGATAGAGCGCGTGGAAACCCTCGCGAATATTGTGCGGGATGAAATTGACCAGCGGACCGTCCAACTCGGCCCGGTTGAGCGGCATGGCGATGGAGCCGCTATACGAATAGAAGGCCGCAGCCGCGTGTTTTTCAATAGCCGCTTCATCTACTTCAACGCCCGCCGCGTCCTCGGCGTTGAGCAAGGCATTGAGATGACGACCGGGCACGTGTGCCTCCGAATGCGCGGTGCTGAAGCGCAGTTCGGCTTGGGGACGCACGCGCGAGCCGAAAAAGGGAACATCGTTGTCGTCGGCA
>JAPPEG010000262.1 GCA_028875345.1 Gemmatimonadota bacterium
ACCCCTACGAGTCGTTTTCTACGGTGATCGACTTCATCCGCATGGCGGCCAACGATCCCAAAGTGCTGGCCATCAAACAGACCATCTACCGCACGGGCGACGATTCAGAGGTGGGGCAGGCGCTCATCGACGCGGCCGAGCGCGGCAAAGAAGTGACCGTGCTCGTCGAGCTAAAAGCCCGCGGCGACGAAGCGGCCAACATCGAGTGGGCCAAGCGCCTCGAAGACAGCGGTATTCACGTGATTTATGGCATCATGGGTCTGAAGACCCATTGCAAGCTCTCCATGCTGGTGCGCCGCGATCAAGATAGCCTGCGCCGCTATGCCCACTTGGGTACCGGCAATTACAACCACACCACCGCTCGGCTCTACACGGATCTAGGGCTGATTACCGCAGAGCCGACCATCACCTCGGAGGTGGCCGAGGTCTTCAACCTGCTCACGGCCCACAATCGCGCCAGCCAATTCGAGCAACTGCTGGTGGCCCCCTCCGGGCTGATGCAGGGCATGCTCGACCGCATCGAGCGCGAAAGCGAACACGCCCGCGCCGGTCGGCCAGCCGCTATCATTGCCAAAATGAACGGCCTCATAGACCCGGCGATCATCGACGCCCTGTACGCGGCCTCGCAGGCCGGCGTCGAGATCGATCTGATCGTGCGCGGCATCTGCTGCTTGCGCGCCGGCCTCGACGGCATCAGCGAGAACATCCGCGTGTACAGCATCATTGGCCGCTTCTTAGAGCACAGCCGCGTCTTTTACTTTGCCAACGGCGGCGACGAAGAAGTCTGGCTCGGCAGCGCAGACTGGATGAATCGCAACCTGCGCAGCCGGGTCGAGGTCGTCTTCCCCATCTTGGACCCGGACCTGAAGCGGCGCGTCTATCGCGAGCTGCTCGCATACGCGCTCGCCGACCGCGCCAAATCTCGGCAGATGCGCCCAGACGGCACGTACATCCGCCGCCAATCCGAGTGCGGTACCCCGGGCCACAGCATGCAGGAGTTGCTCATGCGCACGGCCCTCGGCGAGGATATTGACGCTCTAGAGAATTAGAGGGAAGGAACTCGATGCATGACCGTTGCGTTAAAGTAACTTGAGCATACGAGAAGACGGTAACTTAGAGAATTAGAAGAAAGAGACTCAATGCACGACCTACTCGCAGAGATCAATTCACCAATCCTAGACGACATCCACCGCATCGGCATCGTTCTGGCGGCCGGCCACGGCAAGCGCATCCGCTCGGAGACCTCCAAGATGTTGCACGAAATTTGGGGCCAGCCAACGGCCGTGCGCGTGGCCCGCGCCGTGCAAGAGGGCCTCGACAGTCCCAATCAAGTCATCGTCGTGGGCATCAAGGGCATAGACGTCGCCCGCGCGGCCGGTCCCCAACAGGGGCGTCTTTTCGCGTACCAAGAAAACCCGGTCCTCGGCCTGCCTGCTGGAACCGGCGACGCCGTGCGCGTCGGTCTCCAAGTCTTTCCCGCAGCGGCGGTCGACCGCGACGTGTACATCTTTTTAGGGGACATGGGCTTGTTGACCGGGCAGGTCGTCGCCCAATTCCGCGCCAGCTTTGAAAACGCCGACTGCGACATGATGGTACTCACCGGCCTGTACAGCGGCTCGGCCGAGAGCAACTCCTATGGCCGCATCGTGCGCGTGCCCGCCACCGACGCCTCGGGGCAACCAGCGGGTGAAGACCGCGACAAAGTCATTGAAATCAGGGAGCACAAGGACATCCTCAGCCTCGACGCGGCAACGCCTTACGAAGCCGCTTACAACGGCCGCACCTACGCCTTAACGCGCCAAGAATTGCTGGAAACGCGCGAAATCAACACCGGCGTCGTCGCCTTCAGAGAAAGCGCGCTGCGGACGTACATCCAGCACCTCGACACCGACAATGCCCAGGGCGAATTGCTACTGACCGACTTAGTGCAAATTTTCAATCAGCACCAACTCGTGGTGCGGGCCGCCACAGCCGACAGCGAAGAGGAGCTCCTCGCCTTCAACGTCAAAAGCGTCTGGCGTCAGATGGAAGCCATAGCCCGCCGCTGGGCCTACGACAAACTCAAGGACACCATCACCATCGCCG
>JAPPEG010000131.1 GCA_028875345.1 Gemmatimonadota bacterium
GTCTCGGCGTCTTCGGCATGGCCTCCCTCGCCGTCAGCCGACGCACCAAGGAGGTCGCCGTGCGCAAGGTTCTCGGTGCCTCAACGGCGAGCGTGGCCGTGCTGCTGTCGGCGCAGTCCACGCGGCTCGTGCTGATTGCCGTGGTCATCGCCATACCCCTGACCTACCAACTCTCGGAGTTTTTACTCCGCAGTGAGGTGGAGCGCATTGAACTCGACCTGCTCAGCTACTCGGCTGGCGGCCTGATCGCCTTAGGCTTGACGTGGCTGGTGTCGGGTTATCACGCGATTCGAGCGGCGCTGGCGAATCCGGTGGACTCGCTGCGCAGCGAGTAGGGGGATTCCCTACAAATCGCACCGATTTATGACGATGTGGATTTTTTCTAACTCCAGAGGAGGCGCAAGATGATCAGCCAGAAGCCTAACGGCAGCAGTTCAAAACAGAAAACAGCGCTCTTGGCACTCTTGATTTTTCTCTTCACTAGTCCGGCAATGGGCACGAGTAGCGAGGACGACCAGATCGTCGTCCCGTTGCAGTGGGTGCGACCAAGTGAGGAGGTGCTCAGAGACTTTGATAGTCCACAGGTCGATTTTGAAGATTTAGGCTGGATCGGCAAACAGCCCATCGAGGTCGGTCTCAGGGGCCTACCACCAACCGATAGGATACTGTTCTATGGGTTTTTCGATCTCAGTGCGGAATCCGTCGTCTTGTCACTTAGCCCAGAGAAGGCTTCGGAGTACCTGTGGACGCTTCCTCAACGCGAACTCCCCGACTCCCGCGTTTCTTGGATCAATGCGCTGGACGCCGATGGCGACGAAGTCTTCTACTTTGACTCTGACAACGACGAGGATTTCGCGGACGAGGAGCCGGTTTATCCTTCGGAGTATAGCTTCCTTAGTAGATTGCTCGGATACGTGTTCGACAATGTTGTTTATGGGATTCTCGCAGAATCAGAAGTCCACTTTGAATATACCGATGGAGAGGAAGTAAAAGAAAAGACCGTACCCGTCGCGGTAGTCAAGTTCGAGCGGTATGTGAAAAAAAGGAGCCCCGATAACCCTAAGATCAGGGGATGGGTGTTCGACATGCGGGTGGGCTCAGTCGAACTAAACGGCGAGGAAGTCAGACTAGCTGTATTACCCAGCGAAGACGTAGCCACCTATCACGACAAGCACGGAGAGATTATTTGGGATCTAAACAAGGATGGGATCTTTGAAAATGAAACCGAATCCCGCGAATGCTACCGTGTCAATAGTCCCTTCAATATCCTCGGCAGGTCGCTTCAGGTCGAGAGGATAAGCCCGTCCGGGGATAAGATCGTGCTGGTACCAGCCGATGTGGAAGTCCCCCCCAAGATCGAGATAACAAAAGGTGAACCCGCGCCCGAATTCGCGGTTGTGGACGTCCTCGGCGATACGCTCCGCCTCACTGACTTTCGGGGACGTCATGTCCTGCTCGACTTCTGGTTTACGACCTGTGGACCATGTATAAGGGATACGCCAGAGCTAGTGGAGATCTACAGTGCGAAGCAAGCACACGGCCTCGAAATCATCGGCATCAGCGTCGATAAAAGCCGAGAGGCAGTGCTCCGCTATGTCGAGAAGAACGGGATCGAATGGCCCCAAGTAATCGAAGTCGAAAACGAGACCAAGCCAACGGAGATATACCACATAAGCGGGATGCCCTCGTACGTCTGGGTCGGCCCAGATGGCGTCGTAATCAACCCAAATCTAAAAGGCGATCTGGACGATTTGTACGACGCTTTTTGACGAGACCATGTTCGGGGTGAAAGCCTTTTAGAAAGAGAATAGAAACCATGCTGCGCAACAATCTAATCATCGCTTGGCGCAATTTGATGCGCTATCGCCTGCACACGGCGATCAACCTCGCGGGGCTGGGCTTGGGCATGGCGTTCTGTCTGCTCGCTTGGCGCTTTGCCTCTCAGGAGTGGTCGTTTGATCGCTTCCACGGCAAAGCGGACCGGATCTATCGCGTTTATGTCGAGGCCATGGGGTCGGAGGAGGGGCTGATGCGCTACGCCGACGTGATTGATTTTGCTTTTGCGCCCGAGTTGGAGGCCCTCTC
>JAPPEG010000028.1 GCA_028875345.1 Gemmatimonadota bacterium
GGGAAGAGGGGTTGGACTGGCAGGATACTTGGATCCAAAGTTTGGATTTGGAATATCACAATCTCAACGCGGCGCGGAGCCTTTATTTCGATTTGTACGAGCGCGGGATGGTCAAGCGAGTCGTCAGCGACGAACAAATCAACCAAGCCATCACGCATCCCCCGGCCGATACCCGCGCTTGCGCTCGCTCTCGCGTGATGAGGGCGCTGACCGATCAGAAGACGCGCTACCAAATTGATTGGGACTCCATTTGCGTAGGCGACGATAAGTTCCTCAGCCTCGACGACCCTTTCCTCACCTATGGCCGCGAAGCCGAACTCTTCATCCGCGAGTGTCGGCAGATGCCGATCGATAAGTTTTGATGTATGCCGCTCTAAAGGAATGGCGTGTAAGTTGTTCCTTTTCCTCCTTCTCGTCTTCCCATACCAAGCCCTAGCGGCCGAATTTGCCTGCGCGGCGTTGGAGTCGTCGGCGCAGCAGGTTGTGCAGACGCCGGAGCACCTGAGTGCGTTGGTTATCTTCGCGCAGTTTGCAGACGAGGGTGCCCCTGCCACTGCGCCCCCTTGGGCCAATGACCTTTTCGACGATGAGTTGCCCGGCAGTTTTGCCCACTTCTACCGCGAGATGTCGGCTGGCCGGCTCCACGTCGATGGCCAAGTGTTGCCTCGGCGCTATCGCTCTCGCGACAATGCCGAGACCTATCTGGCCGAGATCCCAGGAAGCCTGGGCCAATTCGGGCGTTTCAACTTGGAGATTCTCACCGCGGCGGATGCAGACGTCGATTTAGGTCTCTTTGACAACGACGGCCCCGATGGAGTGCCCAACTCCGGCGACGACGACGGGTACGTCGATATCGTCTTTATCAACCTGCATACCTCGCCCCGCGATTTTTTTGTTGGCGCGGCCACTGGCATCGCCAGCTTGGGGCTAAACGCCGATTACATCAGCGGCGATCCAGCAGCCAATGGCGGCTTTGTGCGGGTGCGGAGTCGCTTCACGGGTTTCGGCGGCACCACGCAGCGAGGCCACACCTTTAGCATCACAGCTTCGACGATGTGTCACGAGTTCGCGCACGTGTTGGGGTTGCCCGATCTCTTCGATCAGACGGCGTTGACCGTGGCCGAGTTGGAGCCAGAGGACGATTCCGCGGGTATTGGCAATTGGGGAATCATGGGTTGGGGGACGCTTGGTTGGGGCGTAGAAGATGGCCCCAACGCCTTTTCGGCTTGGTCGCTGGCTACCCTCGGTTGGATCGAGGTGGTGGAAGTGGCAGGGAGCGTCTCAGGGCTGGAGATTGGGGAAATCTTCAGCGACCGGAAGGCGTACAAAATTCCCCTGACTCAAGACGAGTACTTCCTGCTGGAACACCGGCGCGCCGACGGCTCGTACTACAACCGCAATATCCCACAAGACGGCCTGCTCATCTGGCATGTAGATGAGCAGGCGGACAACGACGAGGAACGCCACAAACGGGTCGATTTGGTCTGCGCTGATGGGCTTTTTGCCCCTAACGGCGACCCCGATGTAGTGGAAGGACGGGACCATCTCGACTTTTGGGCGCGGGACGTGGCGTACTCCTCAATGCACAACGGCAACAAAGGCGACGCGACCGACCCTTTTGACGGCGTGCGCTTCCGCCGCTTCGCTTGGGACACAAATCCGGCCTTCAGCGGCCACACGGGCTTTGCGCGGAACTTGCCGTTGGGCGTGGCTATAGACAATATCCGCCCGCAAGGTGCCGCGATGGTCGTCGATGTGGTGCGGCAGCAACGCCCCGGCCACATTGTCGGCGACGCGACGTGGACGGGGCGGGTGGATTTGGACGGGGACGTGGTCGTGATGCCGGGTGCGACGCTGACTATTGACGCTGGTGCGGAGGTCCGCTTTGCCCGCGGCGATGTGCAGGGCACGGGGTTTGATCCAGACCGCAGCGAGCTGATTGTCTATGGCGATCTCAAAATCGGCGAGGGCGCATCGTTTGCGTCGAGCGCGCCGCGCACCGGCCCCTTGGATTGGTCGGGTATTTACCTGCTCGACGGCCAAGCGGTCGAGCCAGCGTCCATCACCATTGAACACGCCCATCGCGGGATTGTCGGCTTCCGCCTGCCTCCGGGGCGGACGCAGTGGCTAGGCGAGCAGGCTGTGTACGCGGATTTGGTGGTGCCGGCTGGGTCCGAACTGCACATCGGCCCGAGCAGCGTGTCTTTTGCCCGCTTTGATCTCAGTCGGCGCGGCGTGTCCCCGGACTTCGCCGAGCTGATCGTGGAAGGTGCATTGACGATTGAGGGGACGGCCGGACAGCGGGCAGAGCTGACTACCGAGCCCGGCCCGGACAACGACGGCTTATGGTATGGCATTCACGTGCTGCCGGGTGCCCAAGTTGAGGTGCAGCACGCCGAGCTAACGCGCACGGCTTTTGCCTTTAGCGGCGAGATTGACGAGGAGACGAGCCTGCGCATCGCCGACTCTGCGGTGCGCGAAAGTGGCGGCAACGGCCTGCGGCTGAGGCTCAATGGCCAAGCCGAGGTAGATCGGAGCGAATTTACCACCATCGCCGGACCAGCCATACTCCTCGCTGGCAGCGGGCAGTTCGCGCTGCGGAATGCCACCATTGAGGGCAACGGCCAAGAGGGAATCCTGCTCTACAATGCATCCTTAGAGGCCATCCGCGTTGCTGTAATCGACAATGGCCGCTTCGACCCGGACGACCCGCGGGTTGGGGTGCGGGCCATCGGCGGCCGCGGCCAGCGCATTGAGATGTGGGAGTCGCAGATTGAGCAAAATACCGGGCACGGCATGGATTTGGAAGAGTGGCTGGGGGAGGTGGAATTGCACAACAGTCGCCTCGTCGCCAACCAAGGCGATGGTCTGCGCGCTGGGGGCGCGGCGCGCTTGGTCCTTGCACAGGTGCTAGTCGAGCGCAACTTGCGCGCTGGTGCTGAAATCTCCGGATCGCTGGTGGAGATATGGAACTCGACGTTTAGGGCGCATGTTGCCGCGGGTCTGCGCTTGGGGCAGGGGACGAGAGGGGCGATTGAGATGGGCTCGTTTGTCGGGGGCCGGAGTTTGGAGCTATCCGGCGTGGAGTCGCTGGAGGTTCGCACCAGCGAGTTTGTTCGCGGGACGCCGGCGATCCAAGCCGTGGACTCTGCGCCGCACATCGTCGGCAACCGCTTTGTGGACAATACTGTGGCCATCCGGGTCGAAGGAACGCGGATGCCGACGGCGATTAGCGGCAACACCTTTGCGAATAACACTACGGCCCTTGAGAACTTGAACGCCGAGGAATTGAATGCTCAAGGCAACTACTGGAGTGGGGCCGACAGTGCGGCTATTGCAGCACAGATCGAGGGCGCGGTGGCGTGGGTGCCGTTTCTCACGGAGGAAGGGGTGTCTAAGGCGGTGGCCCTGCCGACAGACTTTGCACTGCATCCGGCCTATCCCAACCCCTTCAACGCCGAGGTCGCGCTGCCGTTTGATTTGCCGCAGGCGGCGTCGGTCGCGTTGGTGCTCTACGATGCGTTGGGACGGCCCGTGCACCACCTTGTGGACGGGCCGTTAGCGGCTGGCCGCTACCGATTTGTCTGGGATGGGCGCGACCAAGAAGGGCGCGTGGTGGCTTCGGGGATTTACTTCTATCGCTTGGTGGCGGATTCGTTTGTTGGGGTGGGGCGCTTGGCGTTGGTGCGTTGAGAGGCGTGCGTTTGCCAAGCGGGTACGTGCGCCGTTAGCAAGGCTTTGAAGAGCTTGCCGTGGTTGGGCACGCGCAGGTGCAGCAGCTCGTGGACAATGACAAAGTCTTGGAAGCCTAAGTCCTGATCGGCGAGGTCAGCGGCAAGGGTGACGATACCTGCGGTCGAACACGAGCCCCACTTGCGTGTCATGCACTGCACGCGCACTTGGCGTGGCTGGACGTTTAGCCGCTGCGCCCAAGATGCGACGCGCTCGCGCATGCCCTCGCGCCGTTCATCAGATGTCCGCATCAATGCTTGCTCCCAAAATACCGAGGATGCGCTCTACGACGCGGCTCCGTTCGTCTCTTTGTAATCGCAGCAGTGGAACATAGAGGGCCGTGCGCAGCCGTCGTTGCTCATCGGCGTTGACGGGGGCGTTGGGGAAGCGGTCGAGCAGCATTTCCGCTCGTTGTGCCAACTCCAAGGTGTTGATGCCAGCGATCTTTAGCTTGGCGTCGTCCTTCAGCGCCCAATGGACGGCGAACGCACGCGACGATAGCCCGCTATCCCGTGCGGCCCGGATGGCTGCATCCTTCTCCGCAGCGAGATCGGCTAACCGATCCATGGCCGCCAGCGCGGTCGTCTTGCGATTTTCCAGTTCCTTCAGGATGCTTTCGGCGCGTTCCTTTAAGGGCAGCAGCACGGACTCTTTGTCTGGGTTGCTCTCGATTTCCTGCCGGAAGCCGCGCACGAGGTTGAATACCTTAGCCGCGTCCGAGCCCGGCTGGCTTTGCAGCGTTTTAAGGGTGGATACGCCAAACGTCGCGGTCTTCGTCAAACGGCCAAGTCCCTCTTGGGTAGCATTCTCTTGTACCAGAAACCGCGTTTTGTTAGCCAAGTCCGCCGTGTAGTTGGTACTGCTGGCATAGGCGTTGCGCACGGTCTCGTAGAGTCGCGCCAGCCGCTTGAAGATTTCGATGTGGTCGCGCAACACTGGTGAAGGCGACAGGATCTCCCAAAGTGCCTCAATCTCCTTGTAGGCTGCAAAGAACTCCTTGCGCCGCTCTGGTTCTAAAAAACGCCCATAGACGAGCTGTTCTAGTCGTTCATCTGGGCCACCATTTTTCCCATCGGCGAGGTAGGTAGCTTCCGCTTGTCTGAGCTTGTCGAGCAAGTTGCTTAGCAGGAGATCGAGGTCCTCAATTGCGCCGCTGACATCGGATGAGTCGAACTGCAACGCCTTTTTCAGTTCGCGCAGCACGCCGACAAAATCGACTACGAGGCCGATTCGTTTTTGCGGGCCGTAAGGGCGGTTCACGCGCGCGATGGCTTGCAGGAGCACGTGGTCGCGCATGGGTTTATCGAGATACAGACAGTAGAGGAGCGGCGCGTCGTAGCCTGTGAGTAGTTTGTCGGTGACGATGAGGATCTGCGGATTCTCATCCGCTTTCTTGAACATCAGGCGCGTATCCGCCTCGCGGTCCGGCGAAAGCTGGTACTCCGCAACGAGCGGGAGATTGACGATGTCGGAGGTATTCTCGGTATAGACCGGCGTAGTCCATTCAGAGGGCAGTAGTTTATCGAGCGCCCGCTTGTACTTGGCACAGGCTTCGCGGTTCACGCCGACGAGGAACGCCTTGTAATGGAGCGGTGCCACGTTTTCTTGGAAATGCTTGGCGACGAACGCGGCAACTTTTTCGATGCGGTCGTCGGCAGTGAGGAAGGTGCGCAGGCCGACAGCTCGGTCGAGGACTTTGTTGAGCTCATCGACATCGGTGACGCCCTCCATCTCGGCGAGGGCGAAGAATTCTTGGTCAAGCCGCTCTGCTGGCACCGTCATTTCGCTCGGGGCCATGGTGTGGCGGATCGGCAGCGTTGTTTCGTCTTCAATCGACTCGGCGATGGAGTACTTGTCGAGATAGTTCAACTCGTCATCGACTCCGAATATCTTGAAGGTGCCTTCTCCGTACGCGGTTTGGTCAATTGGCGTGCCGGTGAAGCCGATGATCGTCGCGTTGGGCACGGCCGCCATCAAATAGGTGCCTAGTTCCTTGGCTACCGAGCGGTGCGCCTCGTCGATAAATACGTACACGTTGTTGCGGGTATTGGCGTCTTTCTCCATCCCCTCAAACTTGTGGATCATGGATAGGATCAGGCCGCGCTTGTCGGTTTTGAGCATATCCCGCAACTCGTCCTTGGAGTTCGCACGCCATACTGCGATGTCCTGCTGCTGCATCTCGCCGAGCAGCCGTTCGACCCAGCCCTTGAGTTGCCCTTCGAGTTCCGTCCGGTCCACGACCACTACCACGGTCGGCGTGCGGAATTCATCCTTGCGTTCCAAGATCAGACGAGCGGCGGTAAGCAGGGTGAAGGTCTTGCCGGAGCCTTGGGTATGCCAGATGAGTCCACGCCGTTTCGCTGGCTCGGCACAGCGCTCGACGATGCGGTCCACGGCGCGGCGCTGGTGTTGGCGCAGCACGGACTTCCGCGTCTCGCCGTCTTCGACGTAGAACAGGATCCAATCGCGCAGTGTGCGCAGGAAATCGGTCGGCTCGAAGAACGATTGGACGGCGAAGCGGTAGTTTTCCTCCGGCTGCTCCTTCCAACGCGCCATGGACCGGCGCGCTATGTTCCAAGTGACGCCATACCAATAGTCGACGAGGTGCGTAACGTTGAAGAGCTGCGCCGCGCCCATTAGTTCCGGCGTCTCCTTCTCGTAGCGTTGCAGCTGGGTGACGCCCCGCTCAATGGCGTCGGCGTCTTTTGGGTGCTTATGCTCGACGATGGCGACCGGCACGCCGTTGACGACGAACATCACGTCTGCGCGGTTGCCCTTGCGCGCTGGTGGCTTGAGCTTCCATTCCCAAGTGACGTGGAAGATGTTGGTGCTGGGCGCAGCGAAGTCGATGAACTGGACGGGGCGGGATCGCTGTTCGGCCTCGTCGTACCACTGCCGTTCCCCGCGCAGCCAAGCGAGCATCTCGCGGTTGCCCTCAATCGTCGGCGGGATCGCTTCGAGTCGTTCGACGACGGCGCGGATGGAGTCGTCTGTCATCCAGGGATTGAAGCGCCCGAGTGCTCCTTCAAGCTCATCGCGGAATAGCATTCCGGCTTCGCCGCCGCGCTTTTGTAGGGAGCTAGCGGGTGGGATGGGCGTCCAGCCGATTTCGGCCGCGTGGCGGACCATGGGGAACTGGACGGTGGTGGCTTCGGTGATGTTGAGGGTGGTCATGCCGTGCTCGTCACGCATCGCCGACATCCAGAAGCATGTCGATAAGATCGGCTCGGCGGAAGGTCGCCGACAGTCGTTGCAAGGTGCGCTCTCTATCGCTGAACAACGGACCAAGCGCCTCTCCTATCTTTTCCTCGGCGCTAGATAAATAACTGCCCGACCTTTGTTCGACCAGCTTCTGTGCCTGCTCGAAGTTGCGGTGGTCGAGTCCGTCGAGTGCAATGTCCATCTCTTCCAGAAGATAGCGGCCCATCAGCATGGCGATGAAACGGGAACCATAAGCAAGGAAATCGGGTGCATCTTCCGGAGGCCTCTTGCGGCGGTTTTCCGCATGCCTGAGTAACAGAGCGGCAATGATTGCTTGTGCACCGTTTAGGTCTTCCGTGAAGATCGTGTTGTACAGCGCACCAAAATGTTCTCGGCTGCTAAACCGCGCCTGATGCGGCCGGTGACGCCAGATCGCCAAGACGGCTTCGGCGATTACGGCGCTCGTAAATTCATTGGGTGATACGGTTCGGTCTTCGCGCTTGGCGCGGTATGCATATCCCAACCCGGAAATCGACGTGCTCAGGGCTTCTTGGCGCGGATCGTTCGATTTCAGATCCCTCAGATCAACTGGATTCTGGCTGTTCGTGGCGAATGTAATCGCCTCGACGAGCTCGTTGTCGTTCTGCTGAAGTTCGTATATGCGGACAAGAACTTCGGCCTCTTCAATCTCTGGACCGATTTCCCTAGCGATCTGTTGAACAGTGCGAGCCGTCTGTCCGCCATTGACGATTTGCAGGCCATTCACTTGCACTCGCCAGTTTTCCCTTTGGAGAGCGTTGTGGCGGAACTGGGAGCAGGTGATCGTGACGCCATTATTATAGAAATAGAAATTCGGGCGCTGCTCTGGCTCGCGCAGGGTGGCCGCGACAGCCTCGTTCACGCGGTTGCCCGTGAGGCCCAGATAGCGGCGAATATTCCTTTCAAATAGCTGATTATCGTACTCATTGGTCAGACGTGCGAGTTCAGCAATTGACATGCGCCCTATCAGTACGCGCCGAAAGTCGAAGGTCTCGACCATCGCCTGCCCAGTGAACTGCAACTCGGCGCTGATTGGTTTCCGCGCCTGCAACAAAGCAAGGAGCTGTTCGGCCCCTATGTAACGCCATTCGACCTGCCCACCGAAGTCCTGCGTGGCATTGTCAATCCGTTGCTGTGCCTGTGTCATCCAGCGCGCTCCATTGTTCGCGGCGACCGCGGTCACGCGCGGAATCGCACCTTCCGCAACAAACGAACGTATATCTTCGACCCGCTGGTTTAGCCGCTCATTCAACTGTACTGGTTTTGCCGGGTCGAAGAGTGCGCCGATGGCATCGATTATCTTGGCGATTGCATTTTCGGGGAAGGCCGCATCTCCGCTGAGGTCTTTTCTGTATTTTCCCTGTATCAGGGTAATGTGTAGCTCCCCATCGGCAGGCGGTTCAAAGTAGAGCGCATCGACTCCGAAATCGTTGCCGCCATCGACAATGCCGTCGAGTGTCTCCTCGTCGGTGAGGTCGAATGCCGTTCTGGCGACGAGAAACAGGAATGCCATCGAACGCCTCTTCTGTTCGTCGGCACTTAGCCGAAGCTCGTTGGCAAAGGCGTCCGAGTGTTTCTCGATGATGCCGGATACCTGTTGGTCAATGATCTGCGTGGCGAGAGACATCTTTCTGCTCCTTGGTTTCCATTGAACCGTTCTTTGATAGTTATGGCGTTCGCCGCCTTTGGTGATCTTGGCTAGATTGGATCACCGTACACTTTTGGATAGGCTGGTCTGACGCGAATGAGACATAATCGCGCCCCTATTGCGCCCCTATTGCGCCCCTATCACGCCTATCACGCCTATTGCGCCCCTATAAGACTCCCTTAAGACTCCCTTAAGCCCCCCTTTGCATGGCTCGAATGTCTCACTTCGTTTTGTGCTATTGCTATGATAGACATTTGGCCGTATGATATTTTTGTCGAGCGTAGCTCGATACTCAAAGGTTCCCCCCTGATGACAAGAGCCCAAGGGTGCTCTCTCCGGCAACGGAGTAGTCGGGGGGGTCGCTTTTGGGGGACAATATTTCTCATCAGGTTAAAGTCCTCTCCTGACGACGGTATCCCAAGGGGATGCCCCCGGGTGGTCAGGAGGGGCGGTCGGGTTATGATTCATATAGCCCGACGTCAAAAGGTTCCCCCCCGATGACAAGCGCTCCAGGTGAGAACTCTCTGGTAACGGAGTAGTCGGGGGGGTCATTTTTTCTTTCCTATACTCATCTTGACTGCAAATTCTCGCTCGTGTATAATGACATTGTTGGGTGGCCTTAGCGGGCTTTATATGGTTCGCCTAACCCAACAATCAAAGGTTCCCCCCTGATGATAAGAGTGCCAAGGGTGCTCTCTCCGGCAACGGAGTAGTCGGGGGGGTCGCTTTTTTGGTCACATTGCTCTTCCGCAAGCTCTTTGGCAGCCGCCAATGCGCCGTCTATTCCCGTCCCCTGTATCGTCAATTCTAGTGCCGAGCGGTTCACTTCAGTCTTGGTCAGATTCAGGTGGAACGAGCCGCTCGATGTTAGCGATCAGCGTCGGCAGGTCTTCCTGAACGGTCTGCCAGACTATATCGAGATTGATGCTGAAGTACGCGTGAACAAGTCGGTTTCGCATGGCGATAATTTTGGGCCAAGGAATGTCCGCCAATTCCATGCGAGTCGGTTCGGTTATTTGGGTCGCAGCTTCACCAATGATTTCGATGTCTTTGACTAACGACAAGACCAACTGGCGATCAACTTCTAGGTCGCTACGGACTCGGCCGTGTACAAACGACACAGCCTCACGCGCCGCTTCAATCATATGGCGTAAGCGGATTTCGTCATGTTTGATCATATTGTACTTCTGCTGTGGCCAGAACGTCTTGCCGGAAATAGGGGCTCAGATCCTCGGGAGTTCGCAGATCCACTTTGCGTCCTGTGAATAGCTCAGATAACTCCAGTTCCATGCCGGCGATGCCTAGCAGTCCAGGAATGCGATCTGGTTCAAACTCGACGAGGACGTCTATATCGCTCTCTGGTCCGAAGTCCTCCCGCAGCGCCGAGCCAAAGATGGCGAGCCGTTTGATGCCGTGCTCTTGGCAGAAGGCGGCAAGGGCGGTCTTGGATACTGATACCTGTGAGTTCATTGTTTCTGATCTCCTTATTTCAATAGCGTCATGCGTCCCGTTCTCCTTGCTCACTACGTAAAACAGGACTTATACCGGATCGGACTATCAAGCCTTATAAAATATGTACTTGGTTTTGAGATCGAATCCATCGCCATCGTGTAACTCCTATAATCACGCCCAGTAAGACTCAGTTGCGACCTTATGCTCCTCGTAAATCTCTTGCCTTACACCCCGGCGAACCCGTACCAGCCGTGCAATTTCTACACCGTGGAAAGCGCGAAGCTGGTCCAATCTAGACTTCAAGACCGTTGTCATTGATCCGACAGCAGATTCGAGCTCAGGAAACGTCGTAGGTTCCCAATCCGCATACCAGTGAACCCAACGAGAAAGCACTTCACTTCCCGCTTCGAGGCGGATCTCGGAAGGGCCGCATTGAACATTGGCAGACGTTCCGAACACGTATGGCGACGCGAGCCTGATGTTCAAAACCATATCGGTGTGGGCGCGTCCAATGTACTTCGGCAGGACGTCTTGGGTCATGATGAGAGGGGGTTCGATGGAAAGGGAATCGGTTCCTGCGTCCCGGCCCACTAGCCCTGCCATTGCGCCGGAACGTTCGTTTACTATGAGCAAGTCGAGTGTTTCCGTCTCGGCAGGCCCTGCGGTGAAGCCGGACGGTCCGATGGCCAGTGCTAAGTCGAATTCGACGAAACCCTTCCTGTCAAAATCGATCACTCTGAGGGAGAGTGGTACTTCTCCAAGGCTCGTAGCGGCTCCGGCATTTGTCCAGAGCTTCTGTGCAATTTCTTTCGTGCGCCCAGCGTCGAAAGGGAGAAGGTTCCTCGCCCAATCTGGTCTTGCCACAGGCTCTAGGGCGGCTAGCCCTCGGTTCATCGTAAGAGCTAGCTGTGCGCAGTCCTCCGCGACGTGATGCGGCATTGATCCACGTATAGCGAAATAAGCCAGCGTCCGAAGATACGCAGAGACGTAAAGTTCCCGTTGACCGAGATCGAATTGACCGACGCGGTCTCGATCCGCACTAGAGAAGAAGCGTGGGTAGTCTGCTTTCGGTCGAGGATCAGTCGCTTGAAGCCAGCGCCAATCGTGTTCCCAGCGCACCCTGAAAGGGAAACCCGTCACCTCTTGAAGCAGTCTAAGCTCTCTCGAAAACATCGGTGGCACCGCTGACTTGCGGTAACGGTCAAACCAAGCTTCTTGGTCCTGGGGCAACGTAGCCGGTTCGGGTGGTGAAATCGCGTAACGAAATGGAGACAGGCTCCTTGCATCGGTGAAATTTTTCTTCAGAAGGCAATCCGAAAGATGTGAAGGGACTCGAACGGCCTCCGATACGTCGGTGAACTCGAAGTAGGCACCGAGATCAAACGCATCAATAATGCCAAGGCCGAGTACCGCTTCGCTCTCCAGCCGTCGGGCGCTAATCCAGTTGAGAAGGCCATTCGCAGCTTCCCTATCTCCCTCACGAATGAGGTACGCCAAACTACGGCCCGCTTCCCAGCGGACCCGAGGGACCGGCCACAGCAATCGTTCGAGCAGCATCAGGAGTGCAGGGCTGGTCATCTCGACCACTCCGGCGTTTCAATTGGCTGTTCTGTCAGCTCTTCTTTGAAGACCCGTGCCATCTCCAAGGCATAGGCCTGGGCTAAATCCGATTCGCCGACTTCGACCAAGAAATAGACAAGGCGAGACAAGCCTATAACGATGCCATTGCGCTCTATCTCGGTTGCAAATATAGACTTTGAGGTGTTTTTGATGAACTCTCGCCAGTATTCGCGATAATGCAAAGCCACCGCCCGCATTCTGGCTTGCGCTTCGTCGCTGTTCGTAAACCATCGCTGCCAGCCGGAACGCGTGACATGGGCGCGGATGAGCCAAGGAAGAGCCTTGGACCGGCCCTGTGTCTTAAGTGCGATTTCGAACGCCACATCCAGCGCGTTATCAAGATCGGGATGATACTTCGTCTTCGAGGTTGCAGCTTCGAGGCTGGTCAGTGCCTCTTCGGTACGCCCGACACCTTCCCAATATCTCAGCCACTCGGTGACGAGTTTTCGCTTGTGATCGTAAGGACGCACATCACGTGTTGCGTTTAGGTATTCTTGCAGCCGCTCGGGAGGAAATTCGCTTGGATTGGGAACTGATGATTCGGTTTCTCCGGACTCAGAGACATCACCAATGGAGTTCGGGTCTCTGGCGGACGGCTCCTTGATAGCCCTTCCGGTTTTCTGCTGGACAGATGCTAGGGCTTCCTTGGTATGGGGCCGGGATGCTGAAGTTCTCTCCAGCGCAATAAGTTCCCGAGGAACGATATAGCTTTCGAGCAATGCACGCCCACTTCGCGATTCTACTTGATCGGTTTCAGCGAAGGCGATGGCTAACGCTTCGGCATAGCGCCATTCCTCGTCTCGGATCAGGTGTGCATAGCAGCCTGGGACTCGCTCAGGAAAGTACACAGCTATTGCTTCATAGTATTCTTCGCGAGCGTAGTCGGTTTCGTCGCCATCTGTGTAGTCGGTTATGGCTTCAAACTCGCCAGCAAGGTCAAGCATGGCCTCCCGAGTGGCGGCATCGCCGTTTCTCGCCAATAGATCCAGAGACTCAAGGACCTCAAGAGCGAACAGATCCTTGCGCCATCCGTAGCCGAGCAGACACCCTACGGCTCGCCTAAATTCGTTCTGTGCCAGTGGAACGAGACCGTTATCGAACGCGAACATTGCCAATTTGGCAGCGTACGTCGTTCGCTCGATGAATTCTGTAATCTTGGTGTCGAGGTCATGCTTCACGCGCTCCACAAGTGCCTGTGCCGCCTCTGGCGTGTGCAATGGCAGGCGCCGTTCGGTAAAGTTGTCAAGCCAAAGTTCGTCCAACCAAAACGGCGACATTGCCACGGACTCAATATCACTCATGTCAATGAGAGCATTCGCGTCGAGGCATCTCGCGGTCGTACACAGATCAACTGCGACATCTCGAAACGCGAGACGGACAGATATGAAGCGACGCTGCACGTTATGAGAACGCGACGTGGGCTGTTGCAAATCGAAATCCCTGTAAATGTCCTGAAGAGCAGGCCAGTGATGCGACGCCTTCCATCCTTCTGCAATGCCTCCTGCCAGCCGTTCCAGTGCTCGAATGGCTTCGCTCAACCAGGTCGTCTGGGCTTTAGCTGGGATATTCGACCATCCTTGAGCCTTGCCTCCAGATAGTCCTGTAGCCAGCGAGGCAAAGAATACCTCGTACACGATCTCTCGTGTGTCTTCCGCAAACCTTGCGTCAGAGCCGTCTCCTCCGACGAACAAATGAGAGAGGTCCTTTTTCGTCTGAGATCGTTTGGCAGTGCCTCCCTTGAGGATCGCGAGGCAGCGGATTGCCGGATGTGCGAGTGCCTTGAGTTCCGGTTTCGTAGTCGGATCAAGACCTTCAAGACACAGGGCCGCGAACACTTCGCGGTCTAGCTGGTGCCCGGACCATCGCCTGCTTACAGCGAAAACATTGTCGAAATTGCGAGCAAGAATGGATTCTTGAGCGTAGGTGGCGATCAGCGAATCGGCAGTTGCAGCCTGCCTTGCAAACGCCACAACGCGTTGGGCGTTCTCGGGCTTTGTATTCGCAGCCACGCCGACAATGCCCCCAGCCAAATGTTGCTGGTTGCCGCTTGATGTCTCATTATCGTGACGGCGATCAATCCGCTGATTCAGTTCGTTGAGAGCAGCCTGAGCAAAATCCGCACGGATCGACTCGTCTGCGTTGCGGACAAGGAAGGGCAACATGTCGGCAGACGCACGATGAAGTTCAGTCCGTAGAAGGGCTTCGACATAAGGATCATCAGAAAGTGAAACCGCAATCTCTTGAAACAGTGGCCATTCGTCGGTCTGGAATTCCGGCCCATTTACTACGCGCGTCTTGAGCGAACGAAGACTTAGCAGGCGGGGAAGATCGAATGCGTCGAATGCAGCCTTTTCGGCGTGATCGAGTATGGTGACGAGTTGCTCGATTGGAAATCCAGCGACGAGCGAACTAATTGCCCATTCACGGTTGGGTCCGGCGAGAAGGTCTGATGGGTTCCCGAGTTGCGCCTTGGTGATCCACAACCAGGACCAGCGCCAATACTCCGGAGCGAGTGTCTCTAGCCAGACGAGGACATCGGACGCATGTGCAGGGAAAGTAGCTTCATGTTCGGGAAGGTCTCGCACGAAGGCGAACAGACTGCCATGGAAGGGCCTGACCTCCGTCTCTCGATAGTCAAGAAGGTGATTGATCTCGGCGAGTGCCGCGAGACTTTCGTTGCTGCGTCCGAAGCAGTCGTGTATTGCAAATGGAGGAGGTCCAAACTCTAGGCCCGCCAAGACATGCAAGATCTTCTGAGCCTTCACACCCATCCTCTCCCAGAATGATCGGTAATAGTCGCTAATATCGCCGGTAGGACAGGCCGGAAGTGCTGCCACTTCTTCTGCCGTCACCGCGTTGCCAGCTCGGGCAATCGCCTCGAACGAATAGATTAGATGAAGCGGCAGACCTTGCGAGATGTCGTGGAAAGCTCTCGCTATTGAGCGGACCACTTGGCTACGAGATTGCCGCCCAACCACTTCCAGATTCAGTCTGCCGGCCTTGTCTTGGGAGCGCAGCCAACGGTGTACCGCCGTCTGAGACATCAATGGAAGCTCGGTCCAATGCTCGGTCGGAAGGGTATTTAGAAGTCTCGTGGGCAAATGTTCGCTGGCGATCTTCTGCGTCCCCACGACCAGCCTGACATTAGTCGGAAGTGGGAGAAGCGCATTGAACAGCACTTCCATGTCCTCGTGATCTCGATGATCGCGCCAGACATGATCTATCCCGTCGATCACTACGATTAGCCGGCGGCCTTCGTCCTGTAGCCGGAGAGCCACCGTTTCGAGAAGTTTCCCGAAATCCTTGCGCGGTCCTTGCAGATCTGGAATTGCCTCCTCAAGCTGATGTTCAAGCGATCGGGCTATCGCATGGTAATGGAAACGGCCCTCCGAACGGTCCTCAAGACTCAGAAAATAGTGGTGCCGTATACATACGGCGCTCTTCCGGTCAATGCCTGCAACGCAACGGCTGAGGTAAGTGCTCTTTCCACGCCCAGGCGGGCCCCATAGCACAGTAAGGCCATCCGAGCCGGTGATTTCTTCGAGAAAAGCTCTGTCAAAGTCCCGGTCGGGTACGCTGTATGTGGACGGCACAAGGAAGCCTTGCGGTATCGGCTTCGAACGTTCGACGGAAAATGCCTGTCGAAGATGGATGTACTTGATTCTGCCATCTGGGGCGGGTTGCCCTTTCCGCGTTGACCATCGTTGAACCTGTTCCCGGAATAGGGCCCAGCCGCCACGATCCGTGTCGGAGGCGATCTTCGACCAGAGCTTCTCGTCAAGATCATCAAGCCTCGGTTGCGAATGGACGAATTCGAAGCTCTCAAAAAAGGACTTGGCAGCTTCGAGCGATCCGAGTTGCTCCTCGACCTTGGCCTTGTCTTCCGCTGACATTCGCGTGTAGGCGACTTTTGTGCCTTCTAGGCATTTCGCGAAGGCGGCATCTGGGACGCGATCGGTTTTAAGAGCCGCCTGAGCAAGGGTGCCAGCCGCCTTGTGGTGGAGAGTTGTTTCGGCCCATTTCTGTAGTAGGGACTTCTTACGGGTGCCGCCATTTTCGGTGAGCCATTTCCAGCTCAGATGATTGGCCGGAGCATCGGGATCGGCGGTGAACTTGACCTGCGTCAGTTCGTAGAGACCGTCCGGTGTACAGGCGACCACGTCCTCGATCGATCGGAACGCCCGTTCTTCAGCTTCGAGTTGCACCCAAGCGTAGAGATTCCGTTGTCTGTAAAAGTTGATCAATATCTCGATGGCGACGAGGTCCTGATATTGAAAGCCTGCCCTGAGTAGGCCGGGTTTTTTATAGTCATGTCCGAGCGTCGCCTTCTGAGCCTTTACCAACGGCGGCTGTCTATTTGCGCCCACTGTCATTCCGATACCTGCGTGGTGGCTGGATCTCTTTCTTCAATTCTTGAGAGATCAAGGTCCCCCACCCGTATCTCCCCCGTCATCAGCTTGTGCAGCAGTGCCTTGAACAACTCGTCGAGCACCACACGTTTCCTCCGGTGCAGGTCAATCTTGCGGTCAATGGCGTCGAGGGTGGAGACGAATTCGCTCTGTTGTTCTGCGTCAGGAAACCAGACGGGAATCGTTGCCGATAAACTCGCGTTATAGACGGAGTTAATTGACGACACATTTCTCTGTGATGTGAAGAATCCACTCGTTCGCAAATACGTTAGCCACCGAAACAGGTACTTGTTCGAGACCAGTCTATGAGGTCTAAACCTTAAAATAAATGATGAGTACGTATATTCGCCGTCTAAATCGAATAGTACTGTTTTTCCAACGTGGTTCGTGCTTCCACTTCTCCAATTAAAGAGCACATCTCCCTTGCGAAGACTCAATCTCTCACGCTGTGCCTCTGGAATTTTGTAATATCTACGCTTTTCAAGATTGATGTGGCCCTCAAGATCTAAATTGACGTTGGTAAGTATCAGAGTGCCAATAGCGGGATCGGTGGCATTGGCGACAGCGGCTTGAGCTCCATATGCGATTTCAGCTAAATCGCCAAGCCTACTGTATAACCAGCTCTCCGGCACCGGCCCAATCCCGGTTTCCTTCTGCGCCTCACCGCGCAGGCCGCGTGTGAATAGCGTCCGCATCGCGGCGCGTTTGAGAGCCGTCGCATTCGCTTCACATTGGGCTTGATGAAGCGAAGCTGTGCGTATGGTGTTGAGGACAGCGGCGATTTCCCGTTGCTCAGGCAAAGGTGGGAGTGGAATTACTTGATCCAGAACGTCAACATCCCGCACCGCCGGATAGCTCGCCCCCGACTCCATTGCGGCGATGCCCTCCATCACGGACTCAAGCTGTGTGGCGAAGTAGAGAAAATCTGCGTCGATCGCATGACGGTCGGGTCGCAGGACACAAAAGGCCGTAGAGACTATTTCACCATCCAGCGACTCCGGTATCTGTGCAATCCGCCGTAGCGTGGGGCGGATCGTCGCGAAAATCGTATCCCCGGCCTCGACGATTTTGCGCGCTCGGCTCGGGGCGTTACCCGCCGAGTATGTTGCCTCTGAGACGATCCTGAGTTCGTCCCGAGAAACGGCCGACACGTCTATGTAACGGATTGAAGGACGTGGATCAGCACGAGGGTTCCAAGTTGCTCCTCGGATTGTCAACTCCCTCAAAGGAAGCCATGTCCACGCTGCATTCATTGACGTCACGCCAGCGCCTTGAGCCGCACGGCCGGCAGTCTCTTTAGCCGTTGACTCACCGGGTCCACTTCTATGCCGACGGATTCCAGCGCCGTCACGCCCAGCAGCGGCTCTGCGTCAGCGTCGCCGAAGATGACCGTCCCGCCGACGAACTCGCCCATGAACTCGATCTTGGCAACGGCGACGTCCACTGCGATCTCGCTGCCATCGGCCAGCTCATACACGCGCTTCCCCTCGGGCGCTAGGCCGATAGCCTCCAGATGCGGTCTGGGCACAAGGGAATCTGTGGCTCCTGTATCGACCAAGAATAGTCCCTCCCAGTACCTGTCCGAGTCAGCAGGGTTCGTGATCCTAACTGTTACGTGTGTCGCTCCCATCTTCTTGCCTCCTTATGTCATTGAGTGTGCGCTTACTGCAATCGGGCCAACATTTGAGCCAGCGACGCTTCAATCTCGCGGGTCTCTTCATCGAGGCGCTGCATTTCAGCAATGATTTCCTTAATCGGACGCTGAGACACTGCATCCGTCTGCCCCACCCATCGGCTCGGACTCAAGTTGTAATCCGCCGCCGCCGCCTGCTCTCGCGTGATAACAGCAACTTCTCCCTCCACCGGCTCCCCCTTCACAAACGCCGCCGCAATCAGCCGAATGTCCTCCTCCGGGATGAAATTCTTGGGCCGTCCCTTGCCCACGCGCCGACTGGCATTGAGCAACACGATCTTGTCCTGCCGTGCCTCCGGCTTGCGCTTCGACAGCACCACGATCACGCCAGCGGCACTGGTGTTGTAGAAAAGGTTGTCCGGTAACAGGATCACCCCGTCAATCAAGTCGCGCTCCACGAACCACTTGCGGACGTTGCGCTCCCGGTCCTCGTGCTTGGCACCCGAGCCGCGCGTTACCGCGCCGGTGTCGAGCACCACCGCCGCTCGCCCGCGCTCGTTCAGACAGGAAAGGGTATGCTGAAGCCAAGCCCAATCGCCCTTGCCGGTGGTCGCGCCGCCTTGGGTGCGGAAGCGGTCGAAGGGGTCGTTGGCGAAGAGTTCCGGGCTGAACGGCTGGTTCCACATGGGATTGGCGACCACGATGTCGTGGGTGGCGATCTGGCCGGTCGCGGTCTTGAACTTGGGATTAATCATGGTGTCGCCGCGCTCGATTTCTACCTCCATGTCGTGGATGATCCCGTTCATGCGGGCGACGGCGTAGCTCTCGGCTTGCAGTTCTTGGCCGTAGAGCTTGAGCGGCACGCGGCTGGTGGGGTCGAGTTCGCGGGCGACTAATTGGAGCTTGACGAGCAAACCAGCCGAGCCGCAGGCGTAGTCGTGGCAATCCTCGCCGGGCCGCGGGCGCATGATGTGGGCCATGAGAACGCCGACCTCAGTGGGGGTGAAGAATTCGCCAGCGCTCTGGCCGGAACCTTCGGCGAACTTGCGCAGCAAATACTCGTAGGCACGACCGAGGAAGTCTGGCTGCACGTCGGCGAGGCCGAGCCGGTAGCGCGGGTCGGAAAAGGTCTCGATGACGGCGGCGAGCTTGGACGGGTTGATGTCGCGCTCGCCATTGCGCTCGGACGCGAAATCGACAAAGTCGATGACGCCCGCAAGCGAGGGATTCTGCCGCGAGACCGCCCGCACGGCCTTTGTCAGATGCTCGCCGATGTCCCTCGGCTGGGTGCTGCGCCCTTGGTCGTCGCGCGGCCATTCGTAATTTTCGCGACCACTGATGATGCCCCAGCGCGCTTCCGGGGGCAGGTAGAAACGCAGCAGCGCGTGGTCGCTTTCGGCGATTTCCAGCGCGATGTGTCGTTCGCCGTATTCCTCGACTAGCCGCTCGATCTCGTCGTCGAACACATCGGACAGCCGCTTGAGGAACAAGAGCGGCAGCAAGTAGTCCTTGAACTTTGCTGCGTCTTTCTCGCCGCGGATGGAGCAGGCCGCGTCCCACAGCATCTGCTCCATGGGCTTGGTGGAAGGCACAGCCGCACGGCCTTTGCCTTTCCGACGCTGCGTCACGCGCACAGCCGCTTCGGTTGGCTCGGCCGCGTCAACGCCTGCTTCGACAGCGAGTGCAGCGATGGCTTCCTGCGCGGCCTTCTGCGGCTTGATTGCGCCGCCCTCCCAACGGTTAATGCTGGCGAAGGAGACGCCGAGCCGCTCGGCGAGCTGTTCTTGGGTGAGGTCGAGGCGGGCGCGGATGGTGCGCAATAGGGCTGGGATGTCGTGCAATTCTGTTATATTTGTCATAAGATGCAATATAACAGAAACGCCGATTACCGTCAAGGGCAGCTCATGAGCCTAGCGCCGACTATCGAACTTTTTGTAGTATATTCGGACGTATCTTCTGAATATACTACAATTTAACTGACGTTACGCACCCGGGTAGGGGGCGGTTTCAAACCGCCCCCTACTCTTCATTGCGCCGTTTTATATCTCCAACTGCTTGCGCAACAATTCTTGCACGAGCTGCGGGTTGGCCTTCCCCCGCGTCGCCCGCATTACTTGACCCATCAGAAATTGCACGGTGTTGTGATTGCCGCCCTTGATTTTTTCGACGGCGTCGGGATGCGCGGCGATCAC
>JAPPEG010000020.1 GCA_028875345.1 Gemmatimonadota bacterium
TCGAAGTGGCTCCGGCCCACGCCCGCCGTCCATGCCATGTCCGCTAGGAGCGGCGACAGAGCACCATTCTCAGATGAGAGCTGGTCCGCGCGTTCATCGAGCCACGACAGATACCGCTCCGCTAGATCGCCGAGTGCGCCCTCCGACTTGCCCGACAGCGCAAGGAGACGAGTCTGGCGCGGCTGTACCTCCTGCTCCGGCACCGGCAGATCCCCCACGGTCGCCGGCAGCGAAACCGTCACCGACTTCCCAGAGCCGATAGCCCACGGTTCGCCAGCGGCCGCACCGTCTGGGCCACGGTATTCCTCCATAACAATGTGGGCGTTCGTCCCGGATATCCCGAAGGAGTTCACTCCTGCAAGTCGCGGCCGCTCCGGACGGTGCGGCAAGTCCATCATCGACGAGGTCACCTGTAGCGGCAGGCGGTCCCAGTCGAGACTCGGGTTGGGATTGTGGAAATGGAGGTGCTTGGGAATTACACCCCGGTTCAGCACCAGCGCCGCCTTGATCACCCCGGCCACGCCCGCGGCCGACTCCAGATGGCCGATATTGGTCTTTACGGAACCGATGAGAAGCGGGAAGTCAGCCGGCCGGCCCTTCCCGTAGACTGCGGCTACAGCATCGATCTCGATCGGATCCCCCACTGAGGTCCCGGTCCCGTGGGCCTCCAAGTAATCCATCTCCAACGGGGAGATTCCCGCGTCGGACAGCGCTGTTTCCATCACTTCTTCCAGCGCCGGGGTGTTCGGCACCGTCAGTCCGACACTGGCCCCTCCGTGGTTCACAGCGGCCCCGCGTATCACCGCCCAAATCCTATCGCCGTCTGCCTCCGCCTCGCTCAACCGCTTGAGGACGACGACCCCACAGCCCTCACCCCGCACGTACCCGTTCGCCGATGCGTCGAACGCCTTGCACTGCCCATCGGGAGACAGCATCATCGAATCGGCGCGCAGCTCGTAGATGCGACCGTTCAGAATCGCCTGCACACCACCGGCGATGGCCAGATCCGCCTTGCCCTGCTGCAGGTCTGCCACAGCGTCGTGGACCGATACCATGGATGACGCGCACGCAGCGTCCACTGCCTTGGCCGGCCCCCTGAGACCCAGCACAAAGGAGACCCGTCCGCTGGCCCCGTTCAGGTTGGTGCCGCTGAGCGCGTAGAGGCAGCCGGCAGCCTCGGCGGGCTTGCTCGAGTCCACGACCAGCATTCGGTATTCGTCGTTGCTGATCCCAGTGTACACGCCGGTGCGGCTCTCCCTCAATCCCTCTGGATCGATTCCCGCATCCTCGAGGGCCTCCCAACTCGTCTCCAGCATCATGCGCTGCTGCGGGTCCAGCAGTTCCGCCTCCACCGGCGAAATTCGGAAGAAGGTGTCGTCGAACAGATCGATGTCATCGACGAAGGCACCGTAACGGCAACTTTCGTTCTGCACGGTGTCGTCGGGAAAGAGCTGGCCCCAGCGCCCTACTCCGGAACCCGGAACCCCTTCGCTGACGGCGTTCTGACCGGCTGCGAGCAGACGCCAGAAGGCAGAGATGTTCGACGCGCCGGGGAACCGGCATGCCATACCCACGATCGCTATCGGCTGTGTGGACGGGGAAGGCTGTCCATTGGAAGAATCGAATGGTTTCATGGCGTTTGTCATTGTACCCTTTCTAATGAGAAGTCATACGAAGTCTCTTGCATACAGTTAGCTCAGGAACGAGACCGCACCTTTTCGCATTTCATTTAATATAAAATGTAATAGGTATGTTGAAGCCAGTCATCCAAAATCTGCGGCGGAATTGCAGCAAAAGATAGACCGTGATACCTTACGCCGCTGGCCAACACAATCAGGAGATATACATCAATGGCTAACAGAGTATTCCACGTCGCATTCCTCGCGGCGCTCGCGGCAGGGCGTGAACATCTACTACCACGCAGACTCAAGCATCACGGACGTCGCGCAGTTGCCCGTGGAGTACCAGTTCGCGCCGTGAATTGCGGCACTCCTAGCCACTATCACATCCTAAAACCATCACCTCACACTGGTGCAGCGTCGGCCACGGATCAGGTGTCTGCAAACCGTCGAGTCCCATGA
>JAPPEG010000258.1 GCA_028875345.1 Gemmatimonadota bacterium
GTTGCGAAATGCCAGAAATCGGGCCCGGCAAAGGAGCGGGACAGGTCGTTGCGCCAGCCGCCCGGCGTGTTGATGCCTTCATCGCCGACGTGCGCTGCTGCCCTGCCCGAGATGAGCTGTCTTTCGTCCGGTTTGCGCGCAGAGGTGCTGGTGATGGCAATGTCGCTTTTCCCCTGCCAGCACTGATGCCCCTGGCAGAATTCGTTCCCATCCCTGCCCCAGGGGAAATCGCGCAGGTCCGTTCCATCGTCCCGGATCAGGTGGATGTCCGCGCCCAGTCCGCTGGTGAGCTTTTCCACCCTGCCGTCGGCTGTAATGATATTCCCGTGATTTTCCTGGATCATGATGTCGTGGGAAGCCACGAGGTCCGTCTGACGGGTGTACTGTGGGTGCAGGTTGCACCAAGTGGGACCGTGAAGGACCAACCGCACGGATGGCTCTTCGATCTCGAAGACGAGCAGACCCCAGGGCTCCCCTGCGCTTTTGCCTTCCCCGAGAAATCCCGAGATGGAGATGCGCCCGCCATCGGATGAAATCGTCGAAAGCGGATACGGTCGGCTCAGCCTGAAATCGGTCTCCGGAATCGCGTGATCGAGGACGTAGATGATCTCGCGTTCGGACCCATCTAGCCCGACCCGCTTTAGCGTCAGTCGTCCGCCTCCTCCGTGCTCTGTTTCATTGACGAAGTAGTACAGGCAGTCGCCATCCGGTGAGATAGACGGCCCCGTCGTTCCAAGCTCGGTGGTGATCGGCGTCAGGCTGCAATTGTCTTCTAGGTTGCAAATCAGAAACTGGTGCTCGGGGTCCTTGGGATCAGAGCCGTGAGGATGCGCTGAGCGGTGGAGGATCAGCCGCTGTGAATCGGGCGTGAAGATCTGGGCCTCCATATAGATATGTGACGAGGGGATCGGCTCATCTGTGAGTTGAATGACTTCTAGATGGTCCCGCTCGGTCTCGGGGACGAGGTCAGATCGGACTTTCATGTCTTTGTTCCTCACTCCTTGACGATCGGGTACATGGCCGCAATGTGCTCTGGCCCTGAGGCGCAGCAGCCGCCAATGATCTGGGCACCCACCCGCTTCCACTCACCGGCAAACTCCGCCATGCGGGAGGGGTAGTAGTCGGCGTTTTGCAGGATGTCCACGCCGACACTGGGCTTTTGGTTTGTGAGCGTCGGTCTGTTGGCAATGGGGCCAGTCGGGTTGTAGCCGAGGTTGGGGTACGCGCCGACGGGACCGGCAAACGCCTCCCGGAGTATGGGGAGACCGACGGAGATGTTTTCCGGGTTGCTGCACATGAGCAGAACGGCATCGACGGGATGGCCTTCAAGGGCGTTGGCGAGATCAATCAGGCTCTCGCCATACTGCATTGCGCCGTCGTCTTGGATGTGCCGGACTCCGAGGAAGACAGGTACGTCCGCCTCAGCACAGCCATCGACGGCCTCGACGCAGTCCTCGATGAAGCCGACGTACTCGGCTAAGATCAGGTCGGCACCCTCGTCGGCTAGGAGCTTGGCGTGGTCGGTCCACTCCCTGCGGTACGCCTCGGGACCCAAGGCGCGGGCGTCCGAGACTGGGCTGGTAGGTGGCATCGCTCCCTGGAGGCTGGGGGCGGCGATGCCGCCGGCGACGTACGCCTCTTGGCGCATGGCGTTGCGGGCCTCGACGGCGTTGCGGATTGCGGCGGTCGCATAGGTGCGCCAAGCGCGGCGCTCACCGATAGAGTCGAGCCGGGTAGGCGTCGTCCAGAAGTTGTTGCTGGTGATAATGTCGGCCCCGACGCGAAGGTAGTCTGAGTGCACCTGCCGGACCACGTCGGCATATTCGAGGTTCGCCGTTGCCGACCACGCCTTGAGTCGGTCTTCGGCACCTTTGAGGACATCGGCTCCGCGGCGCTGCAACTCCGAGCCGGTCCCGCCGTCCAGCAGAAGCGCATCGCCGTTGTGGAGCCGTTGGGCGATGGTGTGTGCGGCCATTTGGTCTCTCCGATGGGAGGGCAAAGGTACATGTCTGCCGGGTCGCGTCAAGGTAAGTG
>JAPPEG010000121.1 GCA_028875345.1 Gemmatimonadota bacterium
CGATGGAGGATACCGCGAAATCGCAGGCCGATGCTGTACTGAAAACTGAGCAGGGACAGCGGCAGGATCGCTTGAAAAACGCCATTGAACACCTAGGGGACAAATCGGACTCTGTACGCTTGGGAGGGGCCTACGAACTCTTCCATCTGGCGCAAGATACTGAAGATTTGCGCCAGACGGTACTGGATATTCTCTGTGCTCATATACGCCGAACGACGAGCGAAAGCGAATATCGGGAAACGCACAAGTCGAAACCCTCGGAAGAAATCCAGAGTCTGTTGACGCTGCTTTTCGTACAGAAGCACGAGGTTTTCAAAGATTGCCACATCAACTTGCAAGGAAGCTGGCTGAACGGAGCCGATCTCAAGGAGGCGCGTTTATGGAAGGCTAGATTGACACAAGTGTACTTGCAAGGGACCGAGCTTGACAGGGCCCATCTACAAAGGGCGAACCTTGTCGCGGCCTATCTAGAAGAAGCCTCTCTCCGCAAGGCACAACTGCAAGATGCTGATCTTCGATTTACGCGCCTACAAGGAGCAACACTTAACAAGACACGATTGCAAGGAGCTAATCTTCGCGAGGCACAACTGCAAGGAGCTTTCCTTGTCGAGACACAACTACAAGGAGCTTTCCTTGTTGATACACGCCTACAAGGAGCAGCACTTAACAGGGCACACCTGCAAGGGGCTATGCTACATCTGATGGTACAACTTCAGGGAGCTGTTCTTCAAGGGGCACGACTGCAAGGGATCGGAAACGTAGATGGGGCTTCTATCTCCTTTCAAGATCGTATTAGGGGAAAGATTGACAAAGAAAGTGATCTGTCGGGGGTAATTTTCGCAGGCGGATTGAGCCAAGAGTACGTGGACTCCCTCGTTGGAGGCTTATCTGATGATCAGGCAAAGCGATTACAAGGGAGATTGAGGCGACACATCGACACGCCGGAAAGCTATGAACTGCCGGAAAACAGCGGTGCCATCACCGGAACCTACACCGAAGAAGACGCCGAAAAATGGATCTCCGAATACAACAAAGCTATGTCATTCGTCCCCAAAAAGGCTGGTAACTAATGTCCTCTCTCCACTGGCTAACAAGAGACAAGACGTTACCGACGCCTCGCAAGTCCCTATCGTCTTCTCAAAGACCTTCGTGTACGTTGGCGACGCTGGCAATCCGGTGCTCATTACCCGCGTGCGGCTGCCTCAGCCGCTTCACTAGCCGCTTCGCTGATCTCGGCGACGTCAAATTCTGCGCCGTTGATGGTTATCGTCCCGGTAGCAGAAAGGACGTCGGTGCCAACCGCAAACTCTATATAAAGTTCCAGTTCGGCTTCCTGTGATCCAGAAAAAGTAACTGTCCCGGTCAGCGGGATGGACGTCTGATCTATTCCGATGTTCAAGGTGCCATTGATTACCAATGCGCCATCGGGCGAATAATCCTGAAACGTCCAGTCGTTGCCTGCGATTTCTACCGAGCCGCCGCCCTCCCCCGGCACCGACGTCATACCGGGGACCAGCGCGGCGGAGAAAATATCCGTAAAAGTGGTGACCAAGGTGCCGTATAAGGCTATGATCTCGGGCGTTAGCTGACTCTCTTCCACCGGCATATTACCCGTTCCAGTGCCACTACCCGCTGCTCCCGACAGGTCCAAGGCGAGGCCTTGGGGAAAATTCAATCCAGTAACGAGGTCTTCGATGTTGGAACCATCCAAGTTGGTACGCCGGATCGTACCCGACCTATAAAACTCCGTCCAGTACATCTTGCCTTCAGCCACATCCAAGGCAAGGTCAAAAGGAAAGTCCAATCCGGTAATGAGGTCTTCGATGTTGGAACCATCCAAGTTGGCACGCCGGATCGTACCCGACCTGTACGACCTATACTCCGTCCAGTACATCTTGCCTCCAGCCACATCCAAGGCGAGACCAAGGGGAGAGTCCAATCCAGTAACGAGGTCTTCGATATTGGAACCATCCAAGTTGGCACGCCGGATCTCACCGTCCGTCCAGTACATCTTGCCTTCAGCCACATCCAAGGCAAGGTCAAAGGGAGAGTCCAATCCGGTAACGAGGTCTTCGATATTGGAACCGTCCAAGTTGGCACGCTGGATCTCACCGTCGTCCGTCCAGTACATCTTGCCTCCAGCCACATCCAAGGCGAGGCCTTGGGGAAAGTCCAATCCGGTAACGAGGTCTTCGATGTTGGAACCGTCCAAGTTGGCACGCTGGATCTCACCGTCGTCCGTCCAGTACATCTTGCCTCCAGCCACATCCAAGGCAAGGTCGTGTGCCCAGCCCAATCCGGTAACGAGGTCTTCGATGTTGGAACCGTCCAAGTTGGCGCGCTGAACCCTACCAGCGCTCGTCCAGTATATCTGTGACATCTGCGACACGATCACGCGCACCGCATCCGAGCAGTTGTTACTGGTGTTACTCTCGCCGACGACATTCTGCGCACAATCATCGCCTTCGCCAATCCCCGGCGGCAACGCAGGATTGGACGGATCTTCGCTGTACTGAATGAGAATCAAGGCGTCGGCGAAATCAACGGTGCCATCTCCGTTTACGTCGCCGAGGGAAATATCGACATGATTGGGAAGAGCAATAGACGGGGCTTCGCTATACAGCATTACATAGAGCGCATCGAAGAGATCGACTTGGCCATCGTTGTTCACATCCCCCAAAATTCCGCCCGCCGCCCGCTTCATTAGCGGAATGCCGCCGAACTCTTCGATCACAATATCCGCCTCGTCAATCCCCACCCGAAAGGCCGGGTCCACATACGGAACCAAACCTTGACCCGAAACCGTCAATCCATAGACCGGCCCATCCACTTCCACCGAACCCTCAACCGCAGACCACACTGTCCCCTGAGCCGCTGTTCCCACCGCCGGAATCCCCGCCTGACCATCCACCAGCACCATCCGCCAACTCACCGTCTGACTGCCGCTACTCAGCCGGTAGATATATACCCCTGCTCCCACAGCCCGCCCCGCCACATCCGTACCATCCCACTGCGCCGTGTGCGTCCCCGCCGACCGCACCCCATCAACTAACGTCGCCAGCCGCTGCCCCAAGAGGTTGAACACCTCCAAGCGCACATGCGTGGACACCGGTATCTGATAAGGAATAATGGTGGAAGGATTGAACGGATTGGGATAGTTCTGCCCTAGCGAAAAGCTAGTCGGCAGAGCCGTGCCCTTGTCCGTAGAAAACGCTTGCAAAGATAGCGCAAAATGCCCGGCCTCGTCCGTCATCGTGCCAACGAACCGACGCAGATCGGTCAGATCAAACAGCCGCACCTGCACGCCTACCGCTGGCTGTCCAGATAACAGACGCACTCGTCCCTCAAGGAGAGGTTCTGCGCCGACACTAACGCTCAAAATCAGCACAATGAGACCGCCGACAAACGATTTCATAAGGTAAAATTCCTTTGCATGATAGATTTCAGATTTAGGGGTATAGGGCGTCCCCCTATGAATGCCCCTATCGGGAGGGAGGACATTTAGGAGATCGGTCGTAACCACTCGCTATTATTAGAAGCTATGACCAAGATAGAGTGCCGCAAAAATGACCTTGATTACATATGACTTTCAGGTCATATTATCGGCTAAAAAAGGATAGGAGGTCAAGATGACATCACTAGCGGAGAGAATGAACAAGCTGCCCGAGGCACGTCGGCAGAAGGTGGAGGAGCGAGCCAAGGCACTGATCGCCGAAGAGATGTCACTGCGGGACTTGCGCAAGGCCCGGAAACAGACGCAGACGCGCATAGCCCAGCAACTCGGGATTAACCAAGAAAATGTATCCCGCATCGAAAAGCGCAGCGATCTGCTGCTATCCACGCTCAGCGGCTACGTCGAAGCGATGGGCGGAAAGTTGAGCTTGGTGGTGGAATTTCCCGACCGTCCGCCGATTTCCCTGACCGGCATTGCAACGCTGGACAAGGAAACCCCTCCAGCAAAGCCATAATCTCTCCTTTGCCGAGCGGAGCGGCGCAGAAATTTTCGCTCAGATCTTCACCGTCCGCTGCCCCTTTCCAGCCCTCAACACAGCCGTCGCAATCTCCAAGGCAGCGATCCCATCTTCCCCGGTCACCAAGGGCTGTTCGCCATTAGCGAAGCACTTGACCACGTGTTTGTCCTGTTCGGCGAACATGTCCTTGAGCGGATAGGAGTACACCCGCTCGCGGCCTTCGCCCATCTTGAGCGTAAAGGCACCGCTTCTATCCGGGTTGAAGCGCGCCGGAGCCTTCTGCGCCGTCATGCCAAATTGTAGGGTGCCGGCCGGGCCGATCACATCGTTGAGGCTCGCCACGGGCGCACCAGCGGCCACACCCCAAGACCAGATCAAGGCGTGCTGGTCGCCACTGGCGAAGTTGACGATGACGCTGGCGGTGTCAGCGCCGACGCTGGTGGGATCGAATTGCAGGGAAGAGGCCTGCGCCGAAGCAGCCGGGCCGAAAATCTGCAAGGCGAAATCGTAGTTGTGCACGGCACCGTCCATCAGCGGACCGCCTCCTTTGTTCACATCGCGGAACCACGGGCGGCCCGGGCGGCCTCCCGCAGCAAAGCGCCAGATGACCGGCGAGCCGACGGCACCGGATTGGACGATGTCCTTGAGCTTGCCCCACTGAGTGTCAAAACGGCGCACAAAGCCAATGGTCAGCCGCACATCGGCTTGGCGGCAAGCATTCGCCATGCGCCGCGCATCAGCCACCTTCAGCGCCATGGGCTTCTCGCAGAACACGTGCTTGCCGGCTTTGGCTGCGGCGATGACCGGGGCGGGGTGCTGGAAGGTGGGAGTGCAGACCCATACCGCGTCAATCTCGGACAGATCGAGCACCGCTCGGAAGTCCGCAAAGTGGTGTTCGGCCCCAAAGTCGCGGGCGAACGCTTCAGCCGCATCGGCGACGACATCCGCAGCCGCGACAATGCGCGCACCCCGGATCTGGGATAAGCAACTGGCGTGATGGCGGGCAATGCCGCCGCAGCCGATAAAACCGATATTCAGCATGATCTTCTCCTATTGGGACGTAGGTGGTTGCGAGAGCAACAGTAATGTGCCTAGCGCGGCGTCTGTCAAGGGACTGCCCGAAATCCAAAAGAGGCAACTCATTGTCAAACAAAATGTTACAACACCTATCAACACTTGGCTTACCTTGACTTTTCCCTAGCCCAAGTATAGCTTTTCTAATTCTTTTCTCTATGGGAAAGGCAAACAAAAGGTCGTGCAGACCTCATTTCGCATACTAGTTGTACTGGCGTCGTTGCTATTGGCCACTCCCGCGCTCCGCGCACAACCTTTCATGGAGCCAGGCGAGTTGCGCCGAGGCATGAGCGGCTTTGGGCTGACGACCTTCCAAGGCACCCAGATCGACACCTTCCAAGTCGAAATTTTGGGGGTGCTAAAAGGAGCCTTGGGGCCGCGCATGGACATGATCCTCGCGCGGCTCTCCGGCGGCCCGTTGGAGCACACGGGCGTAATAAGGGGCATGAGCGGTAGCCCAGTGTACATCGACGGGCGGCTCATCGGTGCCATCGCCTACGGCTGGTACTTTTCCAAGGATCCCATCGCCGGCATCACCCCCATCGCCCACATGCTCGACATCGCCACGCGCGAACATCCCACGCCAAGCCAGTACGGAAAAGTCTTAGAACTAGATAAAGAAACTACCCGTCTGCTCGGCGGCGAGGGTATCAGCACCTTAGCGCCTCTGGGGATGCCCATAGCCGTTGCTGGCTTCAGCCCGAGAGGGCGGCAAGTGTTGCGCGACGCGCTCGATGCGCCGGGCATCCAGCTTTTGGATAGTCCAACAGGGCAGGTGCAGTCCGACCAGGAGGTATCCATCGCGCCTGGGGCCTCGCTGGCCGTGCAGCTAATCCGCGGCGATTACAGCGCCGCGGCGGTCGGCACCCTTACTTGGGTCGGCGACGGGCGTTTCGTCGGCTTTGGACATCCGATGTTTTTTCTGGGGGCCACCAATCTGCCCGCCACCGGGGCCTATATCCACCAAGTCATTCCCATCCAGACCGCCTCCTTCAAGCTGGGGACGCCGACCGGCGCAATGGGGGCGGTGCGCCAAGACCGCCTGCCCGCGATCGCCGGGACGCTGGGCGAAGCGCCGGACATGCTACCGGTGCGGGTCGCCTTGCGGTCGGCGGCTGGCGATAACGCCTTCCGCTGCGAGGTCCTGCGCCACCCCGAACTGAGCGCATCCCTCGTCCGCTCGGTTTTGTTCAACTCCCTCGAAACGGCTGAAAAGCTCTTCGGCGACGCCACGCTGCGGATGCGCAGCCACATCGCGCTGGCCGATGGTCGCACGGTGGAGCGCGAGCAAGTATACAGCAGTGGAATCGCGCCGCTCAGAGCCGTGATAGACGCAGTGCAGCCAGTCGGCATGTTGCTCAACAACCCCTTCGCCGGGTTGACCTTAGATTCGCTGCACTTTGAGTTGGAAATCGGCGAAACTCTAACCCAAGCCCGCATCACAGGCCTGCGGCTATCGCCGCCCGAACCCAAGGCTGGGCAGCGGGTTTCGCTGCAGGCGACGTTGCAACCGTATCGCGCCGAGCCGGTTACAGAGCACTTGGAATTGGATTTGCCCGCACATCTCGAACCCGGCCCCTTCGTCATACGCGTCGGCAGCGGTGTGGCGAGCACAAGTTGGGAAGCGGCGCGCCAGCCCGACGCGTTTGTGCCGCGCAATGCCGCTGACGTGCTCGCATTGCTCGAGCACACGGGTGCGGCCGACGAACTGGTCGTCGAGGTCTTTCGCGCGGAGCCGGGCTTTACGGTGAACGGGCGCGAGTTGCCCGGGCTGCCGCCCTCGGCGTTGGCTGTACTGAGCGCGGACCGCTCGGCTGGGCATCTGGGGCCGGTCCAAGGCGAGGTCGTCCTCCGCCGCACCCTAACCACCGACTACGTCCTCTCCGGCGAGCAAAGCCTCGACATGACCTTGAGAAAGCCCTGATCTAATGATACTTACAACCCGAGTCCTGTTTTTGTTTTTCTTTTTACTGTCGGCAACGAGCGCAACCGAAGCAGGGCGCGCCAAGGCTTGGCAACAGCACGCGTACGACGACTTCGCCGAAGGCGAGAGCGAAGGCATCTCCATTGCCGCAGACGGCGCGCTGGAGCTAGCGCCCGCACTCGTCGAGCTAGCCTCATTAGAGGCCGAGCGCGTCTGGTCCATGACACCCAACCCCAAGGGGGGACTCTACGTGGGCACCGGCGACTCAGGGCGGCTCTTTGCCGTCGATGACGAGGGGCAAGCCGAGTTGCTGTTCGATTCGCCCGAACTCGTCCTCCACGCCCTGATCGTCGGCCCCGACGGACGGCTCTACGCTGGCTCGGCCCCCGACGGCCTGATCTACGAGATCAATGACGAGGGGCAGGCGAAAACCTTGCTCCAGACCGGCAGCCGCTACGTGTGGGATTTCATCTTAGTCGATGGCCAGCTCTACGCGGCCACAGGTGAACCCGGCCGAGTGCTCAAAATCGCCAAAGATGGGTCGCACGAAGTCTTCTTTGCGCCGGAAGATCGCCACGTTATAACCCTCCTCGCCCACAACGACCGCTTGTACGCTGGCACGTCCGGCAAAGGCCGCATCTACGAAATCGACGGCGAGGGTCGCGGGCGGCTGCTCTTTGAAAGCGAGCAAGAAGAAATCCACAACCTAGTGGTAGGGGTCAACGGAGAGATCTTCGCCAGCGCGATTCCGAAGCCGAGTAAGGGCGAGAATTCCAACAAGGTCCCGGCGGCCGTGTACCGCGTCGGAGCGGAGGGAGCGGTCTATCCGATCTGGGAGGATACCGAAGCCAAACTCGTCAATCTCGTGGCGACCGGCGAGGACCTGCTAATCAGCACCTCCAACCCGGCGCAGCTTTTGCGCCTCAGCGCCGAGGGCCGCCGTGCATTGGTCGTGCAGTTCGAGAGCCTCGTCCCCAGCCGCCTCTTGTTCGGGCCAGACGGCGCGCTACTCTTGGGCGGGGCGCAAAACGCCGCTGTCTCCATCCTACCCGAGCAGGGTCGCCGCAAGGGGCACTTTGAATCAGCGGTCGAGGACTTTGCCATCCACGCGCGATGGGGTGCGCTCGAATGGCGCGGCACTCAACCCTCAGACACCCGCATAACCGTGCAGACGCGCACCGGCAACAGCGAAGAGCCGGATAACACTTGGAGCGCGTGGTCCGAGCCGCTGACCGAGAGCGGGCAAACCATTGCCAGCCCCCCCGCTCGCTTTATCCAGTACCGAGTCGAAATGGAATCCACGCGCGACGAAGCCACGCCCCGGCTCAGCTCGATCGAAATCCGCGGCGTCCAAGTCAACCTCAAACCCCGCATCACCGAACTGCAAACCTTTCCCTTCCGGCCGCAACAATCCGGCAATGGCGGCCAATCCCAAGGCGCACCTCAAGCTGGCCAAGGGCGGCGCAACAATCGGCCCCCCCAAGCGAAAAGCCTGCGTCTAGTGCGCTGGCACGCCCAAGACCCCAACGAGGACGAGCTAGTGTACGACCTCTATCTCAAGGGCGAGGATCAGCGAGCGTGGAAATTAGTCGAAGAAAACATCGCGCAAACTTCGGTTCTCTGGGACACCGCATCCATGCCCGAAGGCCAGACTCAGCTCAAGCTGGTGGCCTCGGATCGCATGGACAACCCAGCAGCCGAACGCCTGCGCGACGAACGCGAAAGCGCGCCCTTTGCCATCGACAACAGCCCGCCAACCGTTGCACTTGACGCGCAGACCAGCGCCGATGGTGCAGTCGTCGAAGTGGCGATTAGCGACCGCATCTCTGCGGTGCAAAAAGCCTATTACACCATTGATTACGACGAACAACAGCACCCCATCGCGCCGTTGGACGGCGTCTTTGACAGCCGCAGCGAACAGGCGCGCTTTGCCGTCGAAGGACTGGCAGCGGGCGAGCACGTCATTGTGGTGCGGGCCATCGACGCCCTCGACAACATCGGCGTGCGGCAAGTCGTCATCCAAATCAAGTGAACCAGCCCGCGCAATACATGCGCCGCGCCTTGCGGTTAGCGCAGCGAGGGCGCGGCAAAGTAAGCCCCAATCCCATGGTCGGCGCGGTGGTGGTGCGCGGGGACTGCATCGTCGGCGAAGGGGCTCACCTGAAGGTCGGCGGCCCCCATGCCGAGATCCACGCCCTGCGCCGGGCTGGCAACGAAGCGCGGGGGGCCGATCTCTATGTCACGCTGGAGCCTTGCTCCTTCCACGGCCGCACCCCGCCTTGTACCGAAGCCGTGCTTCGCGCTGGCATTAAAAGGCTCTACTGCGCTATGGAAGATCCCGACGAGCGCGCGGCTGGGCGGGGGATCGCCGCGCTGCGGGAACAGGGCGTCGCCATTGACGTCGGGCTTTGCGCTGAGGAGGCGCGACGCCTCAACGCGGCTTACATCAAACACCGCACCCAAAACCTGCCCTTGGTCCTGCTCAAGCTGGCGCAAACTCTCGACGGTCGCATTGCGGCGCGCAGCGGCGATGCGCGTTGGATCACCGGAGATCGAGCGCGACGCCACGTCCATCGTTGGCGCTCTTGGGTCGATGCCGTAGCCGTGGGCGCGGGCACCGTGCAAGCCGACGATCCCCTTTTGACGGTGCGCCACGTGCCCGGGCGCGACCCGCGGCCCATCGTCATAGACGGACGCTTGAGCACTTCGCCCGAAGCCCGCGTCTATCAGCGGCCCGGTGCCGTGCTCGTCACCGCAGAGGACACGCCAGCCGACAAGCGCCGGGCCTACGCAGCCAAAGGGACCGAGGTTTGGACTTTCCCGACATCTGCTGGACACATCGACTTGCGTCTGCCCCTTGGGCGCATGGCGCAGGAGGGCATGACCAGCGTCCTCATTGAAGGCGGTGGCCAGTTGGCCGCGGCCGCACTCGGCGACCGCGTCGTTGACCAAGTCCTGCTCTATCTCGCACCGCGACTGATGGGCGAAGGGGTCGCTGCCATCGGCGACTTGGGAATCGAACGCGCGGCCGAGGCCATTCGCCTTGCGTCCAGCCGCACTCAGCGGCTAGGCCCTGACCTGCTCTACACGGCTGAGGTACAATACACTTGTTCACCGGACTCATAGAAGAGCTCGGAAACGTGCGCAGCCGCGTGCGCCGAGGTGCGTTCCAGCAATTGGAGATCGCCGCCGAGCGCGTTCTCGACGGTTTGCAGGTGGGGGACAGCGTTAATATCGACGGGGTTTGTCAGACCGCGGTAGCCATCGGAGAAAGCAGTTTTGCGGTCGAAACAGTCGCCGAAACGCTCGCCCGCACGACCTTGGGCACCCTCGGTATCGGGCAAGCGGTCAACCTAGAGCGTGCACTCCGCGCCGACCAGCGGCTCGGCGGCCACCTCGTCTTGGGACACGTCGATGGCATAGCCCGCATTCGCCAGCGCACGGAGCGCGAGGGCGAGCATCGCTTCGAGATCGAGCCACCGCCCACACTCGCCCGTTACATCGCCGGCAAAGGCTCGGTGGCCCTCGACGGCATCAGCCTGACGGTAGCCGAGATCAGCGGTGATGCCTTTACGATTGCGGTCATTCCGCATACATTTGACAATACGACGCTTAGCCACCGGCGCGCCGGTGATTCTGTCAACCTCGAAGTCGATGTGATTGCCCGTTATGTCGAGCGTTTGCTCGGCGAACAACCCCAGCTCAGCTTCGAGGACTTGCGCGATATGGGATACTGAGCAATGCTCGATTTCAACACCATTGAAGAAGTTGTCGAGGACCTGCAACACGGCCGCATGGTCGTGCTCGTTGACGAGTGCGAAGCTGTGGGCGAGGGCGTGCTGGTGATGCTCGCCGAGCGAGCCACTGCCACTTCGGTCAATTTCATGACCCGCTGCGCCAGCAGCCCGCCCGTAGTCGCCGCCACCGAGGAGCACCTCAAAGCCCTTGAACTGCATATGCAGATCCCCAAGGCCCACGAGCCGATGGACGCCTCGATCATGGTCTCGGTCAATGCCCGCGCCATTGCGGGCACCGGCGTTTCGGCTCAGGACCGCGCCGCGACTATCCGCAAACTAGCCGACCCCGACAGCGTACCCGAAGACTTTGTCCAGCCCGGGCACGTCACTCCGCTCCAAGCCCAACCGGGCGGGGTGTTGCGCCGCGCTGGCCACACTGAAGCCGCGGTCAATTTGGCGCAGATGGCCGATTACCAGCCCGTGGCCTTGATCGCCGCCATCCTAGATGAAGCGGGAGCGCTGGCCGACGCGTCCTACCTGCTCAACTTCGCGCGCGAACACGACCTCAAAATCACCACCATCCACGACCTGATTGCCCATCGCCGCCGCACCGAGAAACTGATTCATCTAGAAGCTCAGTCGCCCATGCCAACCCGCTACGGAGAATTCACGGCCTATGCGTACCGCAGCTTGGTTGACGACAACCCGTACCTCGCCCTCGTGTACGGCGAGGTCGCCGACGGTCGCGACACCTTGGTGCGCATGCACTCGGGTTGCCTGACCGGCGACGCGCTCGGCTCACTGCTGTGCGACTGCGGTGAGCAGCTGGCGCAATCCATGCAGCTCATTGCCGCAGAGGGGCGCGGCGTTATCGTCTACATTCAGCACCACGAGGGGCGCGGCATCGGCATTTTGCACAAGCTCAAGGCATACGAACTGCAACAGCAGCAGGGCCTCGACACCATCGAAGCCAACCACGCCCTCGGCCACCCCATGGACTCGCGCGACTACGGCATCGGTGCCCAAGTGCTCTACGATCTAGGATTGCGCCGAGTGCGCTTTTTGACCAACAACCCCAAGAAGCGGGTCGGCTTGGATGCCTATGGCCTGACTGTCGTCGAGCAAGTGCCCATTGAGGCTGCTCCCAATCCGCACAATATCCGCTACCTAACAACCAAGCGCGACAAGATGGGCCACGCCCTCTTGCTCAAGCGCGCAGCCGCCGAGGATGAAAGCCATGCCCAAAGTGCATGAAGGACAACTCGACGCCCGAGGCCGCAAGTTCGGCATTGCGGTCAGCCGCTTCAACGACTTGGTGACCACCCGGCTCCTCGACGGCGCATTGGACTGCATCCAGCGACACGGCGGCGACGGCAGCGACATAGAAATTGCCTGGGTTCCCGGAGCCTTTGAATTGCCCATTGCCGCCAAGAAGCTAGCGGGCACGGGTCGCTTTGACGTCGTCATCTGCTTGGGAGCTATCGTTCGTAGCGATACGCCCCACTTCGACTACGTGGCCAGCGAGTCGGCCAAAGGCATTGCCCGCGTCGGTCTCGACAGCGGCACCCCGGTAATCTTCGGCGTCATCACTGCCGACACGGTCGAGCAGGCTGTGCAGCGCGCTGGCGTCAAGGCCGGCAATCGCGGCTGGGACGCCGCCCTCAACGCGGTTGAAATGGCCAGCTTAATGGCCGAGTTAGGATGAGCGGCGAGGACGATTTTTTTGGCGATGGGACTTCTGCCGACGAGGCACCTCCCAACAATCGCCACGGCGCCCGTCAAGTGGCCTTGCAGGCCCTGTACTGGGAACAGAGCTCGGCGACCGACTCACTCGGCGCTTTGGATCAACTCTGTGCGCGCTTTGGCCTCGCGCAAGAGGTGCAATCCTTTGCAGCCGAACTCTTGCAGCGCGCAGCCGAGCACGCGGACGAACTGGACGCGCTGGCAGCGGCCCGGGTTCAGCACTGGCGCTGGGAGCGCATCGCCCGCATTGATCGCTTAATTTTGCGCTTGGCCTTGGCCGAAATGCTCTTTATTGAGGAAATTCCCGTCCGGGTCTCCATTTTTGAGGCTGTCGAACTAGCCAAGTCCTACAGCACCGACAAGTCCTATGCCTTCGTCAATGGCGTCCTCGACGGCGTCGTGCGCCAGAAGGGACTCAGCGTCTGAGGTTGACCATGTGTAGAGGCCCGCGACGCGGTACTAGTTAAGAGGATTTAGTATGCTCAACTCGCTCGTAAAAAAATTCCTTGGCTCGCAGGCGACGCGCCAGTTCAAGCGCACGCTGCCACAAGTAAGCCAGATCACTCAGCTAGCGGCTTCGTACCAAACCTTGAGCGACGCCCAGCTCCAAGCCAAGACCGCGACCTTCCGCCAAGACCTACAGGCGCGCAACGCGGACAGCCGCCAGCAGCTCGAAGCCATCGAAGAGCGCCTGCGCGGCGATCTAGAACCTGAAGAGCGCGAGCGACTCAACGACCGGTACGGAGAGCTAGATAACGCCATCCGCGACGTGGAGGCGGCTTTTCTCGAAGAAATTATACCCGAAGCCTTCGCCATGGTCGTCGAGACCTGCCGCCGGCTCTTGGGCCGCAAGTGGGACCGCGCCGGCGAATCCGTCGAGTGGGACATGGTGCCCTATGACGTGCAGATTTTCGGCGGCATCTCGCTGCATCAGGGCAAGATCGCCGAAATGGCGACCGGTGAGGGCAAGACCTTAGTGGCGACCATGCCCCTCTTCCTCAACGCCATCCCCCAACGCGGCGTCCACCTTGTTACCCACAACGAATACCTCGCCCGGCGCGATGCCATGTGGATGGGGCCGATCTACAATTTCTTGGGGATGTCCGTGGGCATCATCCAAGACGTGTTTCAGACCGGTGCTGAGGCATATATACTCCAAGCGCCCGAAGGCGTACCCGAGGAATTTCACTGGAAGCGGACCGACCACAGGGCCGCGTACAATGCCGATATTGTGTACGCCAATCACAGCCAAGTCGGCTTTGATTACCTCCGCGACAACACGGCTGTGCTATTCGAAGACCTGATGCAGCGCGAATTCAACTACGCCATCGTCGATGAAGCCGACTCGATTCTCATCGACGAGGCGCGCACCCCGCTCATTCTCTCTGGGACCGTCCCCGACTCCACCAATCAATACAAAGAGATGCGCCCCCTCGTGGAACGGCTGATGAGGGCCCAGACCAACTTGGTCAACAAAATCATTGCCGGAGCCGAGCAGGCGGGCAAGGAAACAGGCGACTACGACTACGACACGGGGATTGCACTGCTCAAGGCCACTCGCGGTGCTCCTACTAATCGCCGGTTGGCCAAAATTCTGCAGGAGGAAGGCGTCAAGCGGCTGATCAACCGGATCGAGGCCGACTACATGCGCGACAAGCGCCTCAACGAGCTTGATGAGGACCTCTACTTCGTCGTCGATGAGAAGGCCAATACCATCGACCTAACCGAAAAGGGACGCGACTTGCTCTCACCCAATGAGCAGGCCCTCTTCGTGCTGCCCGACATCAGCATCGAGGTTGATACGATCCGCAACGACCCAGACCTGAGCGCCGAGGACAAAGCCCGCAAGGAGGAGGAGACGCACCGCGATTACGCCGAGAAAAGCCAAGCGGTACACAACATCAATCAACTGATGAAAGCCTATACCCTCTTCGAGAAGGATGTGCAGTACCTCGTCTCCGAAGACGGGCGGGTAATCATCGTCGATGAGGCCACGGGCCGACCACAGCCCGGCCGGCGCTTTGCCGATGGCCTACACCAAGCGCTAGAGGCCAAAGAGGGAGTGAAGCTGGAAAAAGAAACCCGCACCGTCGCCTCCATAACCGTGCAGAATCTCTTCCGCATGTACCACAAGCTGGCTGGCATGACCGGCACGGCCGAGACCGAGGCCAGCGAACTGTGGGAGATCTACAAGCTCGACGTGGCCGTCATCCCCACCAACCGCCCGATTCGTCGCTTTGACCAAGAAGACCAGATATTCCGCACCAAGCGCGAGAAATACAACGCGATCATCGAGGAGATCGACCGCCTGCACCAGCTCGGCCTGCCAGTGCTAGTGGGCACCATCTCGGTCGAGGTCTCCGAACTGCTCAGCCGAATGCTCAGCCGACGCGGCATCAAACATCAGCTACTCAACGCCCGCCACCACGACAAAGAAGCCCAAATCGTCGCCGAAGCCGGTCGAGCTGGTGCAGTCACCATTGCCACCAATATGGCCGGGCGCGGCACGGACATTAAGTTAGCGCCCAAGGTCGTCCACCTCGACCGCCAGATCGTCGAGTCCGATCTCACCCTCGAAGACAAGCTGCCGGCCGGCCAAGGCTTGCGCCAGTACCTGCAAGAAAACCCCGGCGGCTTGCAGGTCATCGGCACCGAGCGCCACGAAGCGCGGCGCATCGATCGCCAGCTACGCGGCCGCGCGGGACGCCAAGGCGACCCCGGGTCCTCGCGCTTCTACCTGTCGCTCGAAGACGATCTGATGCGGCTGTTCGGCTCGGAGCGCATTGCCTCCGTCATGGATAAGCTCGGGGCCGAAGAGGGCGAGGTCATCGAGGCTGGCATGGTCACGCGGTCGATTGAGCGGGCGCAAAAAAAGGTCGAGGCCCGCAACTTTGAAATGCGCAAGCACGTGCTGGAATACGACGACGTCATGAACCAGCAGCGCCAAGTCATCTACAATCGCCGCCGCGACTTGCTAGAGCAAGAAAGCGCCCGCGAGCAAATCGCGGAAATGATCGAAGAAAGCGTCGATGGCATCTTGGCCTCGTACGTCAACGCAGACAGCCTAGCAGAGGAGTGGGAGTGGGATGGCCTGCAAACCGAGTTTGGCAGCACCTTCTTTTTAGGCTATTCCATCCCCGAAGACGAGCGCGCCCACGCCAGCATCGATAGTCTGCACGAGCAGCTACTCACCACTGTGCGCGAAGCCTATCAGCGCCGCATCGACATCGTCGGCGAAGAGATTTTCCGCGAAGTCGAAAAGGGCCTCTCCCTGCGCACCATCGACACTTGCTGGCAGGAACACCTCCATGAAATCGACGAACTCAGGGACGGGATCGGCTTTGTCGGCGTCGGCGGGAAAAACCCCCTCATAGAATACAAGAAGGGGGCCTATGACATGTTTGAGAGCCTAATCGGCCGCATTGCCCAAGAGACGCTGCGCAACCTCTTCCAGCTACGCATCGACATCGGGACCGAGGCTTTGGAGCCAGCGCGGCGGCCAAGTCGCATCAACGCGGTTCACCAAGACGCTACCAACATGGGCTTTCGCGGCGTCGAGCCAGCCCCGACGGGCGTGCCCGGCCAGCCCACGCAACTGCGCGGCTCAGGCGGCGGCAGCAGCGAGGGGCAAGCCGTGCGCCAGCCGGTCGTCCGCGAACAGCCCAAGGTCGGGCGCAACGCCCCCTGCCCCTGCGGCAGCGGCAAAAAGTTCAAAAAGTGCTGCGGCATCAATGCCTAAGCGTGGAAAGCGATATGAGTTTCTGGGAAGTACTCTGTTTGGTGTTGTACAGCATTATCATCGCCGTTCTGGGGGTTTACGGCCTCCACCGCTACCAGCTACTGCGCCTGTTTTATCGGCATCACCCAACCCCAGTTCCCCAGCCCGACCGCTTTGCCGAGTTGCCCTTCGTCACAGTCCAGCTACCGCTCTACAACGAATATCACGTGGTCGAGCGCCTGCTAGAGGCCGTGGGCCAGATCGACTATCCCCGCGACCGCCTGCAAATCCAAGTCCTCGACGACTCGCAGGACGAAACCCGCGACAAGGCGCGGGAAGGAGTTGCGCGGCTGGCGGCCCAAGGGCTGGATATTGAGTACCGCGGCCGCACCAACCGCCACGGCTTTAAGGCCGGGGCCTTGGCTGCGGGGCTAGAGCGTGCCCAAGGTGAATTTGTGTTGGTGCTCGACGCCGATTTCGTGCCCAATCCCGACATCCTACAACGAGCCATTCACTACTTTACCGACGATTCCATCGGCATGGTGCAGATGCGTTGGGGGCACCTCAATCGCTCCTACTCGCTCCTGACGCGCATCCAGTCAATCTTTCTCGACGGCCACTTCGTCGTCGAGCACACGGCCCGCAACCGCTCGGGTCGCTTTTTCAACTTCAATGGCACTGGGGGGATCTGGCGCAAAAAGGCCATCTACGACGCCGGCGGCTGGCAGCACGACACGCTCACCGAAGACCTCGACTTGAGCTACCGCGCCCAACTGGCGGGCTGGCAGTTTCTCTATCTGCCCGAAATTGAAGTGCCCGGCGAGATCCCGATCGAGATCAATGCCTTCAAGTCGCAACAGCACCGCTGGACCAAGGGCGCGGTCCAGACGGCCAAGAAGGTGCTGCCGCGGATCTGGCGCTCTGCGCTACCAGCCAAGGTCAAGGTCGAGGCCACCTTCCACCTGACGGCCAACCTCTGCTACATTATGATGTTATTGATGGCCCTATTGACCGTTCCAGTGCTTTCCATTCGCTCGCAACTCGGCTGGGAGCGGTTCTTTATCATCGACCTGCCGCTGTTTTCTTTTGCCACCATGGCCATTTCCGGCTTCTACATTACCTCCCAGCGCGTGCTCTATCCAGATTGGCGACGACAGATCAAGTACTTGCCCATGTTGATGGCCATTGGCATGAGTCTCTGCATCAACAACACCCGAGCGGTAATCGAGGGTCTCGTCGGGTATCAAACCGCTTTCCTCCGCACCCCCAAATACGGGCTTACCGGACGCCGTGCCGTCCGGCCTCAGCATTGGGGCCACAACCAAGGCCAGCGGCGCAAGTACCTAAGCCGCTGGCCGCTGCTGTCTTTGGGCGAACTGGGCATGGCGCTCTACTTTGTCTTTGCCCTCTACCACGCCTATGCGACTGGCCTCTACTTGGGGATGCCCTTTCTGCTGCTGTTCCACGCTGGCTTTCTCTACACCGGTTTGCTCTCCAGCGGCCAGCGCTGGTTTCATCGGGTGTCCTAAAACGCCAAAAGCCCCCGGCCACAGGAGGCTGGGGGCTTTTGCTCGCTTGAATACCGTCTGGATTACTGGGGCCACTCCAGCGGAAAATCCGGCAATTTATGGCGATCCCACAAGACGTTCATGCCATTGTGGTGCCGCTTGGTGAATTTTTCGATGTGACGCACGCCGATGTCCACGTTGCTCTTCTCGCGCCGCATTTCGCGCCCCTTGTCTCCGGACAACTCAATGGCCTGCGAAGCCTTGTCAACATAGAGGTTGTGAGTCACGCGCAACTCGCGGTATGTGAGATCCCGGGGAAAGGTCTGCAGTTGCGCCACGTAGTCGTTGATGAGCTGACGCGCCTTGGCTAGATCCGCTTCGGAGATCTCGCTGAGCGGCTTTCTCAGATGCTCAATAGTCTCGACAAGCTGTCGGTTTTTGTCGTCCAGTTCCTTCAACTTCGTCACATACTCGATGAGCATTTGCTTGTCTTCCTCCTCGGTCCCACACCCGACCAAGCCAAGCGCCAGTGCCAATACAGCTAGTATCCTCGACATATAGACCTCCCTTATAGGGGTGAGATTGTCTGTTTCGTCGGCCTCAAAATACACTGCCGAGAGGGGAAAATCAAGCTCTCTCTACGCTGGACCCTATTGACGGGGCTTATGTGCCCTCATAATATCAACTTTTCGCATCCCACGCTCTTACTTGAGGACGTCTATTCCATGATAACTCGCCAACAGATCCAATCCCAGCTCGACAACTGTCTGCTGGAGGCCAAATTTCCCCAGTGGGAGTCGCGCTATAAGCGCGGCAAGGTGCGCGATATGTACTTGCTCGAAAACCATCGCGTGCTAATCACTACGGATCGCCAGAGCGCATTCGACCACGTGCTCGGCACCATTCCTCTCAAGGGCCAAGTGCTCAACCGCATCGCCCAGTACTGGTTTGAGCAGACCCAAGACATCGCCCCCAATCAAGTCCTCTCAGTGCCCGACGCCAACGTCACCGTCGCCCGCGAGCTGGACATACTGCCGGTCGAGGTGGTGGTGCGCAAGTATCTGACGGGCAGTTCAGACACCGCCATCTGGACCCATTACAACAGCGGCGTACGCCACTATTGCGGCCACACGTTGCCCGACGGCATGGTCAAAAATCAACCTTTCGACGAAGCAATTATCACGCCAACTACCAAGGATGAAGTCCACGACGAACTGATTTCGCGCGACGAGATCATCGCCCAAGGCCTAGTGCCAGAAGACACTTGGAACCAAGTCGAGGAGATCGCCCTCGCACTGTTTGCTCGCGGCGAGGATCTGGCGGCCAAGCAAGGGTTAATTCTCGTCGACACCAAATACGAAATGGGGCTAGACGCGGACGGGCGCATCACGCTTGCCGACGAGATCCACACGCCCGACTCGTCGCGCTTCTGGGTCAGCGACACCTATCCAGAACGCCATGCCCGCGGCGAGGAACCCGAAAGCCTCGACAAGGAATTTTTGCGCCTCTGGCTCCGCGACAAGGGCATTTCCGACGACAATATTCCCGCGCTCGACGACGAGATCCGCGTCCAAGTTGCCGAGCGCTATATCGA
>JAPPEG010000024.1 GCA_028875345.1 Gemmatimonadota bacterium
CCATACTCGTAGGGTTGGGCGGCAGGGGCCGCTATTGGCTCGACCAATGCCGGAAACAGCGGGATGTCGACGTGGTCGCCTGCGTCGAGCCGAGTGCGCAAAACTGCGAGCGCGCGGTCGCACAATGCGCACTCGCCGAGCGTTCCATCTACCGCGATCTCGGCGCGGCCCTCGCGGCTGTGCAAGCCGACTTCGTCCTCGACGTAACGCCGCCAGCCATCCACGAAGACATCGCCATGCAGACCTTTGCTGCGGGCCTGCACCTGCTTGGAGAAAAGCCCCTCAGCGACGATTACCAAGCGGCCCAGCGCGTGGTGAAGGCTGGCACTCAAGCCAGCGTCGCGCACATGATCACCCAGAACTACCGGTTCAACGGCTTGCCGCGCACAACCCGCCGCCTGCTCACCGAGGACCTCATCGGCCCGGTCGGCCAGCTCGATGTCTCGCTCTACGTCAATTGGGCCGACTCGCCCGGCTCGCACTACGTCACCGAGCCGTATATGTTCCTCACCGACATGGGCATTCACCACTTCGACATGATGCGCTACACTCTCGGCCAAGACCCCGTGAGCGCGCACGCTCTCACTTGGAACCTCCCTTGGGGCTGGCACCAAGGTGACGCCGCCCAGATGATCCTCTTCCGCTTTGCCAATGGCGTAGTCGCCACGCACCGCGGCATCGGCTGCACGGTCGGGCACGTGCCAGCCGGGCACAACGGCGAGTGGCGCTACGAGGGGCCGCGCGGCACCCTGACGTGGGAGGGCTTTGACTTGTACCACACCCACTCGCACCGCGCCGACCCCAAAATTCGACAGCAGGTCCCCCTCGACGACGATGGCGGCCAAGACCAAAACCCCGTGCTGCGGGAATTCGTCACCGCTATCGAGGAGGGCCGTGCGCCTGAGTGCAACGCGGCTGACAACCTCAAGTCCATGGCCATGGTTTTCGCGGCTGTCAAAAGTGCGATAGAGGGCCGCGAAGTATCCATCGCCGAGTTATAGATTTGGTTCTTGCTCCATTGCCACAGCTTGCTACTAACCCCTCTTTAATAGACTTATGACCCTGAATCTTTTTGATACCTATGCTCGCCAAGAGCGCCCCTTCACACCGCTCGCGCCGCCCCAAGTCCGCTTGTATGCCTGCGGCCCGACCGTGTACAACTACCAACACATCGGCAACCTGCGCACCTATATCTTCGAGGACATCCTGCGGCGCGCCCTCGAATACAGCGGCTACGAGGTCCACCACGTCGTCAACATCACCGACGTGGGGCACCTAACCTCTGACGCTGACACCGGCGAGGACAAGATGGAAGCCGGCGCGCGGCGCACCGGCCTGACGGCTTGGGAAATTGCCGAGCGCTACACCGCGGATTTCCAAGAAAAGCTCGACTGGCTCAACGTGCGCGCGCCTCACGTCTGGTGCCGGGCCACCGACCACATCCGCGAGCAGATTGCGGCCATCGCCGCCATCGAGGAAAAAGGCTACGCGTACCGCACGGACGACGGCCTGTACTTCGACACCTCGCGCCTGAACGACTACGGCCACCTCGCCCGCCTCGACATCGAGGGCCTGCAAGGCGGCCAGCGCGTCGATCTCGGACAGAAGCGCCGCGTCACGGACTTCGCGCTGTGGAAGTTCAGCTCAGAAGACACGCAGCGGCAGATGGAATGGGACAGCCCCTGGGGGCGCGGCTTCCCCGGCTGGCACATCGAGTGCACGGCCATGGCGGCCAAGTACTTGGGGCCGTACTTCGATATCCACTGCGGCGGCGAGGATCACATTCCGGTCCACCACACCAACGAGATCGCCCAAGCCCAAGCCTGCTACGACACACGGCTAGCCGAATTCTGGCTCCACGGCGCGTTTTTGCAGTTCGACGGGGAGAAGATGTCCAAGTCGAGCGGCGATTTTCTGCGTCTCGAATCCCTCGTCGAAGAGGGCTACGACCCTCTCGCCTACCGCTTTTTCTGCCTCGGGGCGCGCTACCGGGCCAAGCTCTCCTTCACTTGGG
>JAPPEG010000296.1 GCA_028875345.1 Gemmatimonadota bacterium
GTCAGCGCGAGTACGCCCCCCGCGCGTACGCGTTGCGCCATTTGCGCACCCACATTGCCAAACGCCCGCCTTGGGCCACTACCGAGAAGGCCCAGCAGTTGTTTGCTGGCGCGGCTTGGAACGGCATGGTCGCGGGCTTTTACCACGTTGGCTACGAGGACAAGCTGTTGGGGTTGATGCAGGAGCGCGGGCTAGACGCCGGGTTGGTGATCAAGGGCGAAGAGGGGAGCAGCCATTACGGATTGCGATTGGGGAAGCCCTCGGACGCTCGGCGCAAGGCCATTAACTACGTGCAGGGATTTCGTCGCGTCGGTGGTGTGCTGACGACGGTTGCCTGCGACGTGGATCCGGAGGAATACGGCTTTCGCTACGAGCAAAGCCCGCGTCCTGCGGAAGTGAGTGCGCGGGCTTTTGCCGCGATGGGACTGGCGGCGCTCAAGGGCGAGCAGGGACCTGTTTACGACCGCATAGTACTCAACGCTGGCTTGATCGACTACTATCTGGGTCTAAGTGCGAGTGCTGAAGAGGGGTTGGCCGAAGCGCGGGAGGTGATGGATAGCGGCGAGGCACTGGTGTATCTGGAGCGCTATATCAGTCGGTCGCAGGCGGCCAGATAGTCGCGTTGATTTGCTCAGTATCCAAATAGACGCGGATTGCGCTAGCCGAGCGGCGGATGGCGTCCATGATCGGCTCGGAATAGGCGGCGAAGGCTGCGGGCGTAATTTCCCGTGGCCTCGTTTCGTTTGGTGCTTCCCTGTAGCGGGCTTGGCCTTGGATCGACGCAGTCCGTCCGCAGACTAAGGTGTCGAAATCGTCGAGGGCGACTTCGGCGAAGGCTCCTACTTCTTCGTTGAATATGGTTTCCCCCAATGAAATAGGCCGCGTGCAGAGGTAGAAGAACTGCATGGCGGAGCGCCCGGTGTATTGGAGGGGTTGCCGTCCGAGGAAGACCAATTCGGTGGGCGTCAGTGCAACGCCGACTTCCTCGGCGAATTCGCGGTGCGCTGCTGCTGTGGGTGTTTCTCCGGCCCGGATGTGGCCGCCGGCTGGAGCGTCGAGGCTGCCGAGATAGGGGTCGCCGGGGCGCGAGCGGGTCTGCAATAGGGTGCGGACGACGCCGGAGGACGTGCGCCAAGCTGCCCAGACGAAGACCAAGCCGACGCGGTCGCCGTCGCGATAGGCGGCAGTGCGCTCCTTGGCACCGATGGATTGTCCTTGTCCATCGAAGAGCGCGATGAGTTCGTCGGGCATGGAGCGGGCTATAGGAATACGGCGATAAACTGCAAGGCAAACGCACCGACCGTGGCCAGCAGACACAAACCACCGACCAGATACGCCCCCAAGCCCTCGCGCTCCGAGCTGCGGCTGAAGACATACGCCGCCGCATAGCCGCCGACGAAGCCGCCGCCGTGCGCCCAGTTATCGACGCCGGGCATGATAAAGCCCATGACGAAAAGCAAGACCGCCCACTGGAGAAATTGCCGGGTAAAGAGCTGAGAACCGGCGCGCCGACCGTAGGCGATGGCTGCGGCTAAGAGGCCGAAGATCGAACCGGAGGCTCCGAGTGTGAGTTCGTGGCCTGCTAGGGTTGAGGCTATAAAGCCGGTGATGCCGGCGATCGTGAAGATCGCAAAGAGGCGGAAGGGGCCGAAGAGTTCTTCTACGACTGGACCAAGCTGGCGCACCCACATCATGTTGAAGAAGATGTGCAGCAGACCGCCGTGCAGGTAGATGGCCGTAATTGGCGTCCACCAGAATTTGTAGGCGAAAATGGGTACGGTGCCGGTGACGCCGAGTTTGAAGCTGGCTTGGATGCTGGGCGCGAGAATCTGCATCAGGCCCTGGGTCTGGAAAATCGCCGATGGATCTAGGAGCAACGCGAGCAGGTAGAGCGCGCCGCAGAACACGGTGATTAAGTGCGGAAAATTTAGCTGTAGGCCGAGCTTGCGCATGGTCGCCGTCGCGCCCCACAGCCCGGGTTTGCGCTGGCCGCAATGGGGGCAGGTTTCGG
>JAPPEG010000099.1 GCA_028875345.1 Gemmatimonadota bacterium
TGCGCCGACTCAACCTCCACCAATTTAAGACAGTTCTCGCGTTTGCCCTACGACTAGCGATGTGTACTGGTGTCGCCGCCTCGGCACAGGAAGAAGGCGAGGACAGCACCATATCCTGGTCCCTGACGCTGAAGACGATCCGCGCCAAGTTTCCGACAGTCGCCCATATCTCGACCGATACGCTACAATCTTGGCTCGACGAATCTACAAAGCGGGAAAACCTCCTGCTGTTCGACGTCCGAGAATCCGAAGAATACGCCGTCAGCCATCTGCAGGGCGCCCAGCCAGCCCTCTCGAAAGACGAAGCCCTAAAAGCGCTCCAAGGAGTATCATCGGACCATCGTATCGTTTTGTACTGTTCCGTAGGGCACCGCTCGTCGGAACTTGCCCAGTTTCTAATGAAAAAGGGATATACGGAAATTTACAATCTAGAAGGCTCAATCTTCGCTTGGGCAAACGAGGGGCGACCAGTTTACCGAGGAAAAGAGCAGGTACAAGTCGTCCATCCCTATGACAAAACCTGGGGCAGATTGTTGAAGAAATCGCTGCGGAAACAGTAGCAGGCCGCGCCTGTTACTGTTCTACCCTTGCTCCTGTCGGCTGATGAATTGGCCCAATAGCGGCACTGCGAAGGAATACTTGCCATGTCGATTCTTGTACACCAGTCCTTGGGAGGCAAGGGCGACGAGCATCTGATTGACATGGCTACTACTGAATGATTTGTCCAAGGCCCGCTTGGATTCCCCGACCACTTCTTGGACCGTGAACTCATCGTCGCAACTCTCAAGCCGAGAAATTACGAACAGCAACGCCCTTTGCCGATCAGATGCACGAGCCCATCTCCCGGCAAAGAAGTCCGTGTCGAGTTTCTGTTCGATCCCCGCAGTGGGAACCGACGCGCTTTCCCCCTTATCGATCCTCTGAATGAACGCGTCGTACACCTCCCTGCAGATGAACTGGATGAAGTACGGATAGCCGCCGGACATGTTGATTATCGTGTTGACGGAGTCGTCACTAAGACGCACCGGGCACTCAGCATCGTCTACCGGTTCCCGAATTGCCTCTTCGCTTTCCGACTTGTTGAGGCTCTGCAGAAACACGACTCTAAACATTCTCTCGGAAAACGTCCGCGCTTCCACCAGCTTGGGGAACAACGTCGGAAGGCCGGTCAAGACGAGCATCAAAGGCAGGCCCTTTCTCTGCAGAGACTGAAAGCAATCGAGTAGTAAAGACAGAGGAAACTGGTCCTTTGCCGACTGGTCGGTGAGGTTTTGTGCCTCATCGTAGGCGAATATGATCCCGCGTATGTTCTGCTCCTTCGATAGAGCACTCCACGCGATTTCCAGAACCCCCTTGATCTTGTCGAGCGCCAGACCAGGGATGTGGTTGTAGATCTCTATGAGAGCTTGGTAGGTAAGGGTTCGCGAGACTTGGTCTGTGTCAGCGACAAATCCGACGCGACGCACCTCTTCGGTTTCCACGACTAGGCTCGAGGTGACCGGAGATAGGTCTGTGCAAAGCCGGATAGCCATGTTGTGCTCGCTGATACTTGTGGACTCGGAAAGATCGGTCCCTACCCACACCCACCCGCGGCTCATTGCCAGAGGCTTGAACGAGTCGAGGAGCACCGTCTTTCCTACTCCTCGAAGCCCCGTCAGGACCATGTTTTCCAGAATCGTGCTTTGCCCGAGCAGGCGAAGAAACTCTTCACGCTCCGCATGCCTCCCGGCCAAGTGTGGCGGCTGGTGGCCGGCACCTGGACGAAACGGGTTTGAGAACTCAGCCATGTCGATATTCACCTCCGTAAAGTCAATGGACTAAATTTATATAATTATATTAATTTAATCAACAGAGTAACCTCGACGTACCCATCTCCATCGGCTCCGACTGCCAACTACTGCTTGATTTGGAGCATCCCTTATCGTAAGCTCAATTTATTGACCATAACCTATTATGAGGCTCGGCCAAGCAGTGAAAAAGACCGCGACCTGCCGGGCGCGACCTGCGCCATCGGTATTTCCTGTTCCCCAGAAGGGAGAGCGGCCCGTTGTCTATGCAGATCGCGTAGGGGCGTGTTACGTCGCATGGAAATCCAACGAACACCGCAAAAACCACGGTCTATATCTCACGCCGGTCCCCGCTGCGGATTTCATGGGTGGACGGATCAAGGTGAGTGGGCCAAAACTGCGGATTCTCGACCCCGCCGCAGGCGCAGGCATTCTCTGCTGTGCGGCCGTAGAGGCGCTTGTCTCCCGCGATTCAAAGCCGGATATCATCGAACTGGTCGTCCATGAGGTCGATGGAGACCTGATCGCGCCGCTGCATGCCGTTCTCGACTATCTCGTCGACTGGTGTCACAGTCATGGAGTGATGGTCGCCGTGCAGGTCGAGGAGACCGACTTCATCATGGCGCACGCCGAAACATTGCGTTCGCTCGGCGGACTCTTCCCCTATCGGTCGGTAGCCGAAGACTTTGATATCGTTATTGCCAATCCGCCCTACTTCAAGATCAGCAAGGCCGACCCGCGTGCGAGTGCTGCTTCCACCGTAGTTCACGGCCAGCCAAACATCTATGCGCTCTTCATGGCGGTCAGTGCCGTACTACTGCGAGAAAATGGAGATTTCGTATTCATCACACCTCGAAGTTTTACGTCCGGCCCTTATTTCAGGCAATTCAGGAACGTTTTCTTTGATATGATCCGACCAACGGAAGTCCATGTATTCGGATCCCGACGCGACGCCTTCAGCCGGGACGAGGTGCTGCAAGAGAACGTCATCGTTTCCGGCACCCGTCAGAATATCCGTCATCGGAGTAAAACCGACGCGCCGTTTGTCATTTCATCAAGCCGCGGGGTCCGTGATATCGGTGAATCCAACCGTCGCGAGATTCCGTTGAGCACGGCCCTCAATCTCGATTCCGCAAACAAAATCCTCCGATTGCCGATCTGTGAAGAGGATGACGACGTGTTAGCTCTGGTGGATTCATGGCCAGACAGCCTTCGCAGCTTCGGCCTAGATATCTCGACTGGCCCCATAGTCGCCTTCCGTGCAACGGAGTTCATAGACAAGGAAGGCAAGGTGCCGGAGAGCCATGTCCCGCTCTTGTGGATGAACCACGTACACGCCATGCAGGCCACTTGGCCGCTCAATGGACATAAGCCGGAATACATCGAGCGTTCCGGCACCGAGGCGCTTCTTCTACCGAACAGGAATTATGTGCTCATGCGCCGCTTCAGTGCCAAGGAAGAGACGCGCCGGCTTACAGCAACTCCCTACATCGCGACGGACTTCGCGATTCCCGAGGTCGGATTCGAAAATCATCTCAACTACATCCACCGGCCTGGGGGCACGCTCGCCGAAGATGAGGCATGGGGTCTGGCGGCGCTCTACAACAGCCGCTTGCTCGATACATGGTTCCGCGCGGTCAACGGCAATACCCAGGTGAGCGCCACCGAACTGCGCGCCATGCGACTTCCTGAGCACCAAACGATCATCGCCCTCGGTCAGTACGTGAAGCATCTCGCAGACCCTATGGAAGGCCTAGATCGGCTTGTCATGGACCTGATTGCCCATCCCGAGTTGGAGGAGGCAGTCGTTGGCCAGCATTGAAGAAGCTAGGGAAATCCTCAAGGCACTCGGCATGCCGTCGGCACAGCACAACCAGATGTCGGGCCTGACGCTGATCGCCCTGTGCGGGTTGACGCCCGATACCCCCTGGTCGGATGCAAAACGGGGAGCGTGCACCGTTACCAAGGGCATCATGGATTACGTCAAGGAATATTACAGTATTGAATACGCACCCAATACAAGGGAAACTTTCCGCCGTCAGGTGCTCCACCAGTTCGTTCAGGCACGAGTCGCCGATTACAACCCGTTCGAACCCTCCCTCCCGACCAACAGCCCGCGCGCTCACTACGCTATCACAGAAGCGGCCTTGGAAGCAGTGCGGCATTATGGGATGAAAGATTGGGATTCAGCCGTGGAAAAATTCCGCCACGAGCAGGGGGCTCTTGTAGAGCGCTACGAGCGTGAACGGCTTCACACCATGATTCCGCTCAAGCTAGCCGATGGGCAGGAGCTTCAGTTTTCCCCGGGCAAGCACAACGAGGTGCAAAAAGCTGTCGTGGAAGAATTCGGCCCCCGCTTCGCTCCCGGCGCACGCCTGCTCTATGTCGGCGACACCGCCAAGAAGAATCTATACGTGGACGAGGATGGCCTTGCCGAACTCAGCATCCTGATCACCGACCACGGCAAGATGCCGGATGTCGTGTTTTACGACGCCGAGCGGAACTGGCTATTTCTCGTCGAGGCGGTAACATCGCACGGCCCCATGTCGCCGACGCGAATCGTCGATCTGGAGGACATGCTTTCCGAGTGCTCCTCGGGTGCCGTTTATGTCAGCGCCTTCCCGGATCTCGGAGAATTTCGGAAGCACATGAAGACCATCGCTTGGGAAACAGAAGTATGGCTTTGCGACACCCCTGATCACATGATCCATTATGATGGTGATAGGTTCCTCGGTCCCAGACCATGAACTCAAACGACTTGCGGACGCGCTAATTCAGGTTAATGGGATTCCAAAATCCATAATTCCCCAGAGGCCACCATGCCCGACACCCCAATCCCCATCGGCTCCAACCGCCAACTACTGCTCGACCGTCGCCTCATCGACGACCTACAAGACGCCCGCCAAGTCCTCCACCAGCCCATGCGCCGCAACGCCGCAGTGCGCATCGACCATCCTTGGGAAGAAGGCGGCCTCGCCTACGCCGTGCTCTTCAAAGACGGCGACCGCTTCCGCGCCTGGTACCGCTGCATCCCCCACGCCGACAACAACAAAACCGACCGAGCCTGCACCGCCTATGTCGAAAGCAGCGACGGTATCACTTGGCACAAACCAGAGCTGGGCCTCATCGACTTCCAAGGCTCGACGGCCAATAACTTAGTGATCGACGATCCCGACTTAGTCAACTTCTCTCCATTCCTCGATCCACAAGCCCCAGAGCAAGAGCGCTACAAAGGCATCGGCCGGCGCGGTGCCATTTACACGGCGACCTCGCCCGACGGCTTTCACTGGCGCAAAAACCCCGAACCCGTGCAGACCGAAGGCCCGTTCGACTCGCACAATATCGCCTTCCGCGACCCGTGGACCGGCCAGTACGTCATGTACACCCGAGGCATTCGCAGCGACGGCGAACTAGGCCACGGTGCCACCCGCGCCTTTAAGGAAGGCGTGCGCTGGATCCGCCGCGCCACCTCCGACGACTTTGTCCACTGGAGTCCGCTAGAAGCTATCAGCACAGGCGATGCGCCGCTGGAGCACATGTACACCAATTCCTGCGTTCCCTACGAGCGCTCCCCCGGCCTCTACCTGATGTTCCCCTCGCGCTTTGTCAACAGCCGCAGTCCCACGCCTGGCTGGCCGTACCCTGGGGTCAACGACGGCGTGCTAATGAGCAGCCACGACGGCCTCCACTTCGACCGCCTCTTCCCCGAAGCCTTCGTGCGCCCGGGACCCGACCCCGGCAATTGGCACGACCGCAGCGTGTATATCATGCGCGGCCTGCTGCGCACCGGACCGGCTGAACTGTCGCTCTACATGACCGAGCACTGGCGCATGCCCACCTCCTGCATCCGCCGCCTGACCATGCGCCTCGATGGTTTTGCCTCAGTGCAAGCGCCCTATCGCGGCGGCCAATTCACCACCAAGCCCCTCATCTTCAGCGGAGATCAATTGCGGCTCAATATGGCCACCTCCGCGGCCGGCAGCATCCGCGTCGAGGTCCAAGACGAAAGTGGCAAGCCCTTCCCCGGCCTATCGCTGGCCGACTCGCCCGAACTTTTTCAGGATCAAACGGACTTAGCAGTGCAGTGGGAATCGGGCGCGGAGGTAGGTCCGTTGGCCGGACGGCCAGTGCGCCTGCGCTTTGTCATGTACGACGCCGACCTGTACGCGCTGCGCTTTTACCGCAAAGAAGAATAGGAGACGGAACCCATGTACCAATCAGTAGATGTCGCCGCCATTTCCTTCCGGCCCAAAAAATTCGACCTAACCGACAACGCCGACCGCTTGGAGGCCATGTTCCGCGCCGCCGCCAAGGGCGGTGTCCAACTGGCCTTGGCACCTGAAGGAGTGCTGGAGGGCTACGTGGTCATGGAACTAATCACGAAGGAGGAACCGGAAGAACGGATGCGGGACGTGGCCGTCACCACGCGCGGCCCGGTCATTGGCCGCTTTCGCGAACTCGCCCGCGAGTTGGGAATATGCCTCGCCTTTGGGCTAGCCGAGCGCATCGGCGACGATGTGTACAACTGCGCCGTCTTCATCGACCACCGGGGCCGCCTGTGCGGCAAGTACCACAAAATGCAACTAGCCGAGGGCTATCATCCCTCTTGGTGGTACAATCGCCTCGGTGCCCATGCCCACGCCTTTGACACTCCGTTTGGCCGCTGCGGCTTCCTCATCTGCAACGACCGCTGGAACCCCGACATCGCCCGCATCCCAGTGCTCGACGGAGCACAGTACCTGCTCATCCCCTCCTTCGGCTCCCGTTCCAAGGAGCAAGACCGCGCTGTGTTGGCTCGAGCGCGCGAAAACGGCGTCGCCATTGTCGAGGCCAACGTCGGCGTCACCTTAGTCATTAGCAAAGGAGAAATTGTCGCTCTGTCGCGCCGGGTAAGTGAAATCACCTACGCCACCATCGAAATCCCGACCCCAGCTTCGACGCGCAACCGCGACGCGCAGGAACGCAGTTTTTTGCAGTGGCGGCAAACAGAAATGCGCCACCGCTACAAACAAGGAGAGGCCAAGCGAGCCCGCTCCGGACCGCACGACCCAGACAAGGTCAGCCACGACCAAAAGGGCCGCTTGATCCATTGAAATAGCTTATTGCACAAAGGCCCTCTTCCCCACAATACCCTCACCCTGCGTGATGTCGTAGCGCGCCCCGGCCGCGAGCTGTTCAAGGGCTTCCACTGTCCCATCCGGCCAGCGAATCTCCAAGCGTTCAATCTGCTCAGCGGTTCCCAAACCAACGGTCAGGGTCATCGGGCTGTGGCTCAAATAGGAAGAGCCCGTGCGCACCATAAACACCTGTTCCTGTTCGCCCACCTGCGCAGTCACCTTCGCGCCAATAGCGTCTCGGTTAGGAGCCTTACCCGTCAGGTCGAGCTCTACCACGCGGCCCGTCGGCCCCTCGTTGCGCAATAGATAAGCTGGACCTCCATTGGTCGTCAGCAACACGTCCAAGTCGCCGTCTGCGTCGATATCGCCGACGGACAGCCCTCGCGCCACCACTGGCTTGACGAACGGCCCGCCCGTCTGCTCCGACACCTCGACCATCCGCCCCTCGCCGGTATTCCAAAACAACTGCGGTGGTTGACGGTACTCGATCTCCTTCTGCGTCGAGTTGATCTCTGGCTCAATGTGCCCATTGGCCAAGATCAGGTCTTGGTACCCGTCGAGATCGTAGTCGAAAAAGCGCAGCCCAAAGGTCAGCGGCTGCAGCGTCGCCTGCATCAGTCTAGCTTTGCCCGCAGCATCGACGAAGACCTCACTTCCAGCTTGGCTGTAGAGCGAGAGCGCCTCGCGGCTGAAGTTGCCAATGGCAATGGAGAGCACGCCGTCGTTGGCGACCGAGGTAATATCTACGCCCATCCCCGCTCGCGCCCTCCCGGTCTCGTCGTAGCCGATGCCCGCGGCGAGACCCCGCTCCGCAAAGCGACCCCCACCTAAGTTTTGCAACAGGAAATTGGGCTGGGTGTCGTTGGTGACCACCAAGTCGATGCGCCCGTCGTCTTCAAAGTCGGTCATGGCCACGCCCATGGACTTGCCCTCGGGCAATAGCAGGCCCGCTTCTTCGGTGATCTCCTCGAAGCGGCCCTCGCCTAGGTTGCGATAAAGCCTCGGCGTCGAGCCGGGGTACTGCTGGGGTGTGGCATAGGATTTTCCCTTGCCGTCGAGCGTGGTGTATATGTCAGTGCTGGCCGACCAGCGCACGTAGTTGGTGACCAACAGATCCAGCCAGCCATCGCCATCCACATCGACCCAAGCCGCGCCCGTGGACCACTCGGGATTCTCATTGCCTGCGTCATCCCGCCAGATCGCGCCCGCTACGCCCGCTTCTTGCGCCACATCGACAAAGCGTCCCGCGTCGTTGCGCAAGAGCAGGTTCGGCCCCAAGGTCGTCAAGTAAATATCCGGATCGCCATCAGCGTCGTAGTCGGCAATGGTCGCGCCCATGCCATAGACCGAGAAGTCTAGACCCGCGCGTTCCGTTGCGTCATCAAAGGTGCCGTTGCCGAGGTTGCGGTAGAGCTTGCCGGGAGCCTTTTCGCCGCCCCAGCCTTCGCTGTTGACCAAGAGCACATCCAGCCAGCCATCGCCATCGTAATCAAAAAGCGCACAGCCGCTGCCCATAGTTTCCGGCATCCACTTGTCGCCGCGCGCCCCGGTCTCGTGCCTGAATTCGAGACCAGCCTCTCGCGTCACATCGACAAAGCGCACCGCAGGAGCCTCTTTCCGCCCGCGCCCCACTGCGTAGTCGGCAGCCGGTTTGGTGTACTCAGGCGTCGGAGCCGGTTCCGAAGGCTCTTCCGGACCGCAGGCGACAAACATCAATGCGACGACCAAGAGTCGCCAGATAATACTGTGAAATGTTGGCATAAAATTTGCCCCTATTACGTAATTCCTCGTCATATCTCTTCCTTCAAGCCTTGCAGTGTGAAAGGTTGATACACAGGTGTTTGCTAGAGTAAACGACACGCAAAAAGAATGCAATCGGACTAGCTCGGCATGAATCGCAGCGAAGCCTACATCGCCGACGAAAAATTGACTTACCTACTGCACGACGAAAGCAAGAACGGTCTATTCGTTCTATTAGGCTATGACGACCACAATGTCGAGGACTTACGCAGAGGTCTGTTAGTCATCGTCAGGACGCAACCGCTTGCCGAACGCATTGCAACTGAACACGGCACCAAATACATTATCCTTGGATATATTGACACACCATCATACGGCCTGTTTCATCTTCGCACCGTGTGGTTCATCGGCCACAGCGAGACCGCGCTGCGCTTTGTAACAGCCATTCCACAAAGGAGTTAGTCCATGAATACCTTAGCCGAACCCCTATATGAACCCCTAGCCGAACACCGACGGGCCGTCCTGACAGTCGATCAACCCGAAGCCGAACTGATCGCCGGCGACGTCGGAGTCGTGGTCCTCATTCACGGCGAAGGGGCCGCGTACGAGGTGGAGTTTCCCAACCACGCTGTCCTCACCCTAGAAGCCGACCAAGTGCGGGCACTAGGCATGGAAGAAATTCTCCACGTGCGCCCTCAACCATCCTCCCCCAACGGATGAACGTGAATTTTGAGCGCCTCGCGGTTGTCGTGTGGATGCGCTAGCCGGTAGCGGCGCGTCAGCTCTTGCGCCGACTCGTCGATCTGGTAGTACTGGTAAGCCTGCTCGGCGATGAGGGCCTCATCCTCGCGGCCAAGGGCGCGCAGCGAAAGCATCCGGTGGTAGTGAGCGACGCGGTCTTCCGGGTCAATGGCCAACACGCCGTCGAGAGCCTCCAAAGCCTCCTCAAAGCGGCCGTCGAGGTAAAGCACCCGGCCCAAGTTGCGCCACGTCGCCCGATCCTCGGGAAAGTCGCGCAACACTCGGCGATACGCCTGCGCCGCAGCCTCGTAGCGGCCATCCTCCTGCAACACCACGCCCCACACCCAAGCCGTCTGTCCATCTCCGCTAACTAACGACTCGCAGTCCTCCAAATGCTCGTAGGCCCGCTCCAAGTGGCCGTCGCGCACGGCAACCTTGGCCAAGTTGCGGCAACCATCCAAGCGCTCCGGCGCTAACTGTTCCACCGTCGCAAAAGCCCGTGCGGCCCCTTGGGTATCGTCTTGAAGCAGTAAGCCAATCCCATAGTCATTGAAGCGCATCCAGTCGCCCGCATCCGGCGCACGCGGCGCGGACGATTCTCCCACCACCAACTCCACCTCGCTGCGAGCGATCTCAGTTACCGGCAAATCCGGCACTTGGTCGAAGCGACGGAAGCCCTGGCGGTTGTTGTTAAAGGCAAATTCCGTATAAGCGCGGTCGAACTTGCGCCACAGCAGCCGCGCCCGCAGCGTCAGCTTGCGCCCCGAGTAGTCCTCGGGCACCTCAAAGCTGTAGTGAGCGACGTCCGCCGTACCCGGACCAATGGTGCGCACGTACACGGCAGTGACGATGTCCTGCGCGTTGCGCCGGTGGATGGCTTGGCCTTTTGCATCCACCATAAGTGCCTTGTAAAAGTGCGCCCCTGTATCGACATGCCCGTCGTCTTGCACCGCCCCGCTCAAAGCTAGCACCGCGTCGTCGTCGCCCACCACCGAGACCTCTAGCCAGCCCTCGTTGGAATCGTTAGTCCCGCCCGGGAAGGTGTGCCCGACGCCCTTGTTGCGCACCACCACGTCGAATGTGTACTCGCCGCCGCGCACCAGCGCCGGCTGGCTCTTATCCAGCGCGTAGTGCGCTTCTTCTTGGTGATGCAGCGCAAACACATCGACGCTGAGTTTTTCGTCTTGTAGAAATTCCTCAATCCGCGCGATAGTCTCCTCGTCGCCGCGGATGAAGGGCAGGGCCGTGTTGACCGCCAAAAAGCGGTGCGACTTGACGTACCCATCCCGCGCCGACACATCGCCAGCGACTGCTTCCTCGAGCGGCATGTGGCAATCCTGGCAGACCCGCTTGACAGCAGGCAAGTAGAAGGTTCTAGAGGCGTTGAGCGCCACGCCGCTGTCGTGCCAATTGTCGAACTCATTTTGTCCGCGTAGCCAGCGGTAGCCATTGACGCGCGAATCGAGACTGACCTTGTGGCAGGTGGCGCAAAACTCAGAGGTGCGGAAGAAGGGCTTGAGCATCTGCTTCTTGTGTACAATGGGCCGCGCCTTCAGCGCGGTGTCGTGCACGAAGCGGCCCATGCCTTCTTTGGCATTGGCGAACAGGTAGGGATCCTCCTGCTCGTCGGCGATGTTGTAGTTGCCGTTGCCGGTCTGGTCGTGAATTGCGTCGATGGCGTGACAGCCTAGGCAGGTCAACCCGGCTTGGGCTTGTGGAGAGGCGCGGTCGATCTCTTCGGTCATTTTGCCCGCCAGCATCAACGCCGGGTCGTGGCAGCCCGAACACCACTTGGACTTGATTTTGGCCTCCTCGCCCGCCAAGTCCTTGTAATAGGCGATATGCGCGTCAACCTCCGCATTGCTCTCGGTCGAGTTGCTGCGCATGTGGTTGATCGTCGCCTCGTAGAAGGGATTGTTGAACGAGGCAAAGCGGTGCGCCGACGTCGCCCACTGTTCGACGATGGCCGCGTGGCAGCGGGCGCAAGTCTCCGAGCCAATCGGCTCGTTGACTACAAAACCGTACTCATCAATGTCTCCGGCGAGTTTTTCTGGCTGCGAAAGATCGCCGCGCGTGATGATCCGCGAAGGCAGCACATCGCCGGTCGTAGTCGTAGTAGCCGCTGGGAAAAAGGGACTTTCAGCAGGGACGAAATTGGCGGGGACAAAGTCGTCTGGTGCAAAGTCAGCGACCTCTCGCGCCTTGGAACCTGGACCGGTGTGCTTGCCAGCGGCAAATGCCTGCTCGGCCGCCTGCGTGTACTGCTCGCCGCTATAGCTCAACCCGTGCAGCACCACGGCCAGCGCCAACAGCCCAACCACCGCTATGGGCACGATGCGATAGCTCCGCGCCGAGGGCTTCCACAGCGAGAGGCGACGGTGAGCCAAGTAAAAGAGAGGGACTAAAACCGCCGCGGCCACGTGGCTCCAATACGCCACCGGGTTGCCTCGGTTGCTCGCCGCGCTGAGGATGAACTGTCCGCTGATGGCCAGTACGATGCCCAGCGTCAGCGTGGCGATGCCTGTGAAGATGGCCCGCTTGCGGCTTTTGCGCCACACCGCCGGTAAGTGCCAAGCCACAAAGCCCATCGCCAGTACCACCAGCACCCAACCGACGCCCGTATGCGACAGCACCATGACTTGGTAAAACTTGGGCAGGGAAATGTCGGTAACGGCGAAGTAGTCGAAATCGAGGGCGTCGGCCAGCCGATTGGTCAGCAAATAGAGCGTGTCGGCGACCATGAAGACGCCCAAGACCACCACGGCTAGCAAGGTCCGTTGCTGGCGAGCGCTCAGGCGACTCGGGGTTTTCTTTTGCATGGCTTAGCTGGGCAGAGCGCGCATAACCGGCGGGATTGCCGGGTTTCCTCCTTTAAAGATAGGAGGTGAGCACAATCTCTGGTAGGCTGCGACCGGCGGGGATGCTTATGCCTACTGCCCTTGTAGCCAACCGACGACCTTTTCGACCATGACTTGCGCGTGCTCGCTAAAGACGTGGTCGGCTCCGTCGATGACGACGAGTTCGGCGTTGTCCCTCGCTCGGGCGAGGATGTCGTGCGAATCATCAATCGGCACCACGTCGTCCTCGCTGCCGTGCACCAGCAGCCAAGGCACTACGATCTCGGCTCCGCGTCGCACCACGGTGTCAATTTGGGCCATGTCGTCCATGTAGGCTTGCGAGAGTGGGCACTCTGGCTCGTCCCACATGCAGCCCTCGTCGGGCACCTCCTCGCCAAACTCGCGTTCGGCAAAGGCATGCGTATGCACCATGCCCGCCAAGGAGACGAGCAGGTGGATGCGCTCGTCGCGGCTGGCGCACAAGACACCGACCGCCCCGCCCATGCTGTGGCCAACATAGCAGACCGAGTAGCTGTCCAAGGCGCTGAGCACCGCGCCGAGGTCTTCTACTTCTTTGGAGATCGTCGCGTCGGCAAAGCGGCCCTCGGACGCACCGTTGCCGGCAAAGGAAAAGCGCAGCGCATGAATGCCTGCGGCCGCTAGCCCCTCGGCGAGCGCTACGACAAAGGGACGGTCCTTGTTGCCGGTCACGCCGTGCCCCAAGACGGCGATGTGCCGCGATCCCTCTGTGCCAGCGTGGAAAGTATAGTCCAGCACTTCGCCGGACGGATTGCGAATGGTTCCAAACATGGGTTCATCCTTCTCATTTTGGTGTTGATCTGTACGTCATTGGACTGCCTGCGCTTGAGAGAACTTTCCGCCAGCGTTCCCCTTGTTCGCATGGATAGCGAATCGCTGCTTCGATTGCTGTTTGGGGCGATGGACTATAGTTCACTCGACAAAGTCGCCTATAGCTTACAGGCCGAGCCAAAGATTTCGATCTTCCATCCCCCCCGCGAGCCAAGCGGTCGCCGCAGCCGAATTGCGCCGGGCGACATCACGAGTTGTCGAAGTCCGATGCCAGTACTGCGAATGGTTCGGTCAACCATACTATGCCTGCGCACCTGGGATGGTGCGGACAAACCGGTGCTCGCCGTTGCATAGGCGTTTGTTGTGTGTGCGAGAATACGCCGCACATCGCATTGGCTTGGTAGTACACGACCTCCCTTGCGCCATGGTGCCAGCACCGCGACGGGATTGGATTCCAGCATCCGGTTCCACACATCCGGTTCATAGGCGCTTTTCGATCCGTGATGCGGAACCTTGAATACTGACGCCTTTCCGGTTGGCCACTTCCCACTCTGCAGAATCTCTACCCAACCGCGCTTTTCCAAATCCGAACCGAGCAGCACCGCAATATCGTCAATGCCAATCCAGAGCACGACTGACGTATCATTGGGAGTAACAGATGAAATCCGTGTCTTTGTCCGGTTCTCGCTGGGGAACAGATTACCAATAGATTGCAAGAAGTTCCTAAAGACAGCGTCGCTAGGCGACAATGACCGAATTTCACACTTGCCCCGAGCATGGATCACTCGGTTAGCCGTAGCGAACGTGGGGCACGACGCCTTAGACTCAAGCGAGGTGAATACGCGGTGTATCTCCCGAACTCCTGAACCTGATTCGGAAAGATGGCGACCTTCCAAAGCATCAACGGCCGTGAGAAATTCCTTATTGAGGAGCGCATTGGCACAGCAGAAGTTGGCCTTGCTGCAGACTTCGACTAGCCTCGTCATCCCGCATATGTGATCGTCGTGCCAGTGAGTCGCCACAACCAGATCAACCGCTTGCGCCGGATCGACGCCGATACTTTCGAGATACTCCAAGGCACGTGGGTTTCCTTCATCGTTGATACAGGAATCAACGATCACCCAGCAGCCGGAACCTATATGCAGGACGATGCTCTCACCGTAGCCGGGTCCGAACAACACGACCTCAAACTCATCCTCGTCTGGCGGACTCCCCGCTTCCCCAGCTTCTGTCACTGCTCGAAAGCCGCCATGATTTTACGCGCCCATTCCTCGCCATCCCGCAAATCGGTCTTAGTAATGGCCGGAAGATCGCGAAACACGATATAGGAAACACGCTTTTTCGCTCCCGCCGTGCGCTCGTAGCCGATCACCCAACGGAAGATACTCCCTACCTGCAATTTGGCAGCATCGTCTTCTAATATTTCATCTAGGGGAATATTCGCTTCTTCCCCCGCATAGGTCGCCTTCGCCGTCAGGTCGGTCAGTCTTGCAGTGAATTCCGCGTCGTTTATCTCAGTGACATAGCCTTCCCACTCTTGTAGGGCGTGGAGAGTCACAGGCGGTGATGGGCGTGCTGGCGGCTTCGGAAAGTTCAAAACCCAAGAGAGAACATCGCTGTCCTGTTCATGGTCAGCGAACGCTGGCAGGGTCTCCTCTTCCATATCCTGGTCGTGGTCGTGTATACTTGTTGTCGGAGAGCCCGTTCCCTGCTCTAACGCCGAGGTGATAGCTTGGTTCGCATTCTGAACGAGGGGCTCCTCCTGCACAGCATTCTCACCGAAATCGCTGAGCTTTTTATTACCCGGGTTGGTATGTTGCACCGCTGTGGATTGAGCCACCTGTAACATGAACTATTCCTCCTTTGTCTCTGCTAAGGACATAATGTGATCAATGATGCCATTGCCACGCTCAAGTGACGTATCGAAGTTGTCCTCGAAAAGCTCTATCAAGCGCTCGGCGGTTCCCAATCCGGCATTGTCGATGGCATAGTGGTCGTTGACCCTGACGTAAACTCCAGTTCGCCCCTTGCCAATCCGGTAGGACGGCTCCACTGTGACGTTGATCTGACCACCCTTTGGCCTTCCTTGGGGGGCGACTTGCGACATCGTCAGCGACGTCATCCCCCCTTGTTTTTCATCTAGCCCGAGGTCTTGCCCCCAAGCTCCCCACGGTTCTACCGGTGCCAGCGCTCTACCAATTCGATCCCGCTCAGTCAAACTCTGTACCCGGAAATGAACGTTGCTATTAATTCCGAATGCCCTGAGGGGCGTATGGTGCAGATGCTCCTTGAATATCCGTACGACGAGGTCTCGCAGACGAATGTGAGGTGCTTGCAATGTTTCAACGGAAAAACGTTCGACTGTGACCTGTAGGCGAAGCCACTCAGCGACAAATTCAGTCCCCTGCTGATGAGCAACGTGTAACTCCGCGCTATCTGCAACACTCTCCGGCAGGAGGCCGTGCAGCGCGAACCAAGCTGGCGTGAAGATTGCCGGGTTGAAATCCCCGAGCAAGACGACATTCACTCCACTGATCTCCGGCTCGATCCTCATCTTATCCGTCCTCTCCGACAGGGCTGGTGTCGTGCGCGGTCATGTTGCAAATCCAGCTTCACGAGATAATCTGTTCTGTCCGCGCTGCCGTCAAGAGGGCGCGTAGCGTCATCAGCATCCGGCGAGAATGTCTGCGATGTATCGCTAGTAGGCGGATAGACCTTGAATACCGTTGGTGTATTCATGTCCCCAAAAACTCACAAGTCTGCCGCGCCACCACTAGTTCCTCGTCGGTGCGCAGCACGTAAATGGGCACTCGGCTCGATCCGGCGTGTAGGCTGCCCTCGCCTTGTACGGCCTCATTTTTAGCCGCATCCATCATCACCCCCAAAAATTCCAAGTCTCGCAGGATTTCCCTGCGCACGGGAGCCGAGTACTCACCAATGCCGCCGGTAAAGCTGATCGCGTCCAGCCCGCCCATCTCCACCACAAAAGCCCCCAGCCAGTCGCGCGCCGACGTCGCCAACACGGCTATGGCCAAGGCACAGCGCTCGTCGCCGCTTTCCGCACCCGCTTCAATGTCGCGCATATCGCTGTGCCCGCAAAGCCCCACTAGGCCGCCCTCGTTAGCGCACTGCGCCAACATCTCGTCCCACGGTCGGCCCTCGTTGCGCATCACCAAGTCCAGCGCATACGGATCTAAGTCGCCGATGCGGTTGTTCTGCGGCAGACCGCTCTGCGGGCTTAACCCGTGCGATGCCCCCTGCGAGACTCCGTCCTTTACAGCGCACAGCGACGAGGATCCTCCCAAGTGCATGTTGACGTGTTTGATGTCGTTGCGCCCCGCCAGTTCCACGACCTTCTCAGCGGCATAGCGATGGCTGGCCCCGTGGAAGCCATAGCGCTGGATGCCGTACTGCTCATACCAAGCATAGGGCACTGCGTACATCTTGCGCCGCTGCGGCATCGCACCGTGGAACGCCGTCTCAAAGCACCCGACCCGCCGCGCCTTGGGAGCCACCCGCGCAAACTGCCGAATCGCCGCCACATAAGCGGGATTGTGCGCCGGGGCCAGCGGATAAAAATCCTCCATCCGTCCGACGACGTCCTCGCCGAGTTCCACTACCCCGGAAATAGCACGCGCGTGAACGGCCTTAAACCCCACGGCGTCCAGTTCCTCCACCGAAGCCAACACCCCACCCTCGGCCAAGCGCGCGAGGGCCTCGTCAATTGCGCTGGCGTGGTCGGGCAGGTCCACGGCCAGCTCAACCTCGTCGGCCGCGCCGGGCTGGAAGGTGTGCACCGAACCTTGGCCCCCGATCCGATCCATACCGCCCCGCGCCAAAACCACTTCCTCGGGCATGGCAAAGACCTTGTACTTAAACGAGGTGCTGCCGAGATTGGAAACTAGGATTTTCATCTTAGGGCCGCGCCGGACTACCGTCGGGCAAGCGCGTCTGCGTCCACCCTATAACCTCGTCTTTACAAGGATACTTGGCCGCCAAGTCCTCGTCGATGTCGATCCCCAACCCCGGCCCGTCGCTCGGATACATGTACCCGTTGCGCACCTCGGGCAGCCCCGGAAACATTTCGTATATGTGCTCTGCGAACCGGCACCACTCCTGTATCCCGAAGTTAGGTGCCCACAAGTCCAGATGCAGGTTGGCCGCATGTCCCACCGGCGAGGTGTCGCCCGGGCCGTGCCAAGCCGTGCGCACCCCGTACATCTGCCCAAAAGCCGCCACATTGCGCGCCGGAGTGATCCCCCCCATCTGGCTCACGTGCATGCGCATGAAGTCAATTAATCGTCCCTCGATGAGCGGCGTCCACTCGTGCGGGTGGTTGAACAACTCGCCCATGGCCTGCGGCGTCGCGCACTGCTGGCGGATGTGGCGGAACCACTCAATGTCTTCGGGCGCGAGCGCGTCCTCCAAGAAGAACAGCTTGAACTCCTCCACATCCTTGGCAAAACCCACCGCCTCAATCGGGTGCAGCCGCTCGTGAATATCGTGCAGCAGTTCCACCTCAAAACCCAGTTCTGCGCGAACGTGCGCGAACATCCGCAGGTGGTTCATCATATATTCTTTGCGATTGTAATACGCCCCTTCGGGCGCGCCCTCGGGCTTGACCAAGGTCGATGCCTTGCCGCCGTAGCCGCCCATCTGGCAGCGGATGTAGCGATAGCCTTGATCTTGGAACTGGCGGATGCTATCGACCACCGCCTCGGGCGTGTCGCCGCCCGCGTGGCCGTACACCGCCGCGCCTTCGCGGCACTTGCCGCCCAAAAGCTGATACACCGGCATCCCCGCCCGCTTGCCCTTGATGTCCCACAGCGCCTGATCGACGCCAGAGATGGCGTTGTTGAGCACCGGGCCGTTGCGCCAATAGCCGCTGACCATCAACATCTGCCAAGTCTCCTCAATCCGGTCCACGTCGCGGCCAATGAGGAAGGGCTTGAAATGCTGCTCGATGGCCGTATGCACGGCGTGGAAGCGCTGGGTAAAGGTCGCGCAACCAAGTCCGTACAGACCGTCGTCCGAAGTGATGATCTTGACGATGACCAAGCGGGAGCCGCCCGGTTGGGTGAGAATGGTTTGGACGTCTTTAATGGTAACGGGCATGAGATCTCCTTGTTATGGTGAAAATCAGGGGGTATTCTGCACACCGAGCCGCGTTTTTGTCAAGGGGCGCGCCGTCCTTGTCGGGGCGGGCGGCGACGGTTAGCTTAAGCCCTTCATGCACTGGCTACAAGCACTCATCTTAGGCCTAGTCCAAGGTCTGACCGAATTCCTGCCCATCAGCAGCACAGCTCACCTGCGAGTAGTGCCTCACTTTCTCGGCTGGGACGATCCAGGCGCGGCGTTTTCCGCGGTAATCCAACTGGGGACGCTCGCGGCCGTATTCGCGTACTTCACGGCCGATGTTAAAAGGCTAGTAGTCGCCGCGCTGCAAGGGGTGGTCCACCGCAACTTCAACCACAGCCCAGACTGCCGCATGGCGTGGTCCATTGCCGTGGGCACTATCCCCATTGCCGTGCTCGGCCTCGGGGGACGCGACTTTATCGAGACCGAGGCCCGCCAACTCCCCCTCATCGCCGCGAGCTTGATCGTCCTCGCGCTGTTCTTGATACTGGCCGAGCGCGTGGGGCGGCGCGAGCGCACCATGCAGGACCTCGGCTTCTGGTCGATCCAGTTCATCGGCCTGTGCCAAGCCCTCGCCCTGATTCCCGGGTGTTCGCGGTCTGGCTCAACCATCATGGGTGGGCTTTTCGTGGGTCTCCAGCGCGCAGATGCTGCCCGCTTCTCCTTTTTGCTCGGCCTGCCAGCCATTGGTGCTAGCGGCCTCTTGCAACTATTCGCCCTGCTCGAAGGAGGCCTAGGCGGTGCCGGACTGCTGAGTTTGGGATTGGGGATTCTCGCCGCTGCCGTCAGCGGCTACCTCTCCATCGGCTTCTTACTCCGCTTCCTTCAGCGCCACGGTACATACTCATTTGCCGCTTATCGCATCCTGCTCGGCGGACTCATCTTCTACTCACTGTACGGCTAATTCCAACGGAGCTATCCATGTATCCCAACAACCTGAAAGCGCGTTTGCGCAGTGGCGAAATCCTCCTCGGCACCAGCCTGTCGGCTCCCACCCCACACGTGGCCGGGT
>JAPPEG010000212.1 GCA_028875345.1 Gemmatimonadota bacterium
GTGTGCTGGCTGTCGATCCAGATGTAGTCGAACTCACCGGTTGACCATATATCGGCCAATTCCTCCTTGGTCGTGGTCAGCGAGCCACGCAGGGCGGTTAGCACTTCGCCATCTTGCATCCGTTGTCTGAGCGTCTTCTTTTGCGCCATAATGACTCCTGTGTTGGTAGTCTAATTGAATGGGAAAGAACCCGTGGTTAGATTCGATGAAACTAAACAGGAAGGTGAATAAATTGACATGACCGCGAAAGAGCTTTCTTCTGCCCCAGCCCCACTAGCCTACAGCGAACCAGACCAACTAGTACAGGACTTCGCCAGCCGAGGACTGGTCGTCCTAGCCCCAGAAAGCCTCGGCATTCCAGCCGCAGTCCACGACCGAATCTATCAGCGCGAAAAGCAAGCGGTCGGCACTGGCGAGCGCGTTACGCCTGAACTCATTCCAGACGTCCTCGAAGTCATCAATGCCCCTGGCGTCGTCGCGGCCTGCAACCAACTGGTCGGCGAAAACTGGGCCATTGTGCCGTTCACCCACAATGCGACCTTTACCAGCGGCGGCCGCGACCAGCACTGGCACAAGGACGACAACGGCCCGTTCAACAGCCGCAAACAGCGCCACCACCAAGCCGTGCAAATCGAAATGCTGTACTATCCGCAGGTCGTGCGCGAAGACATGGGCCCGACGGCGACCGTGCCCTACTCGCACTACTGGACCTTCAACCACGAAGAAAACCACGACAATTTCGCCGGAGCCGACCACCTCGATTTCGCCTACCAACTCAGCGGCATGGAAGGCCAGCCTGTCAGCGGCCCCGATTCCCAATACGACCCCAGCGATATCGTCCATCGCCGCACCGCGCACGACGTGCGCATGCGGGAGGCAGTCACCAATCTAAAGTGGCCACTCGTGCAGCCTTTTGAAGCGGCCCCACTGCGCGCCGGCAGCGTCGTGTTGTACTCGCACAACACCTTCCACCGGGGCAATCACCGCCGCGACGATTGGCGCACTTGGGAAGACAACCCGCGCTTCATGTGGCGCTTCTGGATCTATCGCACCACCGATCCCATCGGCGACAATAGTTCACCAGCCGCAGTCCAGTGGAACAGGCTTGGCGTCGATCCACTAACCCACATCGACCGCTCCGCAGCCAGCGACGACGTCACCTCGGTCTGGCGCTATCACCACCACTGGATGCAGACGGGCCAAACGCCGCCACCGCGACCCGAGGCCGCCGCCCTATCGTCGGCAGACCGGGAAGCGGAGTCCAACCGCTTATTTGCACAACTCCTCGTCAAAGGCGAAGAGGCCGAGCCCGCGCGCATTGGCGCGGCGTACAAACTGGCCTCCATCGGCAACTCGGCGCTGGCAGTGCGACTGCTCGGTCAGGCTCTGTACAACGACCGGGAGAGTGTCCGACGGGCCGCTACCTATGGCCTAATTGCCGTCGGCACAGAGGCGACCGACACTTTGCTAGAAGCGGCAAATTCCCCCATCAAATGGGTCCGCAAGGCCGGCGTGTACGGCTTGGGCGATACCAGCCCCCTCAACGAAGAGGTCTTACAGGCCGTGGTGACGCGCCTGCGCGAAGATCCGTCGGTATATGTCCGGGCCGTCGCCGCTGGCACCTTGGGCTGTCTCGGCCGCCGCGCCATCGCCACCGGGGTCGGCCAAGCCCTGATACCCGCCTGCCTCGAAGCACTGGTGCAGAGTCTAGGCCGCGAGGAAAACCGGCTGGCCATGGATCGGGCACAAGGACGGAGCATAAAGTTCGTGCGGCCCACGGATGAGTGCGATGTGTGCGAGGGTGGTGGCGTCGATTTTGGCCTTGAGCGGTTCAAGCCGGTGCGCTCGGCCGTGCGCGAAAACGCGCTGTGGTCCATGGTCATCCTCTGTTCCCACGGCACTGCGATTGCCGGCCCGGCACTGGAGCCGACCACACAAGCCTTGCAAGAGATCATCCGCAGCGACGAGAACGCCATCTGCGTCGGCTTTGCCATGGATGCGCTGGG
>JAPPEG010000370.1 GCA_028875345.1 Gemmatimonadota bacterium
TTTACCATTCTGTCTGCTTGGAACGGAGAGCAGGATAGGACGAATTGTCCCTGAGACGATTCTATGAAGAAGTGAGTGCTGAAATGCGCTCGTGATTCAGTCAACTGCAGATCAGTGAGACCGTAAACGGCAGTGGCGATGTCGTTCCAGCGATTGTCCATGTGGACTGAGAGGGCGCTTGACGTTTTTTGGTTTCAGTAACTCCGAATAATACGCCTGAGCACCCTGCGATTAGGTCAGCGACTGTTCGATGCCGTCGAGGATGATGTCGAGCTGGTCTTCGGGTGCGTAGTACGCGCCGGGCGCGCTATTAGGGCTGATGTCGCCCATCAGGCGTCGCTGGCGCGGCGTCATGCGCGCCAGCACTTCGGGCGGTGCCTTCTCGTAGTCCCACGGCCGCGACCATAGCTGCCCGTAGCGAAAGGTAACGCTGCGCCGGACGTCCTCGCCCTCATTCGGGGCCACGCCGTGCCACAGGCCGTAGGTGAAGATGACGGCGTCGCCGGCTTCGGCGACTAGCTGGACGCCGTCCTCCGGCCATGCTCCCTTGGCAAAACCCTCCTCGGGAAAATCCCGGCGATGGCTGCCGGGTACGAAGCAGAAGTTGGCCCGGTTATTTTTGGGGATGTCGGTCAGGAAATACTGGATCTTGAAGTTGAGGGGGCGGCTGTCCGGCGCGACGCGGAACTCGCGCAATGAGGTTCCTCCGTCGGTGTGCCAGCCGAAGGGCATGTCCCTACTGGGATAGCGGATGTAAATCACCGTGCCCATGATCTGGAGATAGGGGCCCATCAGGTCGACGATGACGCCGAAGGTGCTAGGATGGTCGATCAGCGAATCGAAATTTGGAGACCGCTCGACTGTCTGGATGATGTTGAGGGCGTCCTGCTCGCGGGCCTCGGGGTGGGTCTCGCGGTATCTGGCAACCACCTCGTCGGTAGCGGATAGGTAGCCTGCGACTTGGTCGCGGGTGAGGGCACCCTTGAGCAGGATATAGCCCTTTTCCACCCAGTCGCGTCTCATGTTGTCGGTCAAGCGTCGCACGGCAGTCTCGATTTGTTTAGGGGCGGGTAGTGTGCTCAAAAATAGGATGTTCCAGCCCCGCAAAAAAGGATGACTCAAGCTACGGTCTGCCCAGCCGAGAGATTATAGCGCATATCTCAGTCAGGAAGTCTGGCACCCAGGTTTCGGATATAGGAATTGCGTCCAAACCAAATTCAAGGATCCATTGCAGACAGTGGACGCTCCAGCAGAGGCCGCCCATGTCAAGGTGCCAGTCTGTAACTTCCTCCTGTAGTCCTTGATCTTTTAATCCGGACCTGTAGGCCCTGATTAGTGTTTCCTGAGAAATGTGTTGGTCTTTTCCTTCGTTAATCAGGCAATAAAGGTCTCCGAGGTGAGGGCTGATACGCGCATTTGCCCAATCGACGGGAACAATGCGTCCGCTGACATGTAGAAGATTCTTGGCGTGATAATCATTGTGATTCAGTGTGAGGGGAAGCTCTTGGTACAATCGATCCAAGTGTCTTGAGAATGAGTTGATATGTCCCCCCAAGGCATCCCGATGCTCCGAACTTGCGTGCCCAATCACGTAGTCAAAGTCAAGCAGGAGTTGGTCTTTGGTCAGCAAATGCCTTTGAAGATTAGAAGCACTGATCTTTCCTATTCTGTCTGCAGAAGCCCGAATGTCCGCGAGCTTGCGGGCCGCATCTAGGAAAGCTGACTTTGACGGCTGTTGTTCAAGGTCTGTACCTCTCAGATCCTCCATAAGCAGGATATACTCAGAATCGCTCGCATAGCTTGCGAAGATAGTCGGTGTGTCTATGGCGAGAGGGATCAGACATTCTTGGTAGATCTCCAATTCCGTAGGGCCTTTAGTGGGAATCCCTCGCTTGGCGATTAGGATGCGGTCCTCATCGTCCAATGTTAACCGGAACACTTGCGAAAGAGACCACTTCCGGAGAGGATCTACACCTATGACTTTGGCGGGTTTGAGAGAGTCGGCAATCAACTCCAACCAATCAGGGAAACTATCCATAGGTTGATCTCTTTGTACGGCGCGACCCCTCACTTGAGTCGGAATATTAACTGACAGTGCGATCTGCGCGTTAGCCAGCCATCGCGAGGCTGGCGTTTTTTCACGGCCAGCGGCCATACCTCCACGCGGTATTGCAGGCGCTTTGGGGCGCCTAGGTTCAGCCACCGATCCTGGATTTTCTCATACAAATTGTAGCACTCGGTGCCATCAATCACATCGATATGTGTGTCATCCAGAACGCAGAGTCCTTTGGCGTCAGGTGCAGATAGGACGAATTGGTTCCCTAGGGACTCCACGCACAGTCCTTCCAGATGGGCGAAAAAAGCCAAGTCGCGCCGCATCGCGATGTTGCCCTGACCCGAAAAAATTGCCCACACGGCGCGGTGTTTTCGAACCTTGCCCCCAGCGTGTTCGTCAAGGCGCTGTTGGGCTTGGCTCGCAGTCGGTGGGCTGCCATGCTGGCCCGTAAACAGCATGAATCCGGGCAAGCTAACCACCTCTCCAGTCAGGTGAGTTTTCGTTTTGCGCAGTTTGAGCATCAGGCACCAACTCTCACCGGGAAGCTCGCTCAATGTGATTACGGCGATGCCGCCGGGCTTAAGTTGTTGCAGCCAGGAGGAGAAGACATTCGGACAGCTAACGGTGGTGATCAGGCGGTCGTATGGAGCCGCCTTTGGATACCCCTTGGCACCGTCGCCGGTAACTATGTGGACGTTCTTCAGTCCAGCACTCTTGATGTGCCGCCGTGCACTTTGTGCTACATCGGGCTGGTTGTCAATGCTGACTACGGACCCAGATGATTCTACTAGGTGAGCCATCAATGCGGCGTTCCATCCAGTGCCTGCACCGATTTCGAGCACTCGCGCTCCAGGACGAATGTCGAGTGCCTCAAGCATGTTCATCACCAGCGACGGCTGTGACGTGGAACTCGGCGGATCTCGGCGGATGAGCAGTGCTTCATCTGAGTAGATACGCTCGAGCTGGTGCCTCGTGGGACGAGATGTATTTACGTCGATGAAACGGAGGTACTTCGAGCGTGTGTGCATCCGGTCGACGAACCATTGGCGCGGGGCAGCGCGCACCGCGTGCTCCAGTCTTGCCGACTTCAGACACTGGTTAGCTTTTAGCATAGAGACGAAATGGTCGAGTGGAGTGTTTGTTTTCATGGCTTGTTCTCTCCGCGTCTCATTCTTGTATATGACCATATTACTTGGTCACCATCCAGTAGGTATCACCCATGTGCTCGGAACCCACGTACGGCTTGCCGTCGTAGCTCCCGTATAGCTCCCACTGGTCAAATCCACCCAGGCGCAGCAGCAACTGGAATTCCTCCTTGTGGATCCATCGAGCCTGCATGGGCACTTGTACCGTCTCCCCATCATACCTGAAGATCCACGTGTAGGTCTCCGTCTGCATTGTCAGATCACATATTTTCGTATGAGAAACCTCAATCGGTCTCCTCGTCTCGGGATGGTCGAACTTGCCGAATTCTTCCTCTGCTGGCTGAGCGTCTTGGTGAAGGAGCAAGTCTTCTGTGTAGGAGGGAATGTAGAAGTTTAGGAGCAGACGTCCGCCCGGCTGCAGACAGTCATGGACTCGCCGCAGACAGGTGATCTGGTTCTGCTGCGTCGATAGCATCATGATGGAACTGGCAGGTATGAGCACTGCTTCGAACGGGTGATCGTAGCTGAAGTCGGCGAGATCCTGTTGCGTGATTCGAGAATTTATGTCTGAAAGGCCCAATCCTGCCGCCTTGCGTCTGAGTACCTCCAGCATGGGTAGCGAGGCATCAAACCCGAAGATATCAAACCCATTCAGCAGCAAAGGCAGCATAATGGAACCAGTTCCGCAGGCGGCCTCTAAGATAGCACCACGCGTGTCCTGCAGATGTTCGCGATAAAAGTGTAGCTCGCGTTCATGCTGTTCAGAGCGCCCGCCGGCCTCGTTCCATCGGTCGTAGATCAGCGCCCACCAGCGGCTATCGTAGTTGCTCCCAGTCTCCGGCAAGAGGTCTCCTGCGTTTTGTCTAAACATCATTCCATTTCTGCTAGGTGTGCGAACCTCGCGGTGTGGATATGTAGAAGGGTCGCAGCATGGACCTCGACGAGCGCGCGCGAGCTACGTGTCATTGCCGACGCTTCAGTAGGAATATCATTTCGGGCGCTTCGGGTCCTATCGGTTTCCGATCAAATGATCCGAATTCTCCGACGCTCTCAAGACCTGCGGCGTAGAAAAGCAATTTGAGGTGAGGATACGTATAGAAACTCATCTTCAATGGCTGTGCTTCCTCAGACAGAACTTTATCACCCTCACACAACCGGAAGATGAACCTGCCCGAGAAATTCAGGTTGATCAGATCAGTCTCGTCCTTTACGAAGTACCGTCGGACCATCCGATCCGTCCCGTCTTGAGCAGGCCACTCTAGGTCCAAGTATTCTTCTCCGATGCCCGTTAGAATTTTGGCGAAACTGGGATTGAACACATCAAACGCGAGGACACCATCATCTGCCAGGTGTCTTCCGGCGTTTTGCAGAGCCGCCAGTTGATCTTCCGTAGTGTACATATGCTGCATGGGTCTGAATGGAATTACTACTAAGGAAAATTGGTCGCCCAAATAATGGGTGCGAAAATCTCCCTCTACGACTCGTGTCCGCCGTCGTACGCCTGCAGGCTCTTTGGCGAGCTTAGCGCGCAAGACCTCCAGCATGGAATGAGAAGCATCCATCCCCGTGACATCCACACCTCGTCGCGCCAGCGGCAAAGTAATTCTCCCAGTGCCGCAGCCGAATTCGAGGACCGGTCCACCATACTCATTGGCTAGATCGAGGTAAAAGTCCCTATCCACCAAATCTTCCTTGACGCTGTATGCCGCGTCGTAATGCTTCGCTCCCGAACTGTAGGAATCATCAATCATTGTTAGTTGCCTATCGCACTGTTACATGTTATAGGATTTGCCAGCCGGGTGGAGTCCGGGCGAACTCTCGCCTCAAGAAGGCCTCTCCAACTGAATGTGAGTGTCGGTCTTTCCCACGTGCTGAAATCCATACCTTTTGTAGAATGACAGCGCTCGGTCATTGCCATTGATTACCTGCAACCGCAGAGGAATGCGTAGCTGCGTGGCCTCTTGGATCAGATGTTCCATGCAACTACTCCCAATGCCCTTGCCTTGATGCTCTGGAAGAATGAAGAGCTGAAAAATCTTCAGGGCATCAGGTGTTGTTTCCGCGGAAAGAATACCAACGTCGAGCCCCTCTGACTGAATTACCTGAAAATCTTGTGACGCAAACCGCGTCCGGTGGTTGGCTCTTTCGCGTTCTTCATCCCAACCCCTCACCCTTTCTGCGTACTCTCGGAATGCTAGCTCTCGGACGAGGTAGCAAAACTCACAGTCTGCCTCCACGGCCTTCCTAAATCTTAAGGTCATTTGGCTCAATGACAATGTCAACGTCAATGATTGGCTTGGCGGTCATTTTCCAAAGATCACATGGTTAATCAAGGTGTTCGTGGAGCCAGTTGAGTATATCCTCGTTGTATTCTCTTGGCGGTAAATAATGCTCGCTTTCATACCAGATCTGCTGCTTGGGTTCTGGCATGGCGTTATAGAGCTCTTCGCCAAATGGACGACCATCTCCGGTCGCATTGACCATAAGTATTGGTGCGCTAACCCGAGGGGCGAAATTCAGTGTATGGCTAAATCGAGCCAATGCATCATCTGTCGCCGCGCTCGGCCAAGCACCGGTCACTGTCAGAACGACAGTAGTGAATCGGTTTTCAAGACCCGCTACGAGAGTACCGAAATAACCGCCCATGCTCCCACCCATCAAGGCGACCTTAGTCGTGTCCACTTCTGGACGGGAAAACAAAAAGTCAATGCCTCGTCTCTGGTCGGTCACGGATTGAATGTTCATATCGCGCCCCGTGTAGGGGCCATACCCCCACGAGGGCCTCTGTCCAGCCTTTTTCCGTTCGCCGAAACCATAAAAATCAGCGACCAGCACACACCACCCCTCGCGTGCGAGAATATCCATCCACTCAAGAGCCCAGTCTTCGTTCTTGCCCCAGAAATCGTTGGCCCCGTGAAGTAGCAGAACGGCTGGATGGCGCGTTGCTGTAGAATCTTTAGGATGAGTGAAGTAGGCGGACACACGCTCATTGTGGATACTACTAAACTCCACTTTTTCGATAACATACGGTCGCCTGTGAGGCCAAACGCCTATAACAGATGTGTTCAGAGACTGAGACTGGTCGTATCCGTAGTGGTCGGCAATCGTTGCGAACACCTCTGCGGATACAGGCTGACGATTGATAGCCGCCTGCGGCTGAGCTTGGAGATTTGCTGAAACGGCCAAGATTCCTAAAATCGGTAGGAGACGCATTTTATATACCTTTCTATGGAGGAACCGCGCAGCGGTTGGTCGTAGGCGCTAATGCGCCGTAGCAAGTGCCAGTTCCTGCAAAAAACTCGCTATTTCTGGTTTCATCGGACGTCGACGGGCAAGTTCTATTTTTTGCCTGTACTTATGTCTGAACAATTGGTTCGGGTAACGGCCGATAGATGCTATTTATGCGAAACGAAAGTATGTCTCCTAGTTCACAGTCGCAATCGCAACGAGCGGCTAGATCATCTCCGATCTGAGCTGAGGGAATTTAGGTGAGTTTAATTTATTCTTGACATTAAAATAAAACGGTCATTCTATTTATTAAACTATCAACCCAGGAGTTTTGCCATGCCTAAAGTCCCCCAAGCCCATCTGGATATGCGACGGGATCAGATCTTGGTTGCCGCGCGCGCGTGTTTTTTCAAGAAGGGCTTTCACCAGACGACGATGAAGGACATTATGGGCACCGCCAAGCTGAGCGCTGGGGCGGTGTACAATTATTTCAAGAGCAAGGAGGACATTATCGTGGCGATGGCCGAAAAGGTCGTCGAGCGCAATCCCGACTTTATTGATCCGCCCCAGCCCGAGACCGCCGACCTGTCCTTGGCGGACATATTCGCAACCCTGTTCCTGCCCAAGCTCAACGATCTCGACGACGTCTACGCGGCCTGTCTCAATTTCGACCTCGTTTCGGAGGCGACCCGCAACGATCGCATCCGGCAATGCGGGCCGGAGCTGATGCGGGCTACGATCGACCCGGTCGCAGCCTTGGTCGCGCAGGCGCAGGCTACAGGGACGCTCGACCCGGACCTAGACCGCGAGGCGCTGGTGCGGATCCTGGTTGGACTGTATTTCGGCTTTGTGATGCAAAAAGTGCTCGAACCCGATCTCGATGTCGCCGCGCTCGCGCAGACCTTCTTCGCCGCGCTTACTCCTTCTGCAGCAGGCGACGATGTTAAGTCCGGCTAAGCTAACGCTATGGACCGCGCTGTTTGCTACGCCCCTGTTCGGGCAGCCGAACATCCCAGCAAAAGTGGGTGCAAATCAGGGGGCCGGTCTGCACAATCCGCAGGAGTTGGCTGCCTTCATTGACTCGTTCTTCACGCCGAGGATGGAAAAACTAAAAATCCCCGGCGCGGTGTTTTCGGTGGTTAAAGATGGGGCGCTGTTCTATAGCAAGGGGTACGGTTTCGCCGATGTGGAGCGGGGCGAGCCGGCGGATCCCGCGAAGACGGCATTTTACATCGGCTCAGTCGGCAAGCTGTTCACCGCCACGGCATTGATGCAATTGATCGACGAAGGGCGCGTCGATCTCGACGCAAATGTCAACGACTATCTCGATTTGTTCCAGCTTGAAGACACCTACGCCGCACCGGTTACGCCGCGGCATCTATTGACTCACACCGGCGGTTTTGACGAGGGGGTGCTGGAGATGATGGCACCGAGTGCCGCCGAGATCATGGCGCTGGGCCAGTATTTAAAAAAACGCATGCCGCCGCGGGTCATGCCGCCGGGTCGTTTGATCACCTACTCGAACAATGGCATGGCTTTGGCCGGGTATTTGGTGGAAGCGGTTTCGGGCGTGCCGTACGCCCGTTACGTGAACCAAAATATCCTGCGGCCCCTAGAGATGCACAGCAGCCGGGCGGAGCTCGCGCCGCCGATTCCTGAGATTCTGGCCATTGGTTACGCATACGACGAGACGAGCGCGTCGTTCAAACCCGTGGTCCCGTTTTTTTTGAACGCGTCGCCCGCCGGCTCGGTCTACACCACCGCCGAGGACATGGCCCACTTTATGATCGCCCACCTGCAGCGGGGTCGCTATGGGGACGAGACGATCCTCTCGGAGGCCGCAGCGCAGCAAATGCATCAGCGGCAGTTCACTCACGACGAGCGGATTCCGGGCGTGGGCTACGGTTTCTTTGAGAGCTTTGAGAACGGCCATCGGCTGCTAATGCATGGCGGTGCGATCTACGGTTATTTCACCACGTTCTTCATCGTGCCCGACCGCGACCTGGGTTTTTTCTTTAGCTGCAATACGTTTTCGCCCGATGTCGGCAATATCTATTGGGAGCTACTCCGCGCGTTTTGCGACCGCTATCTTCCACCGTCGCAACCAGCGGCCGAGTCCGTCCAAGCCGATCCTGCGGAACTCGCGCGGGTCGCCGGCCATTATCAGACGACCAAGACCAACCAGCGCGGTCTGCTCAAGATCTTCTCCCTCATGGGCCAGGTTGAAGTTGAGGTGATCGAAGACGGCCAGCTAGCAGTACACATACTGATGAATCCGCAGAAGGAGCCGTGGCGTCCGGTCGGCTCTCTGCTGTTCCGGCAGGATTTAACGGACGAGTTGGCCGCCTTCGGCGAAGACGACGACGGCGGGATCAGTCATTTGTTCATGCAGAATTTTGCCTTTGAACGCATCGCCTGGTACCAAACCCGAAATTTCCACCTCGGTCTGCTGGGTTTTGCGCTGGTGGCGTTTCTGTCAGCGGTGCTGGGCTGGCCGGTCGGCTATCTGATCCGCCATCTCCGCAGACGGCCTGCACCTGACCACCGCCACGCTGCACGGGCACGGCTTTTGGCGGGTGGGATCTGCGCGTTGAATCTGGCTTTTCTCGTAGGGCTGGTGGTGAATAAGGACATATTCAAACTCGAAATCGCCTTTGGCCTGCCGATGATTCTCTACGCGCTGTTGCTGGTGCCCATCGCTACGACCTTGCTCGCCGTCCTACTGCTACCCCTGACTGCGGTGGTCTGGCGGGACCGGGTCTGGTCGACGGCAGCTAGGATGCACTACACGCTGGTCGTCGTGGCCATCGTCGTCTTTGCACTTTTCCTGTACTATTGGAATCTACTGGGGATTAGGGGGTGATTGGACGAGCGAAGGGGACGGCGATTACTACCGTGCAGTGAAAAATTGCACATCTCTTATCTGATCAAAATGCAACTTCCAGAATGTAGCTTGAATTGACTTTTTACTGAAAGGATCTGAAATCTCTTCTTCAGCCCAATCAAGGTTAAATATACGATCCCAACTATCTTCTATGCGTTGATGGTATGCACGAACTGGTAGAGGCTTCGTATCGAAAAAAGACAGATTGTGTTCAGATAACTCGGCCTCAAATGCTTCTCCATCGGCTACGGTTCGAGGTAGATACCAGTAGTTGAGTACATAATGCCACAGATCAAAATCGGATAGCAAAACTCCTTTGTCTGATTGCTCGAATTCGATTCGTACACCGCGTTGGCCTTTGGGTAAATGAGCACTCCTGCGTAAATCGGGTTTACGTCTTTTACCCTCCCATTGATACCAGGCCCATAAAGGCAAAGACGTAATCTCAGGCTCAGATTCTATTCGGCGCTCCATTTGCTTTGCCATCCACCTGTAAGCATCGAGAAATAGATCCTCTGAATATCTCTGATCGGCGAAAAGCACCTGTTCCCGCTGCAAGATTTTCCAGGCAGCAATAGATTGTATCGTCCAAAGCGTCATGGTTTGCGGAATTCACGCAACACATTTGTTGACGTTAGTACTTCTGTTGTATAATCATAAATACTCGCAATACAAAGGGAGTCTTAAAAATATGAACGAAACCCGTCCAGTAATCGTGTACGACGGCGAATGCCGCTTCTGTTTGTGGAGCGTCGGCCGCATTCGCCGCTTTGACCGCAATGGCCGCTTCGAGTACTTGCCGCGCCAAACGGCCGGCATCGAAGAGCGGTTTCCCATCCTCTCCAGTTCTGATTTTAATACCGGCCTGCGCCTCATTCACGCTGGCGGGCAGGTCGATGTTGGGGCGGATGCCGTGTACCAGATTTATCGCCGGCTTCCTCCTTGGAATCTGTTCACCGGGGTGTACCGCATTCCGGGACTGAAGCAGCTATTTCGCGTTGGCTACGATCTCGTCGCGCGCAATCGGCATCGGTTCGGCAGGGTCGAATGCGCTGATGAAGCGTGCGAAATCCCGTACGGCGAGCGGCACAAGGGCACCTCTGAATCGGCTTCTGTCTGATTGTGCTATGACTGCCCAGCGCAACGTCCTATTTCTCATCGCCGACGACTGGAGCCGCATTGCCGAGTGCTACGGCAATAGCGTCGTTCGCACGCCCCGCATTGACGCGTTTGCCCGCGAGGGCACGGTCTTCGAGCAAGCCTTTTGCACCAGTCCTTCGTGCGCGGTCAGCCGCGCCTGCGTCCTCACTGGATACCACAGCCATACTCACGGCCAGTACGGCCACTGCCACGGCATCCACGGCTTCTCTACGCACCCCCACATTACCTCCACACTTTCCAGTCTGAAGGCGCACGGCTACGCCACGGCTTGCATCGGCAAAAAGCACGTAGAACCGCCTAGCGTATATCCGTTCGACTTTGAGCCTGAGGTCAATGCCAGAAATGGCGTCGAATTGGCCTGCACCGCTCGCGACTTTTGGGCCGCTCACCCCGACCAGCCGTTCTACATGCACGTGGGGTTTACCGATCCCCACCGCGCGGGTCGGGGTTTTGGCAATGAGCGCCCCTACTCCGATGTGCCGGAAACTCAGTACAGCCCCGATGACGTGGTGGTGCCGCCCTATCTGCCCGATGTGCCTGACGTGCGCGCCGACCTTGCCGAGTACTATCAGGCGGTCTCCCGCTTCGACTTTGGCGTGGGCTGTCTGCTCGACGCACTGGAGGAATCGGGACGGGCCGACGAGACCTTGGTCATCGTCACAACCGACCACGCCATGCCCTTCCCCGGGGCCAAGGCATCCTTTTTCGACAGCGGCCACCACTGCCCCTTTATCCTGCGGGCACCAGGCATCACTACCCCTAGCACCCACAGTCAGTCCCTCATCAATTGGACCGATATCCGCCCCACGTTGCACGACTGGTGCGGAGTTCCTGCGCCCGAGGACTTGCCGGGCCGCTCCCTCCTGCCGGGCCTAGCCGATCCGTCCGTCTCCGACTGGGAATACACGTTTTTTTCGCACTGCTTTCACGAGGTGGTCGATTACAATCCCTACCGGGTGCTGCGTGGACGGCGCTACAAATTCGTGCGCAACTTGGCCGCTGGTCTCACCACCATGCTGCCCACGGATCTATTCCGCTCGACTACGTGGACGGCGGTGCGGCGCGACGCGATTCCCTCCATGGGCGAGCGTCCCACTCGCCACGTGCTCACGCGGGAGCCCGAGGAGTTATACAACTTGGATGCCGATCCCACCGAAAGCGTCAATCGGATCGCCGACCCCCATTTGCAGGAGGTAGCCGCCCAGATGCGCGCGCAACTCTACCAGTTCCGCCGCGACACGGCCGACCCTTGGTTGGAAGTGGATTTCCAAGAGGGGCGCATCGATCGCCTCGAACCTCGATGAACTTCTAAGCAGTGCCCTATTCGAACTGCTGTCGGCTCTGGCTGACCGCCTTGCCCTTGCCTCGAATGAGGTCCTCTCTGTGCCAAGTCGATACTGCGCGGCAGATGGCGTGCGACTCGCCGAGCATGTTTAGGAGCTGGTCCTGAGTGAACCAGTCTCCAGTGCCGAGTGATCCGCGATCCACTTCGGCGTCTGCATACCCGTAGAGTCGGGAGACTCCGCCATCGGTTGCGACGTCTTCGATGTAGGATGCCCAAGGGATATCGACGTTCAACTGACTCTTGACGAGCGACTGCAAGGAGCCGATTCGAGCGCCGATGTCCCAGCCGACCTTTTCTTCTTCCCAGCCTGTGCCACCGGGTAGTTCCCAGCTTCCGTTGCCGTCTGCATTGGTAAGGAAATACCGCAACTCTGAACCGGATGTCGCTTCGATGAGGAGTCGGGTATCGGCGATCGGTTGATCGAAGTGGAGGGGTATTAGCCGCTTGCCAGCGTCGCTCAACGCATCGTAGGCGGTGCGGTCGTATGGATAGTAGCCGGCGGCGGGCGGTGCGTTGACGGCACAATACTTGTTGAATATCCCAACGCGGTCGTCAGAAGTGGTCCCTCCCGGTGCCTTGTGCCAAGTATGCATGTCCATCAGCAGCAGGTCGCCGGCTTTTAGCTCGGGATCGACGAAGTCGGGCAGTTGCTCGGGATCGGGGCGCGTGAGGTCCAAGATGTGCGCATCTGGGTCGATGACTTGCGCGAGTTTGTGCGATCCGGGCGAGACCAGCAGTGGGCCGTATTCGCGGTTGAAGTCGTTTAGTGGGATGATGGCGAAGAGCCAACGCATGGAAGAACCCACGGGACGCCAGCGCTTGTAGTCGCAGTGAGCGCCGCCGCCTTTGTCGCCTGGGGAGCGCAGATAGGCGACGTACGCGGTCAGATGAGCGGGTTGCCCAAGTATGGCTTCGACCGCATCGACGACCGCAGGGTGCTCGGCAATGGGGGACAATCCGGGTTCGGCGATCCGGTTGCCGCTGATGGTGTACTTGCCGGGTGCGGGGTATTTCAGAGAGGATGGGTACGCTCCTGCGCGGGCCATCCGCTGGACGATGCTTCGCAGTTGGGAAGTCTCCTGCGAGGAGACGACATCGCGGATGATGAGGTAGCCGTTTGCGCGGTAATCGGCGATTTGTTGATTGGTCAAGGTACTGGTCATAATGACCTCGCCATGTGGTATCAGCGCGAAGTTATCGAGCCGAATGTCGAATAGAACTCACTGGGTCAATAGAACGAAAAAGCCCGTCTTGTGCAATTATCGTCTAGATTGACCGCCTCTGAGCAGGTATCTATTATTGCAACCTCTGAGTATTGAAACGACAGAGACGTACCCTGCAAACGCAGAAAGTTGGCCACAATGCTGCTTAATTTCATTTCACCCCGATCCCTCTATCGAATAGGTTGCCTCATGGTCATTTCCGCCGGACTTGCCGCGGCCGATACCTTGCCCACTGGGCCGGGCCTTCTCCTCGAAGATCGCGACGGACGAATCTATGTTGCCGTCCTTGGCTCCGAGGGAATTGTCGCCCGCAACGCCTCTGATGACGCCGACACTTGGGAAGTCGTCGCCGAGGGGCACGTTGAGGGCTTGCAGATTGCCCCCGATGGGGATTTGTGGATGGTCCGCGACGACGAGGTCCTGCGCTACTCGCGTCAGGGGGGTGAGCCGGTCTCTCGGACGCCTTCCTTCCTTGTCCAAGGGCCGCCGGGACCGTTGCTGGCGACGCGCTGGGGCGATGTTTGGTGCGCTGGGTGCGGTGCCGTGCGTCGGGGTGACGCCATGTTCGAGGCCGCGCCTGTCTCCCCGTCCGGCTGGGAGATTACGCCGGTATGCGACGATCCCTTCGGCAATGTGTGGGCTGTTGCTGACGATGGCCAGCGGCGGGATGTCGCCGTCCTGACGGACCAACGTCCCCACGGCTGGCAGCGCCTCGACCTGCCTGCGAATCAACTCGCTGGCTCTTGGCAGGGTGCTGTCACCGACGACGCCGGCTTCGTCTGGGTGGCCTTGGAGGCCTCCGTCCTGCGCGTCGATCCCCGCTCGTCCGGGCCTCATCGCTCCTTTGCCAACCCCGTTGATGCCCGCATCACCGCGATTGCGCGCGGCGGCGATCAGGTCGTAGTCGGCTTTGCCGATGGCAGCTTGCGCGAACTGACTGTGAATGTCGATGATCCGCCGACTTGGCGGGAGATCCAGACTGGAGGGGATGGGCCGGTGCAGGCGCTGCTGCACGCTCGGTCTGGTAGTCTTTGGGTGTTGAGGGCGGGGCGGGCTGAGCGTCTCGCCGACCTTGAGCAAGCTTGGCACGAGCACTGGGACGAGCAACCGAAGATGCCAGCGGGCAACCACGACCACATTTTTGCTCGCATCGGCGACCGTCTGTACACCGCCGGGGGCAAGACCTTCTTCGGTTGGCCTGCGGCGGAGTGGGTAAACCTCGACCACGTGTGGTCCTATCACATCCCCTCGGGCACGTGGCGCGTGGAGCCGCCCATGCTGGAACCGGGTAAGGCTTACTCCGGTATCGCTGCTCTCGACGACGAGCTATGGCTCTTGGGAGGTCTCTTCCGCGCTGGCAGAGGGACGCGGGCGACGGCGACCGTCGAAATTTTCGATCCCCGCACGCGGAGTTATCGCCTCGGTCCGCCGCTACCGCGCAAAGCAGGGCAAGTGGTGGCCCTCACCGTCAATGACCGGTTGTACGCCGTGGGCGGTGCCGATGACGAAAGCCCGACAACAGAAGTACTGAGCATTGGAGCTGGAGAGACGAGTTGGCGGGTTGATGCCCCCGCGCCCGGCCCGGTGTTTCAGGCGAGCGGCTGCGTTCTGGACGGCAAGATCTACATTGCTGCAGGACCCTCTTCCCAGTGCCCAGGTCTGTTCGTCTATGACCCCGAGCAGGATAGCTGGAGCCAAATTGATCATCCGTCGCGGCCTCCCGGCGCTCCTCTGTGCACGGCCTTCAACGGCAGCGTCTGGGTCATGGGAGGGCGAGGGGCCAAAAGCGGCCAGACGGCGAGCTTTGCCTACACACCGGCTACCGGCCAGTGGCATCGCGGTCCTGACTTGCCCTCGCCGGTTAGCTGGGCTGCGGCTGCTGTTGTCAACGGCCGCCTGCTGATCGCCGGTGGTGCGTACCGCGACGAGCGGGTCGGCGATTACTTCAATACCGACCGCGTGTTCTTGCTGCGCGATAGATAACCCTCAAGGCTGCGGCAACCGCTTTTCGACGCTACTAGGCGTCAAACTATATTGGACTCCGTCCGATACAACGCCGCGCGTCCTTTTGATTTTTTTTCTGATAATGACGATTTTTGCCTTTAAGGCGGTCTAGTCCACAGAAATATGAGCGGCCTGAAGGTCGTTATCTCCCGATAAATCCGATAAGGAGAAATAGATAATGCGCATTATGGTCTATCTGTCGATTATAGCGACTTTGCTAGTCGTCTATCCTGTAACAGCCCAGCCAGCGGCTCAGCTAAGTGGCAAGATAACCGACGCGGTCTCCGGCGACCCGCTGCCCGGGGCCAACATTCGCCTCGTGGACACCCTGCTGGGGGCTGTCACGGATTTGGAAGGTCAGTTCGTATTGCCGGCCGTGCCTGTAGGCACCCACCAAGTGGAAATCAGTATGATTGGTTATGCCACCCGCACTGAGACCTTGCAGGTGGTCTCTGGCGAGCAAGCTCGCTTGACTGCGGCCCTGACTCCCAGCCCCGTACACATGGGCGAAATGCTGATCCAAGCCGACCGGGCCTTTTCCGCGGCCTCCTCGCGGGCGGTGCGCCAATTCGACCTGCAAACCCGACCCAGCCACACGGCCCATCAGATGCTGCAACTGGCACCCGGCCTCATCATCGCCCAACACGCTGGCGGCGGCAAAGCCGAACAGATTTTTCTGCGCGGTTTTGACGCCGACCACGGCACGGATGTGGCCATCTCGGTGGATGGGGTGCCCGTGAATATGGTCTCCCACGGCCACGGGCAAGGCTACGCCGACCTGCACTTTCTCATTCCCGAAGTCATCGAGGAACTGGACGTCAAGAAAGGGCCGTACTTCGCCGAATTCGGCAATCTGGCTACGGCCGGGGCCATCGCCTATCGCACCCGCGATCACCTCGACGGCAACGCCATTCACCTCGAAGGGGGTGGTTTCAATACGGCCGAGTACACCATGCTCTACCAGATTCCGCTGGCCGATACTAAGCAAAGCGCCTATTTCGCGGGCAAGTACTACCAGACCGATGGCCCGGTCAAGCGGCCTCAGGGCCTGCAGCGCCTCAATCTCTTCGGCAAGTACCACAACCACCTCTCCGACCGCTCCACCCTTACCTTGACCACCAGCGGGTTTAGTTCGGCTTGGGACGCCTCTGGGCAGATCCCACAACGGGCCGTAGAACAGGGCCTCATTGACCGCTGGGGTGCTATTGATGATCTGGAAGGAGGCACCACCGGCCGCCAAGATTTCCACGTCAATTTCCACGTTCAGGAGGCCGGCACGAGCACCTTTGATCTGCAGGCCTACTTGGTTAGCTATCAGTTTAAGCTGTTTTCCAACTTCACTTTCTTCCTCGACGACCCCGAGCGCGGCGACACCATCGAACAGACCGATGATCGCCAAGTTACCGGGATCAACAGCCGCTATTCCTTCTTCCACAACTGGGGTCCGTACTTGGCTCATACTTCGATAGGGGGTGGCCTGCGTGCTGATAATGCGGCCGTGGGTTTGTGGAAAAGCCCCGACCGCCAACGCCTAGCGTCGCTGGTCAATGCCGATGTGGTGGAGCGCAACCTGTTCCTGTGGGTCCAAGAGGAACTTGCTTTTACCCCGCGCTTGAAAATGATCCTAGGGCTGCGCGGAGATTATTTCACTTTCAATGTTGACGACCACCGTGAAGGGTTCCCCAGCGAGTTGCCCCACGCTTCGGGCTTTGCCCAAGCCTCCATACTCAGCCCGAAAGCAACCTTGGTGTATAGCCCTAGCCGCGTCGTGGATCTTTTTGCCAATGTCGGCACTGGCTTCCATTCCAACGACGCCCGCAACAACGTCATTGACGCCCGGGCCTCGCAAATTCGTCGGGTCATGCGGCGCGATGGGCACAGCGAGGCCGACATTGCCGTCGAGTTAGCGGGACGCTACATCGATCCGGGCCACCTTGAAGAAGGGACCTTGCCGCGGGCGGTAGGGGCCGAAACCGGCTTGCGGACTCGGTTGTTCGAGCGGCTGAACGTGGGGGCGGCTCTGTGGTGGCTGGACCTGGAGAGCGAATTCGTTTTTGTCGGCGATGCCGGCACTACCGAAGCCAGCGGAAGAACCCGGCGAGCGGGGCTGGATCTGGAAGCCCGTCTGCAACTGCATCCTCGGCTGTGGGCCGATGTGGACCTCAATCTCTCCCGTGGTGAGGCCGTGGACGAACCCGACGACGCCAATGAGATCCCGCTGGCCCCCCAACGGACCTCTACCGGAGGCTTGACTTGGTACCATCCCAATGGCTTGGAAGGCGGCTTGCGCTACCGCCACATCGGCGACCGACCCGCCAACGAGGACGGCAGTATTACGGCCGAGGGCTATACTGTCGTCGATTTCAACGGAGCCTATCGCCTGGGGGCTTGGCGGTTCAATTTGGGCGTAGAGAACGTGCTGAATACAACGTGGAACGAGGCGCAGTTCGACACAGAATCGCGGCTGCGGGACGAAGAGGAACCTGTTTCGGAGATCCACTTCACCCCAGGGAATCCCGTCAATTTGTGGCTGGGGGCGAGTTTTTCGTTCTAAGTGCGGAATCCCGTAGATTCGGGGATTGTTACAATCCGTAAGTCAGACGAGGCGATGCGGATGAGCCAACGTGAAGTCGCATAAATTCGTTGACTATACATATCTGGAAATCAAGTCGCTTATCGACGCTGGGTGTTTGGCGATCGTACCCACTGGATGTACGGAGCAGCAGGGGCCACATTTGCCGGTGGATTTCGACACTTGGTTTGCGGAAGCGGTCTCTCTAGAAGCTGCACAGCACGCGGCACGCTGTCACGATGTGCGCGCTTTGGTTTTGCCAGCCATGCCTTTTGGACCCACGCCCGAACATCGGGGCTTTGGTTCGGGCTATGTCAATATCCCACACTCTGTGCATGAAGAGTGCGTCTATTTCGTCCTTGAATCATTTGCAGAGCAGGGCTTCGATACTATCGTTGTCTGGCGCGGCTGCGGCGAGCATCGACTTCAGGAGGCAGTGGACAGGTTCAACGCAAAATTCCGCCCTTCATGCGTGGCCTATCTTCCCCCTCTGCCATACCATGACATTTGGTGCCGTGTAGCTGATCCAAGTGTCTTGGGGGGACACGCCGACAGCTTCACGACTTCAATCGCCCTACATCGTCGTCCAGACACAGTCCGACTCGACAGGATCCCGTCAATTAGCTCAAGGGAGGTGAATTGGAACGATCCACATCTCGATTTCACGAAATATTCAGACACCGGTGTCATAGGCGACGCGAGCCAAGCGAGTGCCGAGTTGGGACGCAGGCTTTGGCAAGAGGTCGTATCAACTACGGCAGCGGTATTCAGAGATTGCCGAGGTCAATCAATGCGCAGCCTATAGTGATCGCTTGAGAACTACCTGCCAACGATCTGGAGGATATTATGAGCAAGATCAAAACAGCGGTGATAACTGGGCAACATGCCTTTGATGTGCTGGGGTTTCACGGATTGTTCAGGAGTATTCCCGACGTTGATTTTTATCTCCAGGATTTGGAAAACTTTGCAGCAGATGCTGGTAAAGTCCGGGAGCAGTACGACGTCCTCGTATTCTATAACTTCCATCGGCAGACGCCCGACGAGGGGAGAGTCCGGGAGGCCATTGAACAATTGGGTGAAAATCAGGCGGGTATCTTGGTGCTGCACCATGCCATCCTTGCGTTTCCGCAGTGGCAATTGTGGTCGGATTTGTGCGGCATTCAAGATCGCAGTTTCGGTTTCAAGGTTGGCCAAAACCTGCGCGTTGACATCGCAGATCCGCAGCATCCGATCCTTCAGGGATTGGCTCCGTGGGAAATGGTGGATGAGACTTACATCATGGCGGATCCGGGGGACGACAGTAATCTGTTGTTGACTACCGATCACCCTGAGAGTATGAAAGTTTTAGCGTGGACTAGACATTACAAGAACGCTCGTGTGTTTTGTTGTCAGTCGGGGCACGACAATCAGGTCTTTGCTGACCCAAATTTTCGCATGGTTATTGCGCAGGGTATTCAGTGGCTGGCGGGGAGGATTTAGGGGCGGAATGCGGACGTTGAGTATTCAA
>JAPPEG010000197.1 GCA_028875345.1 Gemmatimonadota bacterium
ACCCATAGGACTCAGCATACGTCACATCCGTCGGCGGCGTACCCGAAATCGTCCGCGCCACGCCATCAAATGAAAGCCCCGCAGGCAACTCCCCTTCCAGGGTATACGTTAACGCTACATTCCCACCGACTGCCTCCGGCAAACCTAAGCTCACCTCATTGCCCGCCTCGTACAGATGATCTTCCTCCTCCCGGACGAAGCTGGGCATAGCAGCTATCACAATCGTGAAGGTCAACTCAGCCGAATCGCCATCGGAATCCTCCGCCCGATACGTGAACGGATATGACGCGTCATACAACACATCCGCCGGCGGCGAACCCGAAATCGTCCGAGCCTCGGCATCAAACACCAGACCCTCCGGCAACTCCCCAACCAAGCTATACGTCAGAGCGTCGGTGGACCGACCCACTGGCAACTCCCAAGGCTGTTCTATCTCTTCGCCTGCAGTAAAGGTTGTTTGACGCGCCGCGACTGCCGCGAAGGTCAGCTCCACATAGATCGTAAAGGTTAATTCCTCGGCGTCGCTCTCCTCCATATTGGTATCGGAATCTTCCACCCGGTAGGTCATTTCATACGTCCCGGCTATGGTCGGCGTACCCGAAAGCGTCCGCGACCCGGCATCAAACACCAGACCCTCTGGCAACTCCCCAACCAAGCTAGTTGACACAGATGACAAGCTATATCTCGGAGGTTCCTCATACTCTCCCACCGAAGCCGGAGGCAATTCCAGAACTCCTATATCATCGCCTGTCCGGTACGACTGATCAGGAACCGTCGCCCCCTCAAAGCTCGGCCTTGTATCGACTTCTAGCTCAAATGTCAACGTGGCCGTATCGCCGTCGGCATCCGTTACTTCGTAAGTCATCAAGGAAATAGCCACTTCCGACGGCGTACCCGAAAGCGTCCGCGACCCGGCATCAAACGCCAATCCCGGCGGCACAGGCCTTAAACTATACGTCAAATCGCCGTTGCCACTCGAAGCCGCAGGTAATTCCAAAGCGTCTATCGCCACCCCGGCCGAGAACATCTGATCGGCAACCGTCACACCCTCAAAGCTCGGAGCTACATCCTCTTCTTCTACTGAGATATTGAATGTCAAGCTGGCCGTAGCACCATCGGCATCCGTCACTTCGTAGGCCATCAGGTAAAAGACCTTTTCCGGGAAGGTAACAACATCCGAAGGAGTGCCGGAAAGCGTCCGAGTCGCGGCATCAAACGCCAAACCCGGTGGCAAGGGACTTAGAGCATACGTCAAATCGCCGCTGCCACCTGTGGCCTCAGGTAGCACCAGATCCCCTATCGCCACCCCGGCCTCATACATCTGGTTGGCAACCGTCTCCCCCTCAAAGCTCAGCGCATCTTGGGCTTCGGCCTCCAGAGCCAACATCAAAGTAGCCGCCAGAAAGAGCATACTCAGGCCGAACAGCGATCTATTCCAAACAAGCTTGTTATTAACTGCACACCCGCTCATAATTGACCCTCCAATGAGAGATTTAAGTTTTAAGTTTAAGTTGCAACTTTGTGCGCTAGACCGCCGCCTCGCCGCTCTAAGGCCGCAACCACCTCCATCACCACCCCACTCATGATTCCTCCCTCTTAAGCGACCCTTACAACAATAGCTTAATTGAAGAGCGTGTAGAGAAGCCTGAGATCATCATTACGTACTCAATACAAAATACGCATCTAATATCCAGGATGCAAGAGGTAGTTTCTGAACCATGTGACCTATCAGCACCTAGCATGTAGAAAGGTCAAGATCTTGCAAAAAGAGGAAGATCTTGACGCAACTCGGCTTCCAATTTGGAGTGGCAAGAAGGACAAACCGAAATTAGATGTTCCAGCTTATTGGCCTCTACATTGGAAGAGAAACTGCGATAGGGGATCTTGTGATGCACATCAAGCTGGCGCCCCAGTTCCTCTTCGCTGACTCCGCATACCTGGCAGATGAAGCCATCGCGCGTCCGCGCCTTTAGCGCTTGGAGTTCCCAATTGGCCCCCCGCCTTTTGGAAGTTTCCCCTAAGCAAACCTCTAACGATGGCATAGCCTCTGTCCAAGCACGGCGGCAGGACGCGTCGCAAAAGTGCAACTGCGCTTGACCCGCATACCAAGTTGGCACCTCAATTTCTAGTCGACAGTGCGCACAGCGCGTAGCGATCTGCACACTGTCGCCAGCAGAGCATCGTTCGCCAAAATCAAATCCCATCTGATCACTAGAAGAAGCCATGATTAAGATCACAGGGCTAATCTTATGCGGGGATCCAGTTCGTTCTGGCCTTCGCTAGCCTCTTTTTGAAGACCCGCCTTGTCCCCTCTCCCCAATTTTTATATATTTAATAATTTTATTGGAGGAGCGCAAAATTGCCTAAACTCAAATCTGCCAAGAAGCACCAAATCACTAGTGCCAAAGCCTACGTACGCAACCGCGCAATCCGCTCGCGGATGCGTACGGCCCTCAAGAAAGTCCGCCAAGCTCCGGACAAAGCCTCGGCCGAGATCGCTCTACAGGCGGCGATCTCGATCATTGATAGGACCACCAACAAGGGCATTATCCACAAAAATGCCGCCGCCCGCTACAAGTCGCGGTTGAGCCGTCTCGTGCAGACGATGGCTTGATGATCCTTCATTCAAAGGCACGAGTACTCAAGTAGCGCAATCCGCTGTCGCAGAGGATCGTCACGACCCGAGCATTTCCCCCCATTTCGCGAGCAACTTGGGCGGCGATATAGGCGTTGGCCCCTGCTGAAATCCCCACCAAAAGTCCTTCCTCTCGCGCCAAGCGGCGGGCCATTTCATACGCGTCGTCGTCGGTAATGACCCGCACCTCGTCGATAACTTCGCGGTTGAGAATTGGCGGTACAAAACCCGCGCCAATACCCTCTATATAACTGAATCCAGCCCTCCCGCCTGAAAGTACGGGCGATCCGGCAGGCTCGACGGCGATGACCCGCACTGTGGACAGAGCTTCCTTGAGTACTTCGCCGACGCCAGTCAACGATCCCCCAGTACCCACCCCCGCCACAAAGGCATCGATTCGGCCATCTAGCTGTTCTAGGATCTCACGGCCGGTCGTGTGACGGTGTATCTCGGGATTCGCTGCGTTCATAAACTGCTGTGGTAAAAAGTAATCTGGATGCTCGCGCTTGAGTTCAAGCGCTTTGTCAATAGCGCCGCGCATACCCTCGGCCGCTGGCGTCAACACAACTTCGGCACCGTAAGCCTGCATCTGTAAGCGGCGCTCGCGGCTAGCCGTATCGAACATGGTGACAATGAGCTTGTAGCCCTTGTAGGCAGCCACCATGGCCAAGCCAATGCCGGTATTGCCGCTAGTTGGCTCAATAATCGTGCCGCCCTCGACCAACAGCCCCTGCTCTTCGGCGGCTTCGATCATCGCCAGAGCGATGCGGTCCTTGACACTGCCACCGGGATTGGTCGCTTCCAACTTGCCCCACACCTCGGCGGCATCCTCCCCGACGACTCGGCTGAGGCGGACCACAGGAGTGGCCCCGATTAACTCCAGCACATTGTGGGCGCGCTTCATCCTGCACCGAACCTAACGCTAGCCGCCTGTGCGACGGCCTTCAACTGCCGCCAGCAATGGCCGGGACGATGGAGACGCTATCGCCGTCGTTAAGGGGCGTGTCTTTTCCATCGAGGAAGCGAATATCTTCGTCGTTGACGAAGATATTAACGTAGCGACGTATCTCGCCGCCCTCATCAAGCAGTTTCTCGGCCAAACCCGTGTAAGTGTCTTCGAGTCCATCTACCAACTGACTAATAGTCCCCGCCTTAAGTTCGACCTCGGCCTGATTGTGAGTCAATTTCCGCAAGGGCGTGGGAATGTGAACAGTAACCGGCATTTCATCCTCCATGTGGTTAATTTAAGCGGCCCTGCCGCCTGCATTCTACTTATTTATTTCATTTTTATTTCATTTATTATCCAATAGCGGCTTTATTAAACTATTTCAACACCCGTTTCGGCGTAGCGATTACCGTCCCAAGCAAAACATTTGTAGCCTTGCACTTCCCGCTGGCCGCCTACCTCTTCGCCGCATACTGAGAACACCAAATACATCGCGTCCGGGTCGTCCGGGTCGTCTCCCGCCTCTCGGCTGTTGAATATCCAAGTGCGTTTTTCGTCTTCAGCCGAAAAATAGGCTGCGCAATCAATGTGGGAATGGTAACAACCCGAGACCCGGCCACCGGCCTTTTCCGCCGCGTCCACAATGCGTAGCTGTTCACCTGCGTCAATCAGATAAGCTGCGCTTGCATCGCGGGGATAGTGCTTGGGATTTTCTTCGTGTCGCTGCTGCTGTACATTAGTACAGGCATGGGCAGCGGACACCCCACCCAACACCTCCTCGACCAATAGACCGCAACACTCGTATGGGTACTCAGCCAAGGCTTGGGCACAAATCCGTTCAAAGTCCTCCCGGGCGATGCGCAGCATTCAGCCATCCTTTCACTTAGTAATGCCATCGAGGGCCAGCCGCCACATGGGCGTACTCATGTACTTGTCGCCGCCATCGCAAAATATCGTCACCACTACTCCTGTATCTAGCTGGCGAGCAACCTCCAGAGCGGCCCAATAAGCCCCCCCCGAAGACTGACCGACGAGAATCCCCTGCTCGACCGGCAGACGCAGTGTAGTATCATAAGCATCATCGGTATCTATCGGTATTTTGTAGTCGAGGAGAGTCTCATCGTAGATACCGGGGACAATCGAACTCTCCATGTGCTTAAGCCCCTCAATGCCGTGAAACGGCTCGGCTGGCTCAGCAGCAATGATCTGGATCGCCGGATTGAACTTCCTAAGACCTCGGCCGGTGCCCATCAGCGTCCCGCTAGTACCGATAGTGGCGACAAAATGAGTGACGCGGCCTTGGGTCTGCTCCCATATTTCGGGCGCAGTAGTGTCGCGATGGGCGTACCAATTCGCGGGATTGTTGTATTGGTCGGGCTTAAAGTACCGGTCGGGATCGGCTTCGTATATCCGCCGCGCTTCCCGTATAGCTCCATCGGAAAGCTCCCCTGGGTCGGTGTACACCACTTCGGCACCATAGGCGGCGAGAATGGCCTTGCGCTCGCGACTAACATTGGCCGGCATGGCTAATGTTACCCGATAGCCTTTAGCAGCACCGATCATAGCGTAGGCAATGCCGGTATTTCCAGAAGTGGAATCCAAAATGACCTTGCCCGGCCCCAACGACCCCTCCTGCTCGCCATCCTCGATCATCCGTCGCGCCGGCCGGTCCTTGACCGACCCCCCAGGATTGAAAAACTCCAGCTTGGCATACACTTCCACCTTTGGTGGAATCGCCGGATCCCTCAGCCGCAAAAGCGGCGTATCACCAATCTGCTCGACGACCGATAGGCCAATCACAAAAATCTCCCCTCACGATTAAAAGAACCAAAATCCACCATGTCAACTAACCCGGTCCTTTCTTGACACTCTCCAAACTGCATTTTATTTTATTCTGTTTCCCATTTAAAATCCAATATCATTTAGGTGTAACTTATGGAAGAACCGAGCGAAGGCTTGGGCAACTGGGAGCGTACGCACGACTGCGGCACTCTCACGGACAAAGATATCGGTCAGCGCGTATTGCTAATGGGTTGGGTCTGGCGCCGCCGTGACCACGGCGGCGTTATTTTTATCGACCTCCGAGACCGCTACGGCATTACCCAAATTGTCTTCAACCCACAGCGCGATCCAATCGCCTACCAACAGGCCGATCACTTGCGCAGCGAGTACGTCATCGCCGTACAAGGCGAAGTCGAGGCCCGCCCCGAAGGTATGGTCAACCCTCAATTACCCACCGGGGCGATTGAGGTAAACTGCGATCAACTTCGCCTCCTCAACCGCTGTCAGACCCCACCTTTTCTCATCGAAGATCAAACCGACGCTGGAGAGGAAATTCGGCTCAAGTATCGCTATCTGGACCTGCGTCGGCCTCGTATCCAAGGCAATTTGCTACTCAGGCACCGGGGATATCAGATCGTGCGCCACCTACTCGACCAGCGAGGCTTCATCGAAGTTGAAACTCCGTTCCTGACCAAGAGCACCCCCGAAGGGGCCCGAGATTATCTCGTCCCCAGTCGAGTACATCCTGGGCATTTTTTCGCTCTGCCCCAATCACCTCAAACCTACAAACAGCTTTTGATGATCGCCGGCTACGACCGCTACTTCCAGATCGTCAAGTGCTTCCGCGACGAGGATTTGCGAGCCGATCGCCAGCCCGAATTTACCCAAATCGATATCGAAATGGCCTTCGTGCGCGAAGATCACGTCATGGCTATTGCCGAGAATATAACCCGCGCACTCTTTGCTGAGTTGCGCCAAATCGAGTTACCCAACCCCTTTCCGCGCCTCACTTATCGCGAAGCCATGGAGCGCTTTGGCTCAGATAAACCCGATCTGCGCTTTGGCTTAGAACTCAAAGACATAGCGGCAGCAGCGCGAGCTTCCCAATTCCAAGTCTTTCATTCCGTTCTTGACAGTGGTGGTCAAGTTAAAGGCATAAATGCCAAGGGCTGCAGTGGGTTCTCGCGTGGACAAATTGACGATTTAATCGCCTTCTCCCAAGGCTTAGGTGCCAAGGGTCTTAGCTGGATCAAACACACCGACGCCGGCCTTGAATCCTCCATTGTCAAATTCTTCCCCCAAGCCGCTCAAACCCAGTTGATCGAGGCTCTCGAATCCGCCCCTGGCGACCTAATGCTTTTTGTCGCCGATCAGCCCAAGCAGGTCTCCCGGATACTCGGAGCACTGCGCTTGGAGCTGGCTCAGCGCCTCTCATTAGTACCCGAGGATTCTTGGCAGCCCCTTTGGGTCTGCCAATTCCCACTCCTAGAACGCGATGAAGAAGCCGACCGCTTTACAGCCGTACACCATCCCTTCACAGCTCCCCTAGAAGAGGACCTCGCTCTGCTAGATAGCACCCCTGCCGATGCTAGGGCGCGAGCCTATGACTTGGTCCTCAACGGCAATGAAATTGCCGGGGGCAGCATGCGAATTTTCCAGCGATCAGTACAAGCCCGTCTCTTTCAACTCTTAGAAATCGGCACCGAAGAAGCCGCGGCCAAATTCGGTTTCTTACTCGAAGCACTCGACTACGGAGCCCCGCCACACGGTGGTATTGCCTTTGGCTTTGACCGACTGATCGCCTTGCTCGCCAACGAAGATTCAATCCGCGAAGTCATCGCCTTCCCCAAGACCAATAAGGCCGTAGGCTTGATGGAAAACGCCCCTTCTTCCGTCGATTTGGGCCAGTTGCGCGAATTGGGTATTCGGTCTGCCTGAAAACTTACAAGTAGGGTAGATTTTCACTTGTTCTGCTTGACATCCACTCTAGGTCGCCTATATTTGTGGCCATATTCCGTATATTAATGTAAGATCGCTATTTGATCCTTAAGCTTAGGTGGAGGAACTACTTAATGAGCTGTCTTTCCACTTTATCCAATTTGAGATACTCGGGCGGCGCCTTGGCGGTAGTGATTCTGTCGCTTGTGGCTAGCTGTTCGCGTGTTCCGTCGCAAGAAGACATGGAATACCTAGAACAACAGCGCCAAGCCACTCTGGCCGCCGAAGTAAAAGTAACCGAGCTACAGGCCGCAAAAGCACAGCTCGAGCGCGAACTCGCCGAGCGGCAAGCCACCAAAAAAGCACTAAAAGAAAAATTAGCCGCTACTAAGAACAACCTCGCCAACCAAGGCAAATAAGAAAGGGTCCGACTATGAAGAAGTTGTCCGTTGGTGGGTTGGCTTTAGCATTACTAGTCCTAGCGAGCGGAAACATCTCTGCTCAAGAGCAGCAGATGACCTGTGAGGAGTACATGGCTCAGGGGAACGAACTCGTCAACCGCGAAAACGCAGCCAACACCCAGATTGAAGAGCTAAACGCCCAGCTTGAAGCGCTTAATATACAGATTGCCCAACTCGACCGGGCCAACGCCGACCTCAATGCCCAAATCCTCGCAGCAATCGGCCACTCCGAATCCGAAGTCATGGCCTTTGGGCGCGAACTCGACGCTATTATCGCCCAACTTGAAGGGCTTCTGGCGCTAGCTCCAGAAGTGCTCATTATGCGGCGCGGTGAGGTCACCGCCATCGATTCCCGAGTCGCCGAGCTCAAGCAGAGCAACATAGCTGCCCTGCCCGAAATGATGGACAAGCTATCTACCATCGACCAGATGCTCGCCGAGCTCAAAGCGCGCGTAGCCCAACCCGTGGTCATCGACTACAAGGTCGAGCGGGGGGACAACTTGTGGAATATCTCGAAAAAAGAACAAATCTACGACGATCCCTACATGTGGCCTCGCATCTACCGAAAGAATAAGGATCAAATCAAAGACCCGGATTTAATCTACCCCAAGCAAGTCTTGGCCGTGCCGTTTGGGGTAGCCGAAAATCAGTATTTGGTCACCCGAGGAGACTTCCTCTTCAAAATTGCCGCCGAGCTTTACAACAATGCCGGAAAATGGCATAAAATCTACGAGGCCAACAAGCAGCAGATCGTCGCGCCAGATATAATTTTTCCTGCTCAAGTCCTCGAAATTCCCAAGTAATTACAACTACTTGATTTAAATACGTTTCAAGACCTAAAGGGGTTTGATTCTTCCGGGGTTTGAGGGAGGATTTCAAACCCCTTTTGTATTTTTGTCCAGCTACCAGACCTATGAAGGACATTTCTATCGCCGGCATTGATCGCCGCTCTCTCTTCGGGCGCAACGATCAACACTTGGCTCATCTTGAAGAGAGATACGGCATTCGCTTAGTCGCCCGCGGCGACAAGCTGACGATTAAGGGATCCGATGCCTCGGTACGCGAGGCCGATAGCTTCCTCAGTCCTCTCATAAAACGCATGCGCCACGGTCCGCCCATCGAAGCAGCCGAGTTAGAGAGCTTGATTCACTGCAACTCGATTCTGCCTAAGGGCGACCACAGCACTCTCTCAAACTCCGCAGCTTATACCTATAAGACGGCCATCTATCCCCGCACCGAAGGCCAAGCGAAATATCTCGCAGCTATCGACAATAACGACGTGGTCTTCGGCATCGGCCCAGCTGGCACCGGCAAAACGTATCTTGCGGTGGCCATGGCCGTTGCTGCGCTGCGGCAGAAGCAAATATCTCGCATCCTGCTCGCTCGGCCCGCTGTCGAAGCCGGAGAGAAGCTCGGTTTTTTGCCTGGCTCTTTTGAGGATAAGGTTGACCCCTACTTGCGCCCACTCTACGACGCACTACAGGATCTCATGGAACCCGAGCGCCTGCGGCGGATGCAGGATATGAAAATTGTCGAAGTCGTGCCGCTGGCCTACATGCGCGGCCGCACCCTCAACGATTCGTTTATTATTCTCGACGAAGCCCAAAATACTACGCCACAACAGATGAAGATGTTTCTCACTCGATTGGGTAGTCACTCAAAGGCCGTAGTTACTGGCGATATTACCCAAACTGACCTCCGCGATGACCAGCCTTCGGGCTTGGTCGTCGCACCCAAAATTTTGACCGGGATCGCTGGCTTGGCCTTTGTTCGGCTCAACGAACGGGATGTGGTGCGCAACCCGCTCGTACAGAAGATCATCAAAGCCTACGACAGCTATGAGGACACCCACACCTCGGCCGATCCATGAACGCGCTTAAACTCAAGTGGTTTGGTTCTAAACGCCGCAGCAATCAGCCCCAACCTTGGCACCCGCATAGCTCGCGGGTGTTCCACATTGTCTTGGCATGCCTAGTCATCGGCCTGCTCACCTATCTATCGCCTTACCAACGTCCCTACAATGTTGCCCAGCTACGCGTCGGCAGCGTCGCTCAAGAGCGCATTGAAGCTCCTTTTCTCTTTAATGTGCCCAAAAGCGATGTCGAATTGGAGCGCGAACGACAAGCAGCTAGCGCCGAGATACCCACTATTTTGCACCGCAATCCCCTAATTCAGGAGCAGCAGCTAGCTCAGTTAGACTCGATCTTTGCAGTAATGATCCCAAGAATCCGGGTCCAGATGGCCAACTCCTTCAAGCAACGCGAACTACAACGCGAACTCCCTCAAGTTGTAGGTTCGCTCTCTCTCGATGCGCTTTCGACCCTCATCGACGTCCTCTCCACAGCCAGCGAACCTTATGTACACGATTTCCAAGCCATCTGTCGACAGATTCTGGCCAATTACTACACTGCGGGCATCATCGCCTCCAAACAACCGATTCTTCTAAGCCCTTCGACCCAAGTCCGCCTCGGAGATCGGGAACAGCACATAGAAACACTCTATAGCGAAGAAAAGCTCAAACAAGGCGAATTAATCTCTCACATCCAAACGTACCACACGATCGCCGACCGCGATGCCGTCCAAGCCGTACACGAGTTGTTAAGCCTCTTTGTGGTTCCCAATCTAACCATTGATGAGCCGGAGACCGCCCGCCTCAGGGACGCGGCGCGGCGCGGCGTGGCCAGCATCAAGCGAATCTATGTCCAAAACGACCTCATCATCGACAAAAACGCCACCGTCACCGAGGAGCACGTCGATGCACTCGATGCCCTAGCCGCCCGCATCGCCCAAGATCAATCTCAACATCCAATTAAGCGCCTGATTCAACTGGCTGCGGCCGCGACTATTTCCGGACTCCTGATCTTCGTCTTCGGCTACTTCCTCGCCACGCACGAACGCGCTGTTTTTGAACATCCCGGCCAACTCGTCCTCTTAGCCATCCTGACCGTTGCCACAGCCGCCGCGGCCTCCTATATCAAAACGCACGACCTCTCCCCCTACTGGGTACCGATCCCTCTCGCCGCCATGCTAGCGACGATCCTGCTAACACCACAAATTGGCTTAGTGCTCTCGTTTGTGCTCGCGCTTTTTGTCAGCAACCTCTTCGCCGACTTCTACGTAGTCATAATATGCGCCCTAACGGCGGCCATCGCCGTCTATGCGGTGCGGCACGTGCGCCACCGCAATCAGTTCTATCGGCCCATGATCTTCCTGCCGATTTCTTACGCATTGCTCATCGCGGCGGCGGATCTATTGCGCTTCTTTCCGGTCGAACAGATATACGATCATATTCTGCCCGGGATTGTCATTGGAGTGGTCGCTCCCATCCTCACCATCGGCCTGCTGTCGATCTTTGAAAGTCTCTTTCACATCACCACTGATATCACCCTGCTGGAGCTATCGGATCCCAATCGGACCTTGCTCCGCCAATTGGCTGTCCGGGCACCCGGAACCTATACTCACAGCCTGATTATGGCCAACCTCTCCGAGAGCGCTGCCGAGGCCATTGCCGCTAATGCGCTCTTGGCCCGCGTCGGCTGTTATTACCACGACATCGGCAAGGTGAACAAGCCAGAGTACTTCAGCGAAAATCAAGGGCTGCAAGGTGGACGCAACCCCCACGATCGTCTAATGCCCTACCTGAGCATGCTCATCATCGCCTCACACGTCCGCGAGGGGCTCGAGTTGGCCGAGGAACACGGCCTTCCCCAATCTATCTGCGATCTGATCGCCCAGCACCATGGTACTACCGTCATTGAGTACTTTTACGAGCGCGCCGTAGAATTGGGCGACCGCAGCGTGCGCGAGGAAGATTTCAGGTACAATGGCCCCAAGCCCCAGACCAAAGAAGCCGGCATCTTGATGTTGGCCGACTCGGTCGAAGCGGCGGCTCGCACCCTCGCCGAGCGCACACCCAGCCGGATGCGCCAGTTAGTGCATAAAATTATCCAGCAGAAATTCACCGCTGGAGAACTCGACGAGTGCGCGCTGACCTTGCGGGATTTGCTCAAAATAGAAGACAGCTTCATCCGCGTGCTAATGGGCGTCCTTCACAGCCGGATGGCGTACCCTTGGCAGAAGGCCAATCGCAAATGGCAGACCGTCTAGCGAGCCCCCTCCACATAGTCCAAGACGCGGGCCTAACCCCTCTGCATGCAGACGCGCTTGCAGCCCTACATCACATCGCCGCGCAGGTCGCTTGCGCCCACACATTGCCAGACGCAGTCCAGCTAGTCCTCATCAACGACGATTACATGAGCAATCTCAACACCACCTATCGCAGCAAGGAGGGCACCACGGATGTCCTGTCTTTCGACTTAGGAATCATACCGGGTCAGAACAGCAGCGGCGAAGTGTACATTTCACTGCCCCAAGCGCAACGGCAAGCTACCGCGCTCAGCGTCCCCCCCTTAGTGGAGCTAGCTCGTCTGTTGGTACACGGCCTACTGCACCTAGCCGGCTGGGTACACGACACATCCGAGCAGCTAGACGCTATGGAGCGCGAAACAGACCACTTTCTCACCACAGCCTCCCTCTCTCCCTAAGCGACCTTGGCCGGCCGCTTTACCGAAAGGAGCCTTTTTGGAACCCCCGCAAGTTGACTTATCCTCGATCGCATACGCCGCGCTGGTCGGCACAATCAGTCTCGTCTGGCTCTTCGTGGTAGCCAGCTATGAGACAACCTTCGCCATTCTCTCCAAATCTGTGCTGGAGAAAATGGCCGAAAGCGGCGTGTCCCATGCGGACGCCATGCTCCGCATCTACGAGCCACGCCTACGCCTACGCCTGATGGCCCGCCTCGGTGAAGCCATCGGCATCATCGTCCTCGCTCTCTCCCTGTTCTTTCTCTCACAGGCTCTCACCCTTCCGAGCTATATCTCCGCGGCCGTAGCCTTATTGGGTGCGCTAGGGCTTTTTATGGTCGTAGCGACACCGCGACGTCTTCGCTTTGATGAAGAAGGCGACCAAGTACGCGTACCCATCGTTACCTTAGCCTATGTGCCGGTACACGCCCTGCTCCTCCCCTTGACCAATCTCCTTGAACTTCTCAGCAGCTTCGATTACAGCGACGAGGACTTCCGCGCGGAAAAGGAAGAAGAACTGCGTAGCATCGTCGAGTCAGAAGGCGAGTCTGGCGTCCTAGAAGAAGGCGAGCGCGAGATGATTGAGGGCGTTTTTGGTTTCCACGACCGCATCGTCCGCGAAGTCATGATCCCCCGCGTCGATATGGTTGCCATCGATCAATCGGCCTCCTTGAAAGACCTGATCGATCTCATCCGGGACAAAGGACACTCGCGTCTACCCATTTACCGAGAAAGCCTCGACCACATCCAAGGGATCGTGTACGCCAAAGATCTGCTGCAGATATTGGTGTCCCGTCCCGAAATCGATTTGGCAACGCCGATAAATCAACTACTGACCAGCCGGCAAGAGGACGAGCTGCGTTTTACCCACGAGCCTTATTACATCCCTGAGACCAAGAAAATCGACATCCTGCTCAACGACTTGAGAGCCAACAAAATTCGCCTCGCCATCGTCCTCGACGAATACGGCGGCACGGCGGGCTTGGTCACCACCGAAGATCTCGTCGAGGAAATCGTCGGGGAAATCCAAGACGAATACGACGAGGAAGAAGCACTGCACCACTGGGAGGTCCCCGGCGAGGTGCTTATCGCCAATGCCCGCATCGACATAGACGATCTCAACAAGTTGCTTTCCACCGATCTGCCGAGGACGGGTTTTGAAACCCTCGGGGGATTTATCTACGACCACTTGGGGAGCATTCCCGCAGAGGGCTTAGCCTTCAAGGTAAACGATCTAGCGCTCGACATCCTCAAGGTGGAGGGCCAGCGTATCGCCCAAGTCAAACTCCGACGCTTAACGCCCGTCGGCCATTGAGAGGGTTGCGCCCGCCTGCCCCATCCTTTAGATTTATTGCACATAGCTTGTTGCGGGGTGGAGCAGTCTGGTAGCTCGTTGGGCTCATAACCCAAAGGTCCTAGGTTCAAATCCTAGCCCCGCTACCACCTTTCAGGGAGTCGCTTGCGGCTCCCTGATTTTTTCTATGCCTATCTATAATAAGGTTCCCGACAATCCCACCACTGCTCCGACCGAGCGCATCCGCCTCGACGAACGCTTCGTATCCTTGATCGTCGCCGAAGATGCCCAAGATCGCCTCGAAGCCCAAGAGTTGCGCCAGCTCGTCCACCGTGCCCTCCAAGCTCTCTCCGACGACGAAATGCGCGTTATTCAACTCCGCTATCAGTACAAGAAATCGCCCGGCCAAGTCGCAACGCGCCTAGGCATTTCCCGCGACGCAATGGCTGCGCTCGAACAGAGCGGGTTAGAAAAATTGCGCCAAGGGCTCGAGGATTGGCACCGAGGCGTCTGAATTGCAGCAGCGGCTCTTTCCCCTGCTGGCTTCGGCCTTACTCTCGGGCCTGCTCTTCGTAGTTAGCATCCCCAAATTCGATCAGTATTACCTCGCTTGGATTTGTCTGCTACCGCTTTTTTGGGCTCTAAACTGGATACCCGTCCAAAGCCCCTTCGCCCTCGGACTGGTCACTGGCATCGTCTGGGCTACCGGGCGAACGTACTGGATTACCGAAACCTTGCAATTGTACGGTGCTCTGTCCTTAGCGACCGCTGTGGTGACGAATGCGCTACTCATCTTATACATGGCCTTGTATCTAGCCTGTTTTGTCGCGGTGTGCCACCGCCTAAACTTTTCTTCTCCCCTCTTTGCCTGGTCGGCGGCTAGCATCTGGGTCCTGTTAGAGTGGGTGCAAAATTGGATGTTGAGCGGCTTTCCTTGGCAACTCTTGGGCGACTCGCAATATCTCAACCTGCCCTTCCTACAATGGGCTACCATCACCGGCGTCTATGGCTTGAGTTTTCTCATCGTCCTCTTCAACGCCGCGTTGGCTCAAGCCCTCTCGCACCGCGCCTTCATTCCCTATCTAAGTCTGCCTCTTCTTCTGCTGGTCGTCGTTCATCTATGGGGCTTCTATCGGCTGCACGACGCGCCGGATCCGCCGCCCACCCTGAAGGTCGGCGTCGTCCAAGGCAATATCCCCCAAGACCGCAAGTGGAAGGAAAACCGGCTGGCCTGGACGGCTCGGCACTACGCCGCACTCACCCGGGACTTGGCGACCGCGGAAAAACCAGCACTGATCATCTACCCCGAGACGGCTCTGCCGCTCTATTTTGGCGACCCTTTATACTCAGCCTATGTCGATTCGATAACCGCCCTAGCGCCAAAGTTAGATACGCCCATGCTGGTAGGCAGCCTCAAGGGGGATTCGCAAAACCGCACGGCTCCGGTCTACAACCGGGCTTTCCTGCTCAATACTCAAGGGGAAGTAGTCGATTACGCCGACAAGGTGCACTTGGTGCCTTTTGGCGAGTTTCTGCCCTTCCCATCCATCTTTCAGTATTTGGGAGGACTTACCGCAGAAAGCGGCATCTTCGCCCATGGGGAAAAACACAAAGTACTGCGGCTTCCGCGCAGCGACACCTCATTCGGGGTCTTTATTTGCTACGAGTCCATCTTTCCGGAAATCACCCGCGCGCTGATGGCTCAAGAACCTGACTTTCTGATCAATACCACCAACGACGCTTGGTTTGGCACCACCGCGGCCCCTTACCAGCACTTTGCGCAAGCTGTCTTGCGGGCTGTGGAAAGCGGCCGCGCCGTAGTCCGCGCTGCCAATACCGGTATTTCCGGTTTAATCGAACCGAGCGGACGCATAGCCCATCGCACGCCGCTTTTTACCACCGTAGGCTTTGCCATAGACGTGCCTTTGCACCGTGGACAGACGATCTACACGCGCTGGGGGGACTGGCCGCTCCTGCTCTGCGCCCTCGCGCTAACGCTGGCTGCTGCACGCAAAATTTGGAATTAGGAATTGCGACTGAAGACTACCGGGCAATGCGTCGGGTCGTCGATAAAAGCCGTCAGACCCTCCCGCTTGTCGTCCACTGGACAGGATCGCTCGGTGCGCATGTGAACGGCCAAGCTCCGCCGCGGGCTCGCAGAGTGATTGGGGCCACTGCCGTGTAGCGTCAGGCAGTGGTGAAAGCTCACGCCCCCTTCGGGCAGAACCGCCGCTACTTCTACCCACTCGTCGCTAGCTAGCGCGGCTAGCTCTCGTTTTTGTTTGGCTAGGTCTTGGCCGAAGAAATCGCTGCCCGGCAGCAATCCCCACTGGTGCGAGCCGCGCACAAAGTGCATCGGCCCGTCCGCCGAGCCGACCTCGCTCAAGGCGATCCAGGCCGTAAATAGCTCGCTACCCTCTTCCCAAGCCCCCCAATAGTTGCGGTCCTGATGCCATCCCACATGGGTTCCGCTAGACCCTGCGCCCGCGACCGGAGGTTTGTACAGCAACTGCACCCACCAAACTTGGACCCACTCGGCCCCACAGACTAAAGCGGCCAAAGCCCCGAGGGCCGGATGTTTGATCAGATCCATAATAGCCCGATTGGCGATTTGGGGCTTCTCAATTTTGCACAGCCGCTGCGGGTCGTCGCCCGGGCTCCAAGCCGAAGGGCGGGGCGGCACCCCGGTATCGTACTCGCCCCGCCGCACCGCATCCATGCCCTCCACAGCGCGATCAACGGCGTCTAAGGGCCATACGGCTGCGTCGTGGATGTAAAACCCATCCCGCACATATGCCGCTTTGGGACTTTCGCTCATCATCGTCCCTCCTAAACCGGACAATCGGGAACATCGACCCACCGCCGCTCGGCTGCGGCCTGAAGAATGGAATCGGCAACGGCCTGCGCCCGCATCCCGTGATAAAACGACGGTACGCAATCTCGTCCCTCGCGGATGGCGCTGATGAATTCCCAAGCTTGGTCGTAGCGGAAGGTCTGCACGGGATCACCGACGGACGGATCGCGCGGCGCATTGGGCCGCGTAAGGAACTCTGCGGGCACGGGCTGGCTCTGATAGGGCTCGCCGCGAGGGGCAAAGAGCACCTCGTGTGGCGCGTGCAGGCGATAGACGACCGAGGCATCCTCCCCGTTGAACTCGGCTAAGTCGTGGTCGCCCTTCGGGCCGTAGCCCTTGCTCAACTTGCCCATCTCGAAAACGCCCGTGGTGCCGCCTGCAAACTCGGCGATCCACGCGATCCAATCTTCCACGTCCTGCGGTGGGCACGGCTGGCCTTCGCGGGTCTGATCTCTTGGCACCAACTGCTTGGCTGCACTGCACACGGCCTCTATCGGCCCTAACAGATCCTCGGCAAAATCAATGCGGTGAATGCCCATATCGCCCAGTTCGCCCGACCCGGCGTAGCGCTTATACTGCCGCCAGCCAATGGCGCGTTCTCCCCAATCTTGCAGACGCTGGAATCGGGCGTGGCGAATCGGCCCCAAAGCCCCGGTCTGCACCAGGTGACGGATGTAATTCATGGCCGGCACAAAGCGATAAGTAAACGCCGTCATGTGGCGACGCCCCGACGCCTTTCCCCTAGCGTATATTTCTTGGGTTTGGGCAAAGTCCATACCTAGGGGCTTCTCACACAGCACGTGGCAGCCAGCGTCTAATGCTTGGACGATCAGCTCGTAGTGATAGACGTTGGGCACGGCGATGCAGACTGCATCTGGGGCCACCGCATCTAAGAGCGCGTCCAGCCGATCAAAAGCGTCGGCAATACCCCATTCCGCTTGCCGCTTTTGCCTCAGCGTCTCGTCTGGCTCGCAGATCCCAGAGATCTCGACCCCGGGAATTAGCCGCAGTCCAGGATAGTGTACCCCTGCACAGACTCCGCCTGTGCCTACCAGTCCTATGCGCAGTGCATCTTGGTTCATACGACCTCTTTCATCTGCATTTGCATTTGCCTCTCTGTCTCGGCCAGCTTATCGACGAGCGCGTGCAACCTCGGCACGTCCTCAGCGGCCACGTCCTCGGCAAAAGGTACCACCGGCCCTCCGGCCAGCCCGAACCGCTCCATGGCCGCGTGCAGTGCCGAGCCACTATAGCGCGCCGCCCGCTCACCGCGCAGATCCTCAAACGGCACCATCTGCTGCCGAATCTCCTCCGCCCCAGCGCGGTCCCCCGCCGCAAAGCGCTCTAGAAGCGTCAGGCTCATGCCGGGAACGAAGTTGGCCATCCCCGAGCTAAACCCAACCGCACCAGCGGCCATATAGTCGATACAGGGATCCTCGGCCATGCCACAGACCATGGCCGCGTCCTCCCCAGCGCCGGCGACGATCCGCCGGAATGCCTCTAAGTCGTCGACGGCGTATTTAAGCCCCACCACTTCGTCTAGCTTACACAGCGCCACTACTTGCTCGACCGGCATAATGTCCAGACGGCGCTGATACAGTATTGTAGGCAACTGGGTCTTCTCGGCAATGTCGCGCAGGCCGACGGCAACGCCCCCGGCTGAGGCCGGTCCGACGATGGGCATAATCATCGCCCCAGCAACGCCCAAAGAGCGGGCAATCCGCCCCATCTCCAGCGCCCGACCATACCCCGGCCCGATCCCCGGCACCACCAACGCTTCTCCGGCTGCCGCCTCTACAAAGGCCCCAACGACGGCCTCGTATTCGTCTAAGGTCATATCGTACACCAGCCCTGTGCCGCACGCTGGCATGATAAAATCGACGCCCCGCTCACAGAGGAAACGCACATTGCGGCCAATCCCCGCCAAGTCAATGCCCCGTTTCGCGTCGCGGGGCGTGATCGCCACAACCAGCACGTTGTGGCACTGTTCCTGTTGCAACATCTGCATAGTATTCTCCTTTATTTGCTAGGCCCAGACGGTCTCGGTAGAAGTTGTGGCGTGTTTATTGTAGTGCTCTATGTAATCCTCGCGCGGCGGACTG
>JAPPEG010000069.1 GCA_028875345.1 Gemmatimonadota bacterium
TGTATAATGTAGTAGGTCAGGTGGTTCGGACGCTGGTTGCCGAGCATCAGAGCGCGGGTCGCTACGTCGTGGAATGGGACGCGACGAACGACAGCGGTCACAGCTTGTCTTCGGGGATGTATTTCTACCGCTTGCAGGCGGGCGGTGAATTCCTCGAAACCAAGAAGATGCTGCTGCTCAAGTAACTGACGTTACGCAGCAGAACCGAATCGGTAGGTATAGGGGCGACCGGCTGACAGGCTGGTCGCCCCTATATTTATAGTACAAGGAGAAGTCATGACTGTAACTTTTCCGCTACACTCCAGTACCTCCCATCCCCCGCTTCCCCTCTGAGCCGCCGCCGTGGCCCTTGTTGCGGATACCAACTCATCCGCAACTTAGTGTATAATCCTCAGACGATCACGGCCATAGTTTCCAAGGAGTATCTCATGGACCTCATGCGCGAATCCTCGTTTGCCCAATACTTGACCCAACAAGCCCGCGAGGAGGGCATTGAGCAAGGCGAAAGAAAGCACGCCATTGAAGCACTCCTCGAGGTGGTGGAGCTTCGCTTTGGTGCTGACGCCGCCGAATCGTTGGCCGCCCCCATTCGAGCCATCGACGAGGTGCCACGGCTCAATCAGTTGCATCGCACGGCCATACAGGCGTCGAGTTTTGAGGAATTCAGAACGGTTTTTTTCGGGTGAGAGCCGAAATCGACGCTATTACCTCGATGCCCATGCGTAACGTCAGTGAGGAATTGTGAGCCTCGTCGAGTAGCACTCACTTCACAGCGCGTTCGTAAATAGGGCCTCAAATTTAATTTGAGGTCCTATTTGCTATTTTGAGGCCCTACCTGCTATATTTAACTAATCAACAATTGCTCATAACCTGGGGAGGTAGAGTAATGCTACACAGAAAGTTATTGCTGCGACGCTGGGCCTGTGTGCCTTGGCTGTTAGTTGTTGGATTGGTGCTGGGGTGGAGTGGGGAGGTTGTGGCTCATCCTAATACCGGCTTGTCAAGTCATCCCACTGGCACTCATACTCATGCCACCGATCCTTATCTGCGTGTATCCTATAAGTTATCTACTGATACAGATAACGCAGACGCAGATTCGGTTTTTGTGAGTTGGAGTACGTCTTATGCAAAGAATTTAACCTCGGGACATAGTGCAAATGGGGTAGCCGCCACAACCTACACGCTGACTTTGTACCCGAACGAGGTTACTAGTGGTCTTCTTGATGCTGATGTTCCTACTGCTGTTGCTATTACTTCTATTATTACTGCTTCAGGAACAAGTGTTGCTGTTACTGACCGTAAAGCCACCCTTATTGCCGATCTCGGCGATCTCGGGGATAGCGATCTCGGGGGATTCTATTGGGTAAGGATGGCAGTGGTGGTCGGCGATGATAATAATTCAACTGTAACAGAGTATTTCGCCAAGCAGATAGCGGTGGAGTCGGCCTATATTCTGTCGGTTAGTCCTACTAGCGTGCGCGAGGACGACGATCCGACCAATATCGCGGTGAAAGTCAGAGTTTGCGATACTTGTGATGAGGTAGAGGAAAATACGCCTGTGTCCTTGCAGCTCGGTACCAATCAGACGGGGAAAGATCGTTTCAGCATAGACGCGTACCCCACACTCACGATTCCGAGGGGTCAGAAGGAGGCGACGGGAACGATCAGATTCACCCCCGATGAAAGCAGCACAACCCCTGACGATGATCTTCTCGTCACGCTCAGGACCGACACTGAAGAAGTTGACGGGTCAGCAGATATTCGGCTGGTTGACGCCGACAAGGAGAGCTACTATGTCAATCTCTCGTTCTCTACTGCCGAGCTAAACAAAAGGGATCCTGAAACCGCTATCGAAGTGACGGCCACCCTCGATGGAAAGCCGCTAAGCGAAAACCTGAGTTTTGTCTTGACTATTGATAAGGATTATGAGACGGCTAATTCAGCCATCGCGGCGAAGCGCGATTCGCATTATACTGCGAGGATGGCCACGATAACTATTCGAAGGAACAGGGTGTCGGGGAGGGCGACGATTAACATCAACCCTATAAACATAGAAAAAGAAACAAGAACTCGCCCCTTTCGGGTGATTGCTTCTAATCTTAATAGTCAAGTGACAGTCGATGGACGTCCGATAACGGTTAATGGTGCGCTCTTTGATATAACGGGCGATCCCGGTAGCGCAGTTACGGGGCTAAGAGCAACGCCTTTTTCGATCCGCGAGGACGCGGTGACGAAGGAGGTCACACTGGAAGTTACCCTACAGAACGCCTTGGCGACCGACGAGAGAGTGCAGTTCAGTTTTGAAGATGGTATTATCGATGCTGACCTGCGTGCGCGGCTAAGTGAGGACTTTGATGACGCGGATCCTGCGGAGCGAGATACGCATTACGATGTGAGAGTGGAGCCACTCACCATCGCGAAGGGCGACACCAAAGGGACGACGACGATGACCGTCACCGTCTCCAACGACACAGACACAAACGATTCCCGGGCTTTCACGGTGACTGCGACGGTTGGCGGCGTCCCATACTCAACGGGAATCCTGATCACCGACGACGATGCGGCGAGCGGTTTGATCTCGCTAGAAGCAAGTCCGGCCGAGATAAGCGAGGACGCGGGTCAGACCACAGTTACGGTGACGGCCACCCTGCACGGCAAGGAGTTCGATGATGATATAGTCGTGCCCTTGGTCATTGACGCCACTCCTATGGATCTGGATGATGCTGGCGATCCCGTGGCAGTGGAGGCGAAGTATGTGGCGACGCGCGATCACGACTTTCATGCCAGCTTGAACGCTTTGACGATTCCGGCCGGCTCGATACAAGGGACTACTACGATCACCATCACCCCCGTTGCCAATGACGGGAAGGAAGAAGACGAGAAGATCCGCTTGAAGAGTTTGGCGGGACTCGAAGCCGAAGATGAAGATGGGATCGACGTACCGCTGACGATCAATAGCGTGGATATAACGCTGAAAGATACCGCCGATGCCGCGGACGACGGAGATGATCCGTCGCAGCCAGCGCCAGCGGATCCGACGCGCCCGGCCTTCGCCGCCGACGCTGAGATCGCCGACCAAGTGTACACTGTTGGGACGGCGATTGATCCTCTCGTACTGCCAGAAGCTGCGGGCGACGACACGCCGTTTATGTACAACGTCTTCTCATTGGGCCTGCCAGCGGGCTTGTCGTTTGACCCGGCCACGCGGACGCTTTCGGGCACACCTACGGCCGCGACCGATGGTCCAGTCTCCGTCATCTACACGGTAGTTGATAGCGACGGAGATGCCGGCGTTCCGTTGACCTTCTCCATCACGGTCAACGCGGCTGAGGCAGCACCCCCGACTGCCGACGCTGAAATAATGGCGACTCCTTCGCTGATCCGCGAGGACGCTGGGCAGACGCAAGTCATGTTGACAGTGTCGTTGATGGATGCCAAAGACACGGACGAGAGAGTAACATTCACGATTGTGGCTCCAAGCCAAGGCACGGAAGGCAAGCCGGCCGTGCGCGATGTCGATTACGATGCGACACTGGGGGCGGTCGTCACCATTCCGAGCGGTGAGACTGTTGGGACATCGACCCTCACCCTCACTCCGAGGGACAACAGTAGGGTGGATGGCCTGAGAGCGATAGGTGTGCAAGCTACGTTCTCATCCGGTGCGACGATATCGACGGACATCGAGATTTCCGACGACGAAACGTCTAGTACGTCCATCGCGCTGTCGGTGAGTCCGCACAAGGTAAGCGAGGACGCCGGTACGACCGATGTTTCGGTCACCGCCACGTTAGACGGGCAGGCGTTGGCAGCGGCCGCGACCGTGAGCTTGTCTATTAATAACGCGTCCACGGCGCAGCGCGATGTGGACTATACTGTGGAATTTACTCCGCTGATCGAGATTCCGGCTGGCTCGACAATAGGAGTGACGCTGTTGACGCTCCGTCCAATCGACGACGATATCGTGGAGGGCGACGAGATCATCAAGCTGACCGGGACGATTGCCGGGCTGGTAGGAGACGAAGCAGAGCTCTTGCTGAGCGATAGCGATCAAGCCGTGGCACCGGATGCGCCGGATGCGCCGGATGCACCGGGGGATGGGTCCCTTGCCTTCGCCGCCGGTGCCATGGTTGCCGACCAGACGTACACGGCTGGGACGGCGATAGATGCGCTCATGCTGCCGGAGGCTTCGGGCGGCACGGGTGCCCTGACGTACAGCCTTGTGGGTCTGCCGGCGGGCTTATCGTTTGACGGGGCTACGCGGCTGCTTTCGGGTACGCCTACGGCCGCCACCAACGGCGCGGTCGCAGTCACCTACATAGTGGTTGACGAGAGCGGAAAAGCCGCGGTGTTGATCTTCTCCATTACGGTTAACACCGGGATGAGTACGTCCTTTGGCTTCGCCGGTGCCGTGGTTCCCGACCAGAGGTACACGGCTGGGGCGGCGATCAAACCGCTCGTGCTACCGGCTGCTTCGGGCGGCACGGGTGCCCTGACGTACAGACTCGTGGGTCTGCCGGCGGGCTTGTCGTTTGACGCGGCTACGCGGACGATTGCGGGCACGCCTACGGCCGCCACTGGCGGTGCAGTTGAAGTCACTTACATAGCGACTGACGAGGGCGGAAAAGCCGCCCTTTTGACCTTCAACATCACGGTCAACCCGGGGCTGAGTTTTGGCGGTTTAGGGTTCGGCAAGATCGTTCCGACGGCTTCGCACGATTTGGCTAAAATCCGCGAATTCGTCGTTGGCCAGCGCGTGGAGGACTTCGCGCTGCCGGAGGCTTCGGGTGGCACCGCACCGTTGACGTACACCCTCTCGCCGGCCCTGCCAGCGGGCCTGACGTTTGACGCGGCCACGCGGACGATTGCGGGTACGCCGAGGGCGGAAGGCGAAACCGCATATACGTACACGGTTACGGACGCCAATGGCGCGAGCACGTCGCTATCGTTGCAGACGCTGCCGGCTGCATTTTCCTTGGCGGACAATTTCCCGAACCCGTTCAACCCGGCGACGACGATCCAGTATGCGTTGCCGCAGGCGGCGGACGTGGAACTGACCGTGTATAATGTCCTCGGTCAGCCGGTGCGGACGCTGGTTGCCGAGCATCAGAGCGCAGGTCGCTACGCGGTGGAGTGGGACGCGACGAACGACAGTGGTCACAGCTTGTCGGCGGGGATGTATTTCTACCGCTTGCAGGCGGGCGGTGAGTTCCACGAAGTCAAGAAGATGCTGCTGCTTAAGTAGCAACTACTACACTGTTTGTTGGTAAAAGGGGGGTCTCAAACTACAATTTGAGACCCCCCTTTTATATATTTAAATCGACAGGCAATTATTTTACATAGAAGACGCTCTCTTGGGGAGGTAGAGTAATGGGACATACAAAATTTTTACTACAGCGCCTAGCCTGTGTGCCTTGGCTGTTGGCTGCTGGTTTGGCGTTGGGATGGGTCGGAGAGGCCTCGGCGCAGACGCTGACGGCGCGCTTTGAGTCGATGCCTGAGTCGCACGACGGCAGCGAGTTCACGTTCGAGGTGCATTTCAGCGAGGAAGTCGAGATGAGCTTCGTGAACATGCGGGAAGACGTGTTCGACGTGACCGGCGGCACGGTGACGCGGGCGCGGCGCTTGCAGCAGGGCAGCAACATAGGCTGGGAGATCGCCATCGAGCCGGATTCGGAGGTAGATGTATCCATCTCTCTGCCGCCGACAGCCGATTGCGCGGCGGCAAGCGCAGTATGCACAGCAGACAGCCGGGCCCTGTCGAGCGGGCTGGTGGCGCTTGTGTCCGGTCCAGCGGTAACGGAGAGTTCCACCGAGGTAACGGAGGATTCCGATGAGGAACTGGAGATTAGCGCCCAGCAAATGGTGCAGGCGGACCTGAAGCTGTCACTGAATCCTGCGAGGATACGCGAGGACGCTGGTGAGATCGATGTCGAGGTGACAGTCGAAGTTACTGATGATACCGCGGTGGATGCGGATACGTATGTGCTCTTGAGCCTTTCCTCCGAGGGGCTTAATACTCGCTTCTTCATAGGACTAACCACTCTCATGATCTTGGCTGGCGAGAAAAAGGCCACGGAGACCCTCACCTTCATCCCCATCAATGACGATAGCATCGACGAAGATCTTCCCATTGTGATCAGCGGCAATGCTGGCCGTAAGACGGTCGAACCGGCGACGATTACGCTGATTGACGACGACAAGGAGAGCAGAAACATCAACCTGTCGGCGGATATTGCCGAGCTAAACCGGTTCGATGGTGCGACCGAAATCACGGTGACGGCAACCTTGGACGGAAAAGTTTTGAACGAGGAGACGAGCTTTGCCTTGACTATTGTCGATCATCCCGATTTGACGGACGACCCCAACGCTGATACCGATGGCGATGGCGATATCGACGATGCTGATGCGACGAAGGACAATCGCGAGGCGGAGCGCGACCTGGACTACACGGCGACGCTGCCGACGCTGACGATTCCGAGCAATTCAGTGTCGGGGACGGCTACGATTACCATCACTCCTCGAAGCCGATTGCCTGGCACGATCCGGGTGGCGTCTCCTGATAATGATACGGACGCGGACGCTCCAGGAATACAGATTGAAGATGATGGGCTAACGCTCAATCCCGTGGATATAAAAATCAAGAAGGAGATCGCTGCCACGGCCGATGCCATTACGCTCAGTCAAGAGCGTATTCGCGAGGATGCCGGTGAGACGGAGATCGAGCTAAAAGTCTCCTTGACGGATGCCTTGGTTGAGGACGAGACGGTGAGGCTCACTGTTTTGCCGACCGGCGCTGTTTTGCCGTCTGGTGCTACTGTGACGAACACTCCGACGCGCGATGTGGACTACAAGCTGGTCTTTGGCCCGACATTCATCATTCCGGCTGGTGCTACCGAGGGGACGACGACGTTCACTATCACCCCGATCAACGACACCGATGTGGTTCAGCGAGGGGCGATATACATACAGGTTACAGTCGGTGCCGTGTTGGCGACTAGAACAATAGTGATCGCCGACGACGACGCGAATAGCATGAACATTGCGCTGACGGTAGATCCGGCTACGATAAGCGAAGGTGACGGTGCGACCGATGTTGTGGTGACCGGGACATTGGACGGGAAGGTTTTCGACACCAATGTGGTCATGATTTTGACCATTGACTCTGATCCCAAGGATACGGACGATAACGGCAATGTCGTGGATGTTGTCGAGGCGACTCGCGACATAGACTACTTAGCAAGAATGCGTCCGCTAACGATTCCGGCCGGCTCGGTGTCGGGGACGACGACGATCACCATTACCCCTGATGACGACAAGAGCGCGGAGGGAGACGAGATAATCAGGGTGACCGTGCCGTACGACAACAATCAAATCACCGCCCAATATGCTGACGGGGCCGATGTCGAGCTGACGGTCGGCACTGCGGACATAACGCTGAAAGACACCGGTGCAGGCGGCGTGCCTTCCTTTGCTGCGGACGTTGCCATCGACGCCCAGACGTACGTGGTTGGGAGGGCGATTGCCGATTGGGTGCTGCCGGAGGCTTCGGGTGGCGATGGTGCGCTGACGTATAGCGTTTCGACTTTGCCGGCGGGTTTGGAGTTTGACGCGGCCTCGCGGACGCTTGGGGGCACGCCTAGGGAAGCGACCGACGGTGCGGTTGCAGTCACCTACACCGCAACGGACGACGACGACGACACAGCCACGCTGACCTTCACCATTGCGATCCCGGAGGAAGGAACGGTGCCGGCCTTCGCAGCAGATGCTTCGATCAACGCCCAGACGTACGTGGTTGGGACGACGATTACCGATTGGGTGCTGCCGGAGGCTTCGGGCGGCGACGGTGCGCTGACGTATAGCGTTTCGACTTTGCCGGCGGGTTTGGAGTTTGACGCGGCCTCGCGGACGCTTGGGGGCACGCCTAGGGAAGCGACCGACGGTGCGGTTGCAGTCACCTACACCGCAACGGACGATAACAGCGCTACGGCCACGCTGACTTTCGCCATCACAGTCAATCCTGCGCCTAGGGTTGCGCCCGCTGGGTTAACGGTGGAGCCGGCGGTGATCCGCGAGGACGCTGCGACGACGGAAGTCTCGCTGACGTTTACCTTGGGGGCTGCTGCCACGTCTGTCGAGGTCGTGCGGTTTGCTATTGTGGATCCAAGCGAGGGGACGGCGGCGGTGCGCGATGTGGACTATACGGCGAAACTAAATGCGATTATCATCATTCCGGCTGGCGCTACCGAGGGGACAACGACGCTGACCCTTACTCCCATCAACGACGATGATGAAGAAGGCCTGAAGGCTTTGGGCGTGCAGGCCACGCTCATATCGACAAACGAGACCCTATCGACGGACATCGAGCTCAAAGATGACGAAACGCCGAGTACGTCCATCGAGCTGTCGGCGGATCCGAGTACGTTGAACGAGAATGACGCTTTGACCATTGTTACGGTGACCGCCACGTTGGATGGGAAAGCGTTGGAAGAGGACGCGATCGTGAACGTGGCCATTGGCGAGGCGTCCACGGCGACGCGCGATGTGGACTACGACGCGCTATTTACGCCTATAATTGAGATTCCGGCCGGCTCGCTAACAGGGACGATGAATTTTTATGTCGATCCAGTCGCCGACAACTTGGAGGAAGGCGACGAGATCATTAGGCTGGTCGGCACGATTGACGGGCTAGAGGGGGGCGAGGTAGAGATTACGCTGAGCGATCCAGGAGCGTCAGAGGCGGCGAAGGTAGCAGTTCAAACGCGGCCGGAAGCGTTTGCCTTGGCGGATAATTTCCCGAACCCGTTCAACCCAACGACGACGATCCAGTACGCGCTGCCGACCGCGGCGGACGTGGAGTTGACCGTGTATAACGTAGTGGGTCAGCCGGTGCGGACGCTGGTTGCCGAATATCAGAGCGCGGGTCGCTACGCAGTGGAGTGGGACGCGACGAACGACAGCGGTCATAGCTTGTCGTCGGGGATGTATTTCTACCGCTTGGAGGCGGGCGGAGAGTTCCTCAAAGTCAAGAAGATGCTGCTGCTCAGGTAGCAGCGCTATACAGCGGGTTTGTGAATAGGGCCTCAAGCTTCAAATTGAGGCCCTATTTCTAGGGTATTGGCCTAAAAATTTGGCATAAATAATCTTCATATTCTTCGTTTGTATGGCAGTTTTTTTTAGGGTAAATGTTGAAAACGTTTGCGCGATGCAATATTTCTGTGCGAATTAGGGCCAATAATATAATTCCTTGGGAGGTTGAGTGATGCTATATACGGAGTTGTTGATGCGGCGTCTGGCCTGTGTGCCTTGGCTGTTGGCGTCTGGTTTGGTGTTAGGATGGAGCGGGAAGGCTGCGGCGCAGGATGCTACTATCTCGCTGACTGTGGATCCGACCGTGATAAGCGAAGATGCTGGTGCGACCGATGTTGTGGTGACCGCCACGTTGGACGGAAAGGTATTCGACGAGGATGTGGTCGTGTTCTTGGTCAGTGATGACGCGTCCACGGCGTTGCGCGATTTAGACTACTCGGCAATCCTGAGTCCGCTGACGATTCCAGCCGGTTCGGTGTCGGGGAAGACGACGATCACCATCGCCCCCCATAACGACAAGAGAGCTAGGAGCGACAAGACAATCAGGCTGAAAGGGGTGTATAACAACAACACGGTCGGCACTGTGGATATAACGCTGAAAGACGCCGGCGCGAGCAGCGTGCTTTCTTTTGATGAGAACGCAGCCATCGCTAACCGGACATACATCGTTGGGAGGGTGGTTGCCGATTGGCTGCCGGAGGCTTTTGGTGGCACTGGCAATCTGACGTATAGCGTCTCGGGTTTGCCGGCGGGGTTGTCGTTTGACTCGGCCACGCGGACGATTTCGGGCACGCCTACGGCAGCCACTGACGGTGCGGTTGCAATCACCTACAGGGTAACTGACGAGAGCGGTGCCACGATCACGCGTACTTTCACCATTACGATAGTGAATGGCGTCGGCGACGCGACTGTCTCGCTGAAGGTGTCTCCGAGCGTGATAAGCGAAGATGCTGGTGCGACCGATGTTGTAGTAACCGGAACGTTGGACGGAAAGGTGTTCGACGTGGCCGTGGCCGTGTTCTTGACGGTTGATAATGATGAAAATATTGATAAGGCGGCGGTGCGCGATCTCGACTATGATGCCAGACTGAGCCTTTTGATGATTCCGGCCGGTTCGGCGTCGGGGACAACGACGATCACCATCATCCCTTATAACGACAAGAGGGCAGAGGGCGACGAGACAATCAGGCTGAAAGGGGCGTATGCCAAGACAGTCGGCAATAAGGATATAACGCTGAAAGATCCCGGCGCGGGCAGCACAATCGTTGAGACAGTAGCAGAGGAGCCGGAGGAGCCGGAAGAGTCAGAAGAGCCGGAAGAATCAGAAAAGCTGGAAGAGCCGGAAGATTCGTCCCTAGCCTCTGATGACGCCGCCGCGAGCGACGACCAGATCGAGGAGAAGTCAACGCCCACGGTTGAACTCGATGGCATATCCTCAAGTCATGATTCGGTTCGCGAGGACGACGAGGAGGCGACGATCATCACGCTGACCGTGACGTTGGACAAAGCCGCTGCGGTTGACGAGAAGGTCGCACTCGCAATTGTCTCTCCAACACAAGGCAAGACGGCCAAGCTCGATGAGGATTTCGAGGCAACACTGGACGAAACCCTCACCATTGCAAAAGGCCAGATCAAGGGGACGGCGCAGCTTTCTCTGACGCCCAAGGACAACACGACGGCAGATGGTGATAAGGCCTTCGCTGTGCAGGCTACTTCGTCGAGTGGCCACAGAGCTCTGATCAATATCAAGATTGTCGACGACGAGATGGAGGACGAGGATGATAGTGAGGAGGATGGCGAGGTGGACGATAGTGAGGTAGCCGACAGCGAGGATGATGGTGGGGATGACGGTGAGGACGATGGTGAGGGCGACGGCGATAAGGACTTTGGTTTCGCCGAGGAGGTCGAAGAACAAGCGTACACCGCTGGGACGGCGGTCACCCCTCTCGTGCTGCCGGAGGCTTCGGGCGGCACGGGTGCCCTGACGTACAGAATCGTGGGTCTTCCAGCGGGCTTGGCGTTTGACGTGGCCACGCGGACGGTCTCGGGCACGCCTTCGGCAGCAACCGATGGAGCGGTTGAAGTCACCTACATAGTGACTGACGAGGCCGGGTCCGTCGCCTTTTTGATATTCTCCATCACGGTCAATCCGCCGCTGAGTTTTGGCGACCTTTTCAATTTCGGGTCCGGTAAGGTCGTTCCGACGGCTTCGCGCGACTGAACCTTTTACGTTTCTTCAACGGCGGAGTAGCGCTCCAGCCACTCTAAGAGGGGTTGCGAATGAACTCTTTCCAGTGGTGGCGCAGCAGGTTGCGGTAAAGCATGGCTAGTGGACCTATGGCTCGGCTTGGCGGTAGGGCGAGGGTTGGGAGAGCGTGTCGAGGAGGGCGGAGCGAGTGGGGAAGAGGAGAGCGGCTCTTTCAGGCGTTATGGAGAAAATGTGGCCGGTGGTGTGGAGGCGGAGATAGTGGCCTCGGTCGTCGGCTGCGCCAATGGCGAGGGTGTCTATTGTGCCCTCTTCGTCTTCGAGATAAAGGTAGTGGACTTGGGCAAAAGCATCGGTGCGGCTCGGATCGTGCAAAGCCGACCACGTCAGGCGTTTGAGGAAGTCGGCGTAGGCTTCTACATTGGCGGAGAGGCAGGGCTCTGCACCGGTCGCAGACGAGGCGATCCACTCATAGGTTGGCATCATAGGGCCCGGTGCCGTCATAGCTTTTAGCTGACGGCTGAGGGATTGCACTGGGTAGGAAGGGTCGCCGGCGAAGGCGATGCGCCGGAGGCCCTTGCGCTGTAAGGCTTGGGGCAGGACGCGGCGGTCGAGCATCGGCGCGGGCGGTGCGGTGTCGAGGGCGTGGACGGGGTGGGCGTGGAGGTGGAAGATGCTGTCGGAACCAACGCGCTGGACATACGATTCTCCAGAGCGGACCCCGGGTGCTCCACGACCTTGGCGTACTTCAAGCAAGGGACGCCCTTGTTGGTCGAGCAGGTGGATGCGGACGCTACCCGGGCCGAGGCCATAGCGAGCCAAGTCTCCAGGCTCGGTCGAGACGAAGGTCGCTGGAGTGGCGAGCAGGCTCTGGAGCAGGTGATCGACGCGGCGATTGAGGACAAAGGCGCGGTGGTACGCTGGGAAATACCAAGTGTTCCCGCGCCGAACGTAGTGCCAACGGCGTCCGGCGGCGTGAACCTCAATCTGATCGACTGCTGAGGCCAGTTCAGGTGCCAAGAGGCGCAAAGCTCCGGCGGTGCGGCGCACCGCGCGCTGGTGTTCGTGCAGTGCGCTCTCTCCGAGGACGAGCAGGACCAGCAAGGCCCCTAGGGCGCAGAGCAAGCGAATCACGTGCGCCTCGTGCGGCGATAGAGGGCATAGCCCAAAAACAGCAGCGGTCCCGCGCCTACCACGAACACGCGCCACAGACGCTTGGCCTCGGTGCTTTGGAAGGGGAAGCCGCGCGGAGTCGGTTGTCGAGCCTGTAAGGCGGCTAGATCCTCGCCATAAGCGTTGTACGCCACGGCATTGAGCAAAAATTGATCGTGCTGAAAGCCTGGGGTCAGCAAGTGCTCGTTTTTGAACATTTCCGAAGAGCCGATCAAGAGTAGGGCTCCCGTTTGTCGCGGGCGTTCGCCCACGCGCTGGAGTATGGCGCGGCCGTCCTCGTCTTCAGCGAAGGCGACCTCGGGAAAAGGTCCGGTAAGCAGCGCGGCTAGGGGTTGCGGGCCGGGCAGGTACGTCTGCGGGGCAAAGACCTCGGGCGGCAGCCAACCTCCTTGCCATGGGTACGCCCAGGCTTGGGGCGAGGTAGAGATTAGGGTTTGGGCCGTTATTCCCGCACCGCTTAGCTCTGACGGGTGCAGGGCAAAGCGATTCCCCCAGATAAAGAGCAGGTCGCCGAGATGTCGAGTGATCGGCGAGGTGAGGTCGTAGTGCTGGCCGACGGCGCGGATTAAGAAAGGCAAGGCGACCTTTTGCGGGTCGTACTCGCGCACGGCCGTGCGGTTGACTTGGGTTTCTAGGTCGAGGTGAGACTGGGTGCGGTCGAAGAGCACTTCGCGGACCTGTTCGATGCCAAGGAGCTGGAGGTAGCGGTCGAGGTCTTGGAATTGGGGCTGAGGCCAGTACACGGTCTGAAACCCCGAGCCGCGGTACTGGCGCTGCTGGATATTGAAGTGCTGCATGGCGACAACGGCCTTGCCCCCTCGTGCGAGATGCTGGCTCAGCAGCAGCAGGATCGGACCCGAGTCGCGGCGCGGCTGCATCCACAACAAGACATCTACGTCTGAGGGCATACTCGGCGTGCGGGGATTGATGTAGTGGACGTCGTAGAGATAGTCGGCGAGCAGGGCTTTCAAGTCGCTGTACACGTCGGTGCCGCCCGGGGCGATGAGGCCCTTCTTTTGGTAGTCTTCGAGGGCCTCGGCCGGCGAGAGGCGCGGTAAGTCGGAGATGACGGCCACGCGCATTTTGTGCCCCTGTTGCAGACTGTGGGAAGCTGCGGCTAGGAGGAATTCGAGGTGGGAGTGTTGGTCGAGGCGCGGCACGGCGATGGTGTGTCCATTGCCCAGCAAGCGCAGGCCGCTCCATACATATTGGGTGGCGAGCGTGTCGTGGAGGACCCGTTCGACTGGGAAGGGTGTCAGTCCCTCGGCGGCGAACGTCTGCTGTTGGTCGGGAGTCAGCGCGTCGGGCCGGAGCACGCGCAGGGGAATGTTGCAGTCGGCGAGCAAGGTGCGGATGCGGTCTTCGGCGTCTTTGAGTTGCCGGGGCATGGAGGCCCGGTGCGTGGCGATCAGCTCGGCGGATAGGGAGGTGCCCTGTAATAAGCGGCCCAAGAGCGGGGAGGGCGTGTTGAGCTGGTCGGCCGTCAGGTCGAGATAGGGGCCGCGGCCGCGCCAGACGAGCGCACCGACGAGGAGTACCAAGCAGGCGAGGCCGAGTTGGCGGCCCCAACGGCCGGCCGGCCAGTTCGGACGGCTGTAGCGCAGATAGTGCCTAACGCCGAGACCCACAAATGCCAGCGGCACCAAAAAGACCGCAAAAAACCGCCAGAAGAAACGGACGAGTGCGCCGGGTGGGACTAGACGCTGCGGTCCGCCCTTTTCCACGCGCCCGCGCAATACGCGCTCTGGTTGGCCGTAGGTGCGGATGAGGTTTTGTAGGAAGACGCGGTGGGCGTAGCCGGGCTGGTTGATGATGCCGTCTTGGAAGGGCGATGCGCTGGCCAAGACGAATAGCTGACCCTGCCAAGGATCGTCCGGCTTGAGCAGGACCAGCAAATTTTGTTTGGGCACGGGCAAGCCGCCGGTTAAGTCGGCGTCGGTAAAAGGACCGGTGGGCAGGGGCAGGACGCGGGGGCTTTCGGTGGTGGTGCCGACGATTTCTGCGTGGAAGCCCTTGGTTTGTACGGCCTGCGGATCGACTTCGAGTGCGCTAGCGGCGACGAAATTAAGCCCGCCGCGACCTGGTGCGGCAAAGCTCTTCATGTTGTAAAAAGCGGGCAGCACCCGGAGGTGAAAGGGCGCGACGATTTCGCCCATGTCGAGGATGACCGGCCCGGTGTTTTTATCGACGAGCAGGTCCGGCACCGGCCGGAGGCCAAAGGGCTGGAGCAGTTGTCCCCAGGCAGGCGGCGCGTGGTGTACCCAATAGGAGATCGCGTCCTCCTGTGGAGAGTAGCCGATTTGGTAGGTGCTGCCGGCGAGCACTGCGCTACGACCGGATGCTAGGAAGGCGAGCAACTGCCGCACGTGCTCGGGCGTGGCGACTTCGGGCTGGATCCAGAACAGCACGTCGATTTCTGGGGGGATGGTGGGATTGCTGTTGAGGTCTAGTTCGACGACTGGCCCGGCCTCGTTGAGAAAGGCCGCCAAAAGCTGGAAGGGCGGCGGTGCCGAGACGCCAAAGGTCGGTTGTGGAGGCGCTCGTCCGGCCTGTAGTTGGGCGATGACGTACTCTTCTAGATAAGGCAGGTGCTCTGGCTCTATGCTTTGGACGAGCACTTCGGGCGCGTCGGTGCGCACGATTACCAGCGAGGACCAGATTTTTTGCTCGGAATGCTCGTCGTGCAACACCCGCCGCACGCTGAAGGAGGAGGCCTTTTTGCTAGCTGCATAACCGATGCCAGCGCGTCCGCTTTGGTCTGGGTCAATGACTCGATAGTCGATGCGGTTGGGCGCTTGGTCGCGCAGAGCCGACAGGAGTCGGCGGACTTGGGGCTCGAGTTCTTTGAGGTGCGCCGGCATGTTTTCGCGGGCGGTGGCAAAGTAGGTGATGGAGAGTGGGGTTTCTAAGGAGCGGAGGTAGCGCTCGGTCGCCGGTGCGAGCGTGGCGATGTCGTCCCCTGCTAGGTCTAGGGTCCAACTCCCCGTCAGGTTTAGGAGGCGGCTGGCGTACGCGACGATGCCCAACAGCAGCGCAAAAGCCAGCGCGATTTGGAGCAAGAAATGCCGCTTCAATACTTGGACCGCTGGAGGCTGAGATAGTTCATGGAGACGAAAAAGCCGCTCATCAATGCGAAGTACAGCAGGTCGGCGAGAGCGATTACGCCGCGGCCAAACGCCTCGTAGTGGGGCAGGACTGAGATGGTCTCGTACAGCCATGTGCCCGGCTGATAGGCTGGCGCGAGTCCGTCGAGAACCTCTACTACTTTTTCGTGCCCGCTGAGCACGAAGAAGAAGCCGAAGAGCGCGGCGAGCACAAAGGCCACGATTTGGTCGCGGGTCAGGCCGGAGGCAAACAGGCCGAAGGACAGGAAGAAAGCACCCAACAGCAGCGCGCCGAGATAGCTCGCGCAGATGCGTCCAAGATCGGGATCGCCGAGGAAGAGGAGCATCAGCACGATGGGCAGGCTACCGGCGAGGACGATGGCGTAGAAGCAGAGGGCTGCGAGATACTTGCCCAGCACGACCTGCAAGGAGTGCAGTGGCAGGGTCATCAGTAGCTCGAAGGTGTGCTGGGCGCGTTCCTCGGCCCAAGCGCGCATGGTGATAGCGGGGACGAAGGGGATCAGCAGGAAGGGCAGGGCGGCGAAGTACGGCCCCATATCTACTACTCCGTCGAGAAAAAAGGAGTTCATAAAGGTGGTGCAGGAAAGCACCAAGAAGACCGCGGCGTACGCATAGGCAATGGGCGAGTCAAAGTACGACTCTAGCTCGCGGTCGAAGACAATGCGTGCGCCGCGCAGGCACTCGGCAGTAGAAAGGCGTTGTGCGTCAGACATGGGCAGGGGTTGTGGTGCGGACTAGGTGGGCGAAGACGGCTTCGAGACCGGCCCCGGGGATGCCAGCGTCTGCGGCCAACTGTTCGACGCGGCCATCGCCAAGCAAGCGCCCTTGGTGGATAATCAACACGCGGTCGGCAATGGCTTCCACATCGCCGATGATGTGGGTGCTAAAGAGGATCGCTCGGTCTGAGCTGAGCTCTCGCAAGGTGTCGCGGAAGGCCAGTACCTGCAAGGGGTCGAAGCCGTGAGTTGGCTCGTCGAGGAGTAAGACCGGCGGATCGTGGACCATGGCGGTAGCTAGGCCGATGCGCTGGCGGAACCCGGTGGAGCACTCCTTGACGCGCTGGGTGAGCACGTCTTCGATCCCGCAGAGTTCGACCGCGCGCGCCAGACCCTGCTGCAAGGCGTCGCCTTTGAGTCCGCGGGCCCGGGCGATGAAGCGGAGGAACTTATCGACGCGCATTTCTTGGTAGAGCGGGGTGTCGCCCGATAGGTAGCCAATGCGGCGGCGCACGGCGAGCGGATGCTCCACCACGTCGAGTCCGTCAATGGAGATGGTGCCGGCCGTGGGGTGGATAAAGGTGGAGAGCATCTTGAGCATGGTGCTCTTGCCAGCGCCATTGGGGCCGACAAAGCCGACGATCTCGCCTTGGTCAACGGCAAAGCTGACTTCGTCAACTGCGGTCAAAAGGCCGTAGCGGCGAGTAGCGGATTCTACGCGGATCATGTGCGGGCGGGCTACTCCTTGAATACGCCGCAGCGGAGCATGGAAGCGCCGAAGTAGGGATTGGCGATTTGGGGTTGGTCCTTCTGCACCCAGTGCGCCCCCTTGTCGCCGTCGGCCATCGGGCAATACGCCACGACGTAGCCCTCGGGGATTTGACCCTTCCGCACTTGTTCGGACAGCGGCTTGAACGCAACGCGCACCGCAGCAATATCGGCGGCACTTGCGGCTTTTTCCGCCAGCGGTTTGAGTGTTGGACTGGCGCTTTGCACCAAGTCTTGCAGTGCTTGGCGCGCTTGGTCTAGGTCGTCGGAGGCCAGGGCTTCTTGGGCTGCGACGTAGTGGAGCAGTGCTGGAGGGGCTGGGTCGGATGAACCACAGGCTGTGATTGCGATGGGAAACAGAAGAGATAGATAGCGCATTGGAAATTCTCTCGCGGAAAAGGGTGTATCAAAAATTGCGTTGAACCTGTAGTTCGCGCAATCGGCACCGTTGGATTCCCGCGTCGAGGTCGGGCGCGCATTGGCCGGGAATCGTATATTTTTTTGCATAAAGGAGCAAAAATCGTGTTTGAAGCTGACCCCTATCCCGGCCCCAACGAGGAAGTGCTGGAGGCGCAAACGCGCGTCTGTACCGGGCCGCACCAGAGCCGCCCGCTGGGCAAAAAAGAGGGCGACCCCGATCCTAAGCGGATCCTCGAACTGATTTTTGCCTCGCTCAAAGGGGACTTGCCGCGCGCAGAGCAGGTTTCTCCAGCCCAGATGGGCGCGTTTTTTGCGGCGATGTCCATCCGCCGCACCTTCGGCGCACAGACCGGTTGGAGCGCGGCCGAGGTCGCGGCGTTTGACCGCTATGGGGATGCGCTTGGCGAGATGCCCGAGGATTTGCGCTTCTTGCTGGGAATGGTGCCTGATTTCGCTGATTGCGACGCGGGCGAAGCGCGGGTGGTTGGAGCGCTGCGTCTAGTTTTGCAGGGCGAACACTTGTGCTACGAGGAGGTTCGCAGTGCGCTCGAGACTATGCTAGCGGGCGCGGTGCGCCCCTCGCTGATGGCCGCGTTCTTGATCGGCCAGCGGATGAACCTCGAAAATGAGGAAGAAGTTCGCGCTCATCTCGATGCCGTGCTCCCCTCAGAGCAGGTGTCCGCGCTGCAAGTGGAGGAGCTAACGCATTTTGGCCAGCCCTTTGACGGCGCGGCGCGCTATTTTCGCCCGACGCTTTTCGTCGCTGCTGTGCGCGCGGCCTTGGGCCGGGCGACTGTGCTGCACGGCGTCG
>JAPPEG010000045.1 GCA_028875345.1 Gemmatimonadota bacterium
AGACCAACCTAAAATCGCCCGACAATATCAACCCATGCTACTGTCGTGTACTTAGTACTATATAATAACCCCCGTCATTACATCTTTAATAGCGCCTGCGTTACATTTTCGCGACTCAACTCGTATCTGCAGATTGACAAGTGTTTATTTTTAATGCACTTTATCCGTCTCAATAGCAATAGGGCGACGAGCGCGTTTATCTGAGCTTACCGTCCCATTCACTTCGCCACAATCGAGCGGCGAAGCTAATCTGAGAGAAGAAGTCGTGAACTGGTTTGAAAGAATGAAAACGGGGATCAAGTCCCTAATAAAGCGCGAAATTCCCCAAGGCATCTGGATCCAGTGCAAAAAGTGCGGCCACTCCAACTACGAAATGGCCCTGCGACGCCGGCACTGGATCTGCCCGGAGTGCGCTTGCCACTATCCCATCGGCCATCAGCAGTACATCGACCTCCTCATCGACGACGGTACATTCACCGAAATTGACGCCAACGTAGCACCTGTCGATCCGCTCAAGTTCAAAGGCTACAAGGACAAAATCAAGACCAGTCGCCGCCAGAGCGGCCTAAAAGAATCGGTGTACACCGGCATCGGCCAAATCGGCGGCCATTCCGTCGCCTTGGCGATCATGGACTCGCGTTATCTCACGGGCACCTTAGGCGGCGCGACCGGCGAGAAGCTCTGCCGGCTCATCGACCGCGCCATGGCCGAACGATGCACGCTAGTCATCGTCTGCCAGTCGGGTGGTGCTAGGATGCAGGAAAGCGCCTATTCGCTGATGCAGATGGCGCGGATTAGCGCCAAGCTCAACCAACTCTCGCAAAACGGCTTGCTCTATATTGCTATTCTTACCGATCCAACGTATGGCGGCGTCACCGCCAGCTTTGCCATGCTCGGCGATATCGCCTTGGCCGAACCCGGTGCGCGCATCGGGTTTGCGGGCCAAACCGTCATCCAGCAGTTCCTCGGCACAGACGCCCCCCTGCCCGAAGGCTTTCAACTAGCCGAGATCGTCCTCGAACACGGCTTTATCGACCGCATCGTCCCGCGCGACCGCATGGCGGCGGAATTGGCGCGCTTGATCTCTCTGTTGGCCCCGCAGACTGCTGACCACGTCTAGAAGTTGTGTCCTAGGCTCAGCCAAACATCCATTTGCTCGTCGGCGACGCCCGTGCCCATGCGGATCACCAGATCGGCGTCCCAGACCATGCGTACTCCTGCGCCGCCGCTGATGTGCATGCCCGACCACCCAATTTTATCCAAGTCGGGCCATACTCGGCCCGCATCGAAAAAAGTTACCCCCTGCCACTCTATGTATTGTCCGTAAAACCAGATGTCGTACAGTTGGTAGCGCAATTCGACATTGGACAAAAAGCGCACATCGTCTGTAAACCGCTGGGTATCGAAACCGCGTAGTGAATCGCTGCCGCCCAGCCCCTTGACCCGGCGACTGCCTCCTATTTCGCCATAGGCATAGAGCGGTACTTCGCCACTAAGCACTTCTAGAACGAGACGATGAGAGAAATTAAACCGAGGTGACAGTGGGATGTAGTAGGCGTTGGTCAGGGTTACGCGACTAAAGTCAATAGGTTCAAAAAACAGCGCTAGCAGGGAGTTGCGTGCCGACTCGTACGACCACTCCTGAAAGAAGCCGCGCCGCGGCACCACTTCGTCGTCGCGGGTATCCCACTGGAGAGTCGCACTGATAAACCCCGAAAACCCATCTATCACTCCATCTGGGGTGCCTCGCTCCAAATAGAACGCCTGCGTCCCCCGCTGGTCCACATCAACGCGCTCCAGCCCAAAACCGACCGACATAGATACCGGACCGTATAGCTGGCGAAAAAGGCTCACTAAAATCCGCGGGTTTCTTTCTAGAATGTAATAGTAGTAGTTCTCATCTTTGAAATCAGCACTCTTAGGCTCGATGAAGTCGCGATTAAATGTGCTATTGTTGCCCAACCCATAGTAACGCGTGCGTATATTGCGCTCGTGGAACAACTCCAGTCTCAGGCCGAAACCCGTCCCCGAAATCTGGGGAACTCTCAGGCGCACGCGATTTTTTACTTTGCCCTCAGAAGACTGCTGGACGTGCAACGTCAGCTTGTAGAGATAGGGCTGCCGCCGGTAGTCAGCCCAGTGGACGCGCGCGCCCCAATTCCAGCCTGTGTTAGGACTGAGATAAGCAAACGGCAGGCCGGTGACGCCGTAGGGGATGCCCCGCAGAGTAAACTGGCGTCGCTTTGCCATCCAGCGCACGGCTTCCACAGTCTGCTCGGTCGCCGCCTGCGAGACTTTGGTCAGCAGCGGGGACGAAGGCTGACTTTGAGTGGAATCGACGCGCACCTCGCCCTCACCCCATGCGCTATCTGCGAACAATAGGACGCCGATGCAACTGCCGTTTGCGAGAAGCCGCTTAACCACGATCACCTTGCTTGCCTACACTTTCAGGTGTGAAAATACCGCACTCAAAACGCTGTCGATCAAGCGAGTTTATCGGAGCGTCAAGCGCATAACGGAGTGGCGTAATCGCGACTGCTCCGCGCGCCAAGGCTTCCACATCGCTGTTAGCCCCATCGCCAATCAACTGCAACTGACAGCTATGGTATGCAAAGTGCGACTCATCTTCACGCCGAGCGAATAGCGGACCATAGCTCGTCTTCGCCAAACCCGTCAGGCACCTCGGGGATTCGCGCTTGGTACTAGCGGGCATGTTCACTGCGATCATGTCGGCACCAGCCGGCAACCCCCCGCGCAAGATCTCGGCGGCGATGTCCACAGTGACGGCCGCCGCCGCCGCGACCAGCGCATCGAGCGCGGGATCGAGCTGCCGACATCGCCGCCAGAGCGCAAAAGCCGGTTCGGGCAACTCCAGCGAAAAGGCTGCGGATGACACCCCGGCGAGAAAGCCTTCTACAGCCGCCCCTATGGTGCCGGAACTCAGCGTGAAAGCGAGACCGGAGTTGACGCCCATATTGATGCCGGAAATGACTAGAGTCGGCTTTTGGAGGCAGAGATTGTGGATGCCGATATGGGCACAGTCGGCGGGCTTGCCGGTCAACGTCTGGACGGGAAAGCCGCCGCATTCAATCTCGGCCAGCACCAATGGCTCAAAACGGCTCATACTCTTGCTGGTCCAACTGCATTCCGACGCCGGTACGACCACGCATAGCTCGGTCAACTTGGATAACTCCCTCAGCAAAGGCACCAAAAGAGGCGAATCAGCGCCGTCGTCGTTTGTCACCAATACTTGGGATTTTGCAGCGGTCACAGTCGATTTCCCCTTTGCTATGGAGGCACTCTGAGATGGCGTCATATAATAACAATCCGCCATTCGGCTCCCAACAATTTCCTTGCTTAGCTGCGACCTGCGGTCCTATTATTTTCCCATGGATGATTCCATTTTCCTACAGGAGCTTGAAACCCTCGCCGAGGGACTGGACATTGAGGTTCGCTACGACGATTTCGAGGGGCAAGGCGGGCTTTGCCGCTATGGCGGCAAAGCCTACTTGATCGTCAATCGCGAACTCGATACCGAAGCTCGGGTGCATGTGTTATGTCGTGCTCTTGCGCGGCTGTCTCTCGATGCAGTCTTTATCCGTCCCCAAGTACGGGAACGGATTGAAAAGTGTAGATCGCAGGCCGCTGCCTAATCGCCTACACTCCCACTGACCGCATTCCAGCATTTAGACGAGACAGCAAATTTTCCCGCCGAAATTTACCGCCTGAAGGGCGGACTGCGCTTCCTTGACAGCCCCTATGTCATGGTCTATTTTTGTTTTTCTCTGCCTATTAAGACAAAGGGACTACCATGCCCAAAATCAAGACGCATAAATCCTCGGCCAAGCGCATCAAGCAGCGCGGGTCGGGCAGCCTGAAACGGCGCAATGCCTATGCCACGCACCTTTTGGGTGGCCGCTCGACCAAGCGCAAACGGGCTTTCCGCAAAAACAGTTCGGTCTCGTCCGCAGACCTAGCCAATGTGCGCCGTGCTCTGAACCTCAAGTAAGCGAATTTAACGGAGAGTATCCATGCCACGGGTAAATCACGCCGTAGCCACTAAAAAGCGCAAAAAGAAAGTACTCAAACAATCCAAGGGTTATTGGGGGGCGCGCAGCCGCCTCTTCCGCACCGCTAGGGAAGCCGTTGACCGCGCTCAAGTCTACGCCTACCGCGACAGGCGTCAACGCAAGCGGGACTTCCGCCGTCTCTGGATTGTCCGCATCAATGCCGCCGCCCGCCGCAACGGCATGTCTTATAGCCAGCTCGTCCACGGGCTAGACCAAGCCGGCATTGCAATCAACCGCAAGATATTGGCCGATCTAGCCGTGCGCGATCCGGCCGCCTTTACTGCGGTAGTCGAACAAGCCCGGCCCCACGTCTAAATTTACACCCATCTGATAGAAAGGGGCCGGCGATACGCGCTGGGCCCTTTTTGTTCTATGTAGGTCTATATGTTAGAAGAAGTGCGACAATTGGCGTCAGTAGTCGTAGCGGAAATCACGGCGGCCCAAGACGATAAGGCGCTGGAGGCACTGCGAGTTCACCACCTCGGGCGCAAGAGCCGCTTGCGCCAGATCGCGCGACAGATCGGCCACCTGCCCGCTGCCCAACGACCGGCGCTAGGGGAAGCCACCGGTCGCGCTCAACAGGCCATTCAGCAAGCGCTAGACGACAAGGCCCTAGCTCTCCGGCAGATGGCCGAATCGGCTTCTGCCCTCGACGTAACGCTCCCGGGCCGACGGCCCCTCTTGGGCTGTGCCCACCTCCTATCTCAGCTAACCGACGAATTGATCAGCATCTTCCAAGGCATGGGTTTTGACGTGGCCGACGGGCCAGAAGCCGAAGACGAGTACCACAATTTCGACGCCCTCAACACGCCGGCCGACCACCCTGCGCGGGACCTGCACGACACCTTCTATCTAGAGGGCGGTGGACTCATGCGCACCCACACCTCCACGGTGCAGATTCGCGTCATGGAGCAAACGCCGCCACCGGTGCGGATCATCTCCTTGGGGCGCTGCTACCGCAAGGAGACAGTCGATGCAACCCACCACTTCGCCTTCCACCAGATCGAGGGCCTATACGTCGATCGCGGGGTCTCTTTCGCCGACTTGAAGGGCACTATTGAGGCTATGGGACGCCAGCTTATGGGTGCGGAGACTCAAGTGCGTTTTCGACCTCACTTCTTTCCCTTTACTGAGCCCAGCGTGGAGTACGATTTCACCTGCATCTGCAAGAGGCAACGCGCCAACTGCTCTATTTGCAAGGGAACGGGTTGGATCGAAATCGCCGGCGCTGGCATGGTCGATCCGGCCGTCTTTACCGCGGTGGGCTACGACCCAGACGAATATACGGGCTTCGCCTTCGGCATGGGGTTGGAGCGGATTGCCATGATCCGGCACGGCATTGACGACGTGCGACGCTTCCTCGAAAACGACTTGCGGTTCATCCGCCAGTTCTAAGGTTTCCGGCAACGCCTTATGAAAATCACTTATAACTGGCTCAAGAAATACGTGGACTTCGCCTGGGATTGGCCCGAGCTAGTCGAGCGCCTAACTATGGCGGGCTTGGAGTTCGAGGGCGTCGAGGATCTCGGCGCGCGCTACGAAGGCGTCGTCATCGGTCGCGTCAACACCTGTTGCCCACACGAAAACGCCGACCGCCTGACCGTCTGCCAAGTCGATGTGGGGACCGGAGTCAACACCATCGTCTGCGGAGCACCCAATGTCGCGGCTGGGCAAACCGTCGCCGTCGCCCTGCCCGGCACCACGCTGCCCGGAGGCATGCAGATCAAAAAAGCCAAAATCCGCGGCGTTGCATCCGAGGGCATGCTCTGTGCCGAAGACGAACTCGGGCTAGGCGATAACCACGACGGCATTGTGGTGCTCGACGAGGGCCTCTCGGTCGGCACCCCCTTTGCCGCGGCCACTGGGCTGGGCGACGTGGTCATCGACTTCGAAGTTACGCCCAATCGCCCGGACTGCCTGAGCCTCTTAGGCATTGCCCGCGAGGTCCACGCACTCACTGGCAATCCCCTCCGTTTTCCCAACGTCCAAGTGACTGAAAGTGGCCCAGCCACCGCAGAAGATGTGCGGATCGACATCGAGGCACCAGACGATTGCCCGCGCTATGTCGGCCGCATCGTGCGCGGCGTCGAGGTTGGCCCCTCGCCCGAGTGGCTCCAGCGCCGACTCCAAGCCGTGGGTCAGCGCCCGATCAACAACATCGTCGATATAACCAACTACGTACTGCTGGAATTGGGTCATCCCCTGCACGCTTTTGACCTGCATACACTGGACCAACGGCGCATCGTCGTCCGCCGGGCGCGCGCTGGCGAAACCTTGGAGATGCTCGACAGCACCCAGTGTCAACTCGACGAAGAGATGCTGGTCATCGCCGATGGAACGCGGCCTCAAGCACTAGCCGGGGTCATGGGTGGGGCCCATTCCCAAGTATCTGCGGACACCACGGACATCCTGCTTGAAAGCGCGTATTTCGCACCATCGCGGGTGCGGCTAGCCCGGTCTCAACTAGGGCTTTTCACTGAAGCAGCCACGCGCTTTGAGCGCGGTGCCGATTGGGACGCCCCGGTGCAGGCGATTGACCGCGCCGCCTATCTAATCGCCAAACTGACCGGCGGCGCAGTCGCCCCAATTCCTTTAGACGTGTACCCCCGCCCCGGCCAATGCTACCAAATCCCACTCTGCGTCGAGCGCACCAATCAACTCTTGGCTACGGAGTTAGACTCCGCTGCTATCGCTCAGATCCTCGAACGCCTCGGCTGCCGGGTCGAATCGGGTCGGCCCCTCGTGGTAACGGCCCCGAGCTTCCGCCCCGACCTAACGCGCCCAGCCGACCTCATCGAGGAAGTCGGCCGCATCTACGGCTTTGACCGCATTGAGGGCCGCCAAGAGGCATCCGGCCCTTGGATCACCCAGCGCAATCCCGAACTTACCTTTAGGCAGGTCGCGCGGCAACGGCTCTTGGGCTTGGGTTTAGACGAAGTCGTCAGCAATACGATCGTCGAATCCCGCTGGCTCAAACTAGTCGGTACCGCAGATCGTGCCGCCCGCTTGGCCAACCCGCCGACCGAAACCCAAGACGCCTTGCGCACCGCCTTGGTGCCGAGCTTATTAGACGTCGCGCGTCGCAACTTCAACCAGCGGGCCGCAGGAGTGGCCATTTTCGAACTGGGCAAGTGCTTTGTCGCCGCGGCCGCAAAAGGCGTAAGACCCGAGGAAAACTGGCACCTCGCAGCCCTGTGGTCAGGCCGCGTATCAGCCTCTCCCTATCAGGCCGACACCCGCGAGGCCGACTTTTTCGATCTCAAGGGCTTGCTCGAAGCGCTGGTGGGCGAGGGGGATTTGCGCTTTGCGCCCGCCGACCGCCCCGAATGCCGCTCGGGACACGCAGCCTGTATCTCCCTCGGTGGCGAGCCTCTCGGCTGGCTAGGCCAAGCTTCGACCGACTTATGCGTGGCATTTGATTTAGAGCGCCAAGTACATATTTTTGAAATATCGTTTACCGCGCTAGTACGCCATTGGCATGGTCGAGAACGCTCGTTTACCGCGCTTCCCAAGTTTCCTCCGATCGAGCGCGACTTGGCCATAGTCGTACGCGCAGACACTGCAACCGCCGAACTTATCGCCACCATGCGAGATAGTGCGCCTCACCTCGTCGAATCCATCGAGGTTTTTGACCTCTATCAAGGGGATCAAATAGAAGCAGGCCACAAGAGCGTGGCGTTCGCCATCCGTCTGCGCGACCGCGAACAGACGTTGCAGGACGCTCAGGCCGACGCGGCGATCTCCGCGATGCTCAAGAGTCTCGAAGTGCGGTTCGGCGCTCGCTTGCGCTAATCCAATCTCAATCAGGAGTACAGTCACCCCAATGGATGTAAACGAAAATTTTGAACGCCTCGAGCGCTACATCAACCGCCTGACGGAGGCTCTTGAAACGCTGCACAAGGAAAACGACGAACTGAATGGGCAGCTCCAGAGCCTCAAAGAAAAAAATGACACCCTGCAGGCAGACCTCCAGAGCCTCGAAACAAAAATCAGCGTCGTCAGCAGTGAAAACGAACAAATCAAAAAGGACAAAGAAATGGTAAAGGGACGCATCGAACAGCTCCTCAGCCGCTTGGATGGTGCCTTCAGCAGCAAAAACGAACAGCTTGAGCAGGTCGAAGTAACCCACACAGAGGCCGAATAAGACAAAGACATCTGATCTAAGAAAGGGGTCTAGTATGTCGTCCCAAGTAGTGGTCAAAATATTCGACAAGCACTATACCCTAGGAGTTGACGAAGATCATTCTGCCGAACACGTGCAAAAGCTCGCCGAGATGGTGGACGAGCGCATGCACGAAGTCAAGCACGAGCTCCAAGGCGGCTCTCCACTCCAAGTGGCCATCTTGGCCAGTCTGAGCTTAGTGGAGGAACTCCTCTCCCTGCGGAAGGACTACGCTTCCGCTGAAGCCGATATAGCCCAGCGGACTTCTCAGCTCGCTACCTCGCTTGGGCACCTTTTCGCCGAAGTAGAAGTTCCCCGTTCCGATAGCTGAAGTATCCCGAGCCGGGTTCCATCCCGTGCTCTGGCCCGATGCCCAAAGGCGTCGAGACCGATAAGGATAAGAAAGAGATACCCTTGTTTAACGGGTTTGACTACATAGTCCTAATCTGTTCTGCCTTAGCCTTTTTCGCCGGTGGCTGTCTCCTCGGCTGGCTTGGCAGTGAGCGGCTGCGCAACAGCAAACTGCACAGCACCCAAGCCACCGCCGATCAGATAGTCGACCGCGCCCGCCAAGAAGCCGAGGTCTTGAAAAAAAATGCCCTACTCGAAGCAAGGGATGAATGGCACCGCGAGCGGACCCCACTGGAAAAGGAGCAAGAGGTACAGAGACGCTCGTTGCGCGATCTGGCGGCCAAGCTGCTAGAGCGCGAACAGCAACTAGAGCGCAAAATAGACCTGCTCACGAGCAAGGAGCGCGAACAACTTAAGAACGAGCAGGACCTCAACCGCCGCGAGGCGGCCATAGCTGCGGACGAGGTCCAAGCCCAGAACCTCGTCCGAGAGCAGAGTCGGCGGCTGGAAGAGTTGGCCGGCATCAGTCAACAAGAAGCCCGGCGCATACTCGTTGATCAGCTAGAGGGTGGCGCGCGCCGAGTTGCCGCCCGCAAGGTCCGCGAGATCAAGGATACCGCGGCTGCCACGGCCAACCTAGAGGCCAAGGAAATTATCACCCGCGCCATCCAGCGCTTCGCCGGAGACCTGACCGTCGAGAGTACGCTTTCGGTCGTGCCCATCCCCTTCGACGACATGAAGGGACGCATCATCGGTCGCGACGGGCGCAATATCCGCTCCTTTGAAATGATCACCGGCGTCGAAGTCATCGTTGATGATACCCCTGGTATGGTCATGCTCTCGGGCTTTGACCCACTGCGCCGCGAAGTGGCCAGACATACTCTTGAAACGCTCATCCGCGACGGGCGCATCCACCCCGGGCGCATTGAGGAAGTGTATGACAAGGCCCGCAGCACCGTTGAGGAAATGATCCGTGAGTCCGGTTCCAAAGCCGCCTTTGACCTCGGCATTCACGACTTATCCGAGCCGCTATTGGAAACGCTGGGCAAGCTCCGCTTCCGCACCAGCTATGGACAAAACTTGTTGGTCCACAGCAAGGAAGTCGGGTTTTTGGCCGGCATGATGGCCGAGATGCTCGACCTTGACATCGTGCTGGCGCGCCGCGCTGGTCTCTTGCACGACATCGGCAAGGCACAGGACTTTGAGTTGGGCAACGACCCAGCGCAAAGCGGTGCCGTACTGGCTCGCAAGGGCGGCGAAAGCCCTGAAGTTGTGCAAATTATCGAAACCCATAGCAAGCACACGCCCTCGCGCTCAGCCATCGCCGTCCTAGTCGAAGCCGCCAACGAAATCTCCACCCACCGCCCGGGTGCCCGCAAAGAAAAAGTCGAAGAGTACATCCGTCGCTTGCACCACATTGAGGAACTCGCAGCCGACTACGTGGGCGTGCAACAGGCTTTTGCCTTGCAAAACGGCAAGGAGGTTCGGGTCTTGGTCGACAGCGGAGTGGTAGATGACACGTATGCCGAACAACTCGCCGACGACATCACCACCAAGCTCGAACAACAACTCGAGTACCCTGGGCAGTTGCGCGTCTGCATCATCCGCGAGATGCGTGCCGAGTCTCACGCGCGGTGAACATTCTCTTCGTCGCCGATATCTTTGCTCAGCCGGGCCGCCGGGTTGCCGCAGCCCTAATTCCCGAACTAGTAAAACAGCGCGAAGTCTCTCTGGTAATCGCCAACGGCGAAAACGCCGCCGGAGGATTTGGTCTCACCGACCGCATCGTGCGCAAGCTGCACAGCTATGGCACCGACGTCATCACCAGCGGCAACCACGTCTGGGACCGCCGCGAGTTCATCCCGTACCTAGACCAATCCGACCGCGTCCTGCGCCCCTTCAACTACCCCAAAGATGCCCCCGGCATTGGTGCGACCGTCGTCGCCGCACGCGGCGGTCCCCCAGTGGCAGTGCTCTGCCTCCAGGGGCGCACCGGGATGCCCCCCATCGACTGCCCCTTCCGCACAGGCCGCGCCGAAGTCGAGCGCCTACGCGCAGAGACACCTTTAGTCTTTGTAGATTTCCACGCCGAAGCCACCGCAGAGAAAATGGCTATGGGCTTCCACCTCGACGGCTTGGCCACCGCAGTCATCGGCACCCACACCCACGTGCAAACCGCGGATGAGCGCATCTTACCCAAAGGCACGGCGTACCTAACCGACGCTGGCATGACCGGCATCTGCGAATCCGTGATTGGTGTGCGTCCCGAAATAGCCATCCAACGCTTCCTCACCCAGATACCCACCCGTTTCAAGCCCGCCGACGGCCAGGCGGTCCTCTGCGGTGCGCTGGTCGAGGCTGACGAGGCAAGTGGCCGGGCCACTCGAATTGAGCGGTTGCAGCTAGCCGAGCCTTGACCTCTTGTGAATTAGGAATTAGGAATTAGGAATTAAGAATTGGGCGCGACGAGCACACTAATTCCTAATTTTTAATTCTCAATTCTTAATTGATTCCCCGGAGCACCTATGTCCTTTCAAGAGCCGCTCCTCTGGACCGATGCCGAAGACGCAACCCATCGGCCTTACTCGGTCTCCGAAATCACCAGTCAAGTCAAGGGGCTACTCGAGGAGAACCTGCCCAAGTGCTGGGTCGAGGGCGAGATTTCTCAGTACACCCACCACAGCTCCGGCCACCGCTATTTCACGCTCAAAGACAATGCGAGCCAGCTAAGCGCGGTGATGTTCAAATGGCAGGCCGGCTCGCTCTCCTTCAGCCCCCAACAGGGCATGCAGGTGCAGGTGTACGGATATATCTCCGTCTTTGAGCGCGCCGGGAAGTACCAACTCTACGCCGAGCAGATCAAACCCGCTGGCGTCGGCGAGCTGGCTATCGCCTTTGAGCAGCTCAAAAATCGCCTAACGGCTGAAGGGCTTTTCGACGAAAGCCGCAAGCGACCCTTGCCCCCGTACCCCCGCAAAATCGGCGTGGTGACCTCGCCGACTGGCGCGGCCATCCGCGACATCATCCAAATCCTCGACCGCCGCGCCCCGGACATCGAGATCGTCCTCTGCCCTGCTCGGGTTCAAGGCGAAGGAGCCGCCGCTGAGATCGCCGCTGCCATCGCCAGTTTAAATCAACTAGACGACATCGACGTGTTGATCGTCGGCCGCGGTGGCGGCGCACCCGAAGACCTCTGGCCCTTCAACGACGAATCCGTCGCCCGAGCCATCTACCAGTCGCCTCAGCCCGTCATCTCCGCCGTCGGCCACGAGATCGACTACACCATCGCCGACTACGTGGCCGATTGTCGCGCCCCAACTCCCTCGGCCGCAGCCGAAATAGTCGCCCGTGAACGCAGCACCCTGCGCGAACGAGTCGCCGAACAACAAGGCCGCTTGCTAGCGGAAATGGAGCGCTATCTCAGTTCCTTAGAGGAGCGGTTGCGCCACTGCGACCCGGACCGCCTGCGCGCACGCCTCGACGACCACTTGCAGCAACAAAGCCTATACCTCGACGAACGGTGCCAAGCCCTTTCTACTGCTTTCGATTGGTTTTTGCGCACTCGAGTCGAGACCCTAGCCACCGCCACCACCCGCCTCGACGACCTCAGCCCGCTCACGAGCCTAGCACGCGGTTTTGCCCTAGTGGAACGCGTCGCCAATAAACGCCTCGTCCGCGACGGCAACGAGCTTCAGCCGGGCGATAAACTGCAACTGCGCTTTCGCCGCGGAGGCGCTATCTGCCGTGTGGAGGAGAAACTCAATGAGTGAAACTTTTGAAGATGCCCTAGCCGCGCTAGAAGAGAGCGTTCAGCGCCTCGAAGCAGGCGACCTCAAGCTCGAAGAGGCCCTCGAAGTATTTGAAAAAGGCGTCGCCGCCTCGCGCGCCTGCGGCCAGTGGCTCGACCAGACTCGCGAGCGCGTCCAAGTCCTCACCGCCGACGCCGAGGGCCAGTTTCGCCTCTCCTTTCTGGACGACGAAGACGACCAATAGCCACCCCTCGGCCTCGGCCCGATGTTGACTCGCCTCTACATCAAGGACTTTGCCCTCATCGAAGAGGCGATAATCGAATTCGGTCCTGGCCTCAACGTCATCACCGGCGAAACTGGGGCCGGCAAGTCCATTCTCATCGGTGCCCTCAACTCCATCCTCGGTGGTCCCGTCAGCGCTGAGCTAGTGCGCAAAGGGGCTAACTCGTGCGCGGTGGAGGGCTTTTTTGAACTTGACGATCAAGATCAAATCGCGCGTTTAGCCGATCTGGGCGTTCTCTTGGAGGACGGGCAACTCATCCTCCGCCGCGAGATTCGCGGCCGAGGCCGCTCGCGGGCCTTTGTCAACGGCCAAGGTCAACCAATCAAGCAGCTAAAGCAAATCGGCTCGATCTTGGTTGACCTGCACGGCCAACACGAACACCAATCGCTACTCGATCCCAAGTTCCACGCCCGTTTTCTCGACGCATTTGCCGGCCTCGACGACCAACGCCGCCTCGTGGAACAGCACTGGCGCGCTTACCGCGATAGCGTGGCCCACCTCGACCGGCTGCGCGCAGAGCGCGATGCGCTTGCAGCCGAAGACGATCTGCACTCCTTCCAGTTAGCAGAGATCCGCCGCCTCGCACCCCGACCGGGCGAAGAGGCCGAGTTAGAACGCGAATTGCAAGTACTCGACAACGCCGAGACTCTATCCCAAGGCGGCCTTCAACTCCACGACCGACTCTATCAGCGCGAAGGCGCGGTGTACGAGATCCTCGGCCAAGTGCGTCGTCAACTCGACCGACTCCGCGAAATCGACCCTGCGCTCGGCCCCCAAGCCGCGGCCTTAGAAGAGCTGATCTACGAGGTCGAAGATCTCGCCAGCCAACTCCGCGACTACGCCCGCGGAATCGAGGTGCGCCCTGGGCGGGCCGACGAACTGCGCGAGCGCCGCGACGGCCTACGCGTTCTCAAAAAGAAATACGGCGGCACCCTCAATGCCGTTTTAGAACGCGCCCGCGAGCTTGCGGCGCGAGAGGACCGCGCTGACCGACTCCGCGACGAGTTGGCCCGAGCGGCCGAGCACCACGATCAAGCACTCGCCGAGTTTGCCGCCTATTGTCTCGACCTTTCTGCGGCTCGTCAGCAGGCCAGCACCACCTTGTCTCGGTCGCTAATCGCTGCCCTCGGGGAGTTGGGAATGGCCAAGGCCCAGTTCTATATCGAGTTGATAACTGCCGAGGATCCGGAGGGGACGATTGAGCGCGACGGGCGTCGCTACGCGGCGGGAGCGCACGGCATGGAGCACATTGCCTTCCACATTTCCGCCAATGCCGGCGAACCCCCGCATCCCCTAGTGCGCATTGCCTCGGGCGGGGAGATTTCGCGCGTGATGCTGGCTCTCAAGGAAGCGGTCGCCGGGCGCGACCTCGTTTCAACCTTGGTCTTCGACGAAATCGACGCTGGGATCTCGGGGCGCATCGCCGCGGCCGTCGGTCGCAAACTACAGTCCCTCTCCGCGGCGCACCAAACTATCGTCATCACCCACCTGCCGCAGATCGCCAGCCTCGCCGACCAGCACTTTTCAGTGCGCAAGCAGCAGCAGCAACAGCGGACTACCACCGAGGTTGTGCTGCTCGACGCAACGGCTCGCGCTGAGGAAATTGCCTATCTGTTGGCCGGCGAGACCATTTCGGATACAGCGCGCCAACACGCTCGCGAAATGCTGCAATAGCCCGGCAATGTTGGCCAATTTCCTCAGCGTCCTGCGGGTCCTGCTCATCCCCTTCCTACTCTACTTCATCGCCCAAGGGTCGGTGGCCCAACTCCAAGCGGTGCTCCTACTGCTCCTCGCTGGTGCCACAGACATCGGCGACGGCTGGGTGGCGCGGCGCTACAACCAAGTCTCCCGCCTCGGCAAGATACTCGACCCGCTGGCCGATAAAATTTTCCTCGCTTGTCTGCTCGGCGGGCTAGTCTTCTGGCGCGATTTGCCGCTGTGGCTTTTGGGGATGCTCTTTGCCCGCGATGTGGCAATTGTGTTGGTGGGGGGATTGTTCTTGCGTTCACAGGGGCTGGTCATTGCCGCCAACCGCTGGGGCAAATACACAACCTTCTGCATGGTACTTACGGCCCTCAGCTACGTCATCGAGACCCCGGCTAGCTTGCGCACAGGACTAGTCATGGCGGCAGCGACCTTGGTCGTCGTCTCCAGCTTGAGCTACGCGCAGCTCGCACTCAGGTTCTTGCAACGAGACCGAACTTGAAGGTCAGTTGGGCTGGATCAAGCGATACCAGCGCAAATAGGCTTCGTCAAGGCGACGGCGGTGGGCGTATATGCCGATCATTTCTATCACTTTGAGCCGCAAGGCCAACTTGTGTAGATCGACTTTGCCCACCTGACGCTCTGCGCGTTTCACAGCCCGAACCCAAAGTAGAAGCGCCAGTTGTCAATCTCGTCTAGGTCACCTTCGGCGTCCCTCACGGTCAGGCTGCGGAAGCAGTCCTGCGCGTTCGGAGCGCATTCCTCTAAGCTGCCATTGGGCAACCTGGTGATCCAGAGCTGCTTCACCCGCGACGACGGGAGCGGACGCGCCACTTGGAAATAGGCAAACATCGGGATGCGGTAGAAAGTAAAAAGCTGTAGCCGTAACTCGCCGCCCACGTCGGCCAAGAATGGGTCGATGTTGGGCCGAGATTTCCAGCGCTCACCCTTCCAAAAGTCGATGTCCTCAAAGCGCGAGAAATTGCCCACCACCCCGGCTTCGGCAAATAGCTCGGCGTAGAGCTTGGAAAAGTTGAAATTGATAAAGCGACTGCTGATGCGCTTGAGAATCGGAAACCCGTAGCCGACGCGGGCATAGAGCAATTTGGTCCCCCAGTCGGTGAAGTAAGGGTAGCCGCTGAGGAAGTTGCGCCCGCCGATATAGTAGCGCAGCGGCCAGTAGTATCGGCCCTCGAGAAAACCACCGTCTTCGATAAAGCGGGGCTTGAGGCGGACGTTTTTATACGCGCCGATTAGCTCGATGTTGAGCGAATTGTCGAACGGCAACCGGATTCGCTCGTTGTACGCGGCTATATATTCATTGACCCGCATGCGGCGCTCGACGCCGACAAACTGATCGCGGGGAACTCCATCGGTAGGTATTTGCTCGGTCAGCGAATCAGCTACCGTCGGCATCAAATAGCGATAGACTAAAGCCATGGCGCGACCCGATGGACTGATCAAGCGATCGGCCGTGGGATTGATCTTCCGGTAGCGCCAAGCCATGCTCAACATATGCGTGCGAAAAAAGCTGAGGTCTTCGTAGAATTCCAGCGGATCCTCGTTGTTCACCAACAAGGTATCTTGTGCCAAAAGCGACGGATCTAAGGAGGCCGATATATCGACGCCGTCTTGTTCCAAATAGATCTGGTTCTGGCTGCGGAAGCGGCGCAAGGTCCAGCCCTCGGCGAAGTCGCGCCATATGTAGAGGGCGTTCAACTCGGTTCGCCGAGTCAGCGGCACATCGACGCCCACGGCCAATTGCCCCAAGGATGTCTTGAACAGATCTTCGCGGCTCGTGCCCTGATAGACGTATTGACGGACGTCCGGGATTAGCAGACTGGTGACCGAATCGACCGGCACTGGATAGAGATCGGTCGCCTCAATCTCAAGCGAATCAACCTGGCTACCCTTGATCAAGTTGTCGATTTCGCGCCGTCGGCCCGCTATGTAAAACGAGGGGTTGAAAGTCCGGTTGTTGCCCACTTGTGGCCGGAGCCGGCGCTCGTAGAAGAAGCCGACATCCGTATTGAGATCCGTGGCACTTCGCATGTTCTTGCCGACAATGCCCCAAGCCGTCAGTTCCTGCCCACCAAACATGTCGCCGGTGGAAAACTGCAAGCCGCCGCTGGCCTGATTGAGGCCAAAAGTGTTGCCGACATACGTGGGGCCGACCTGTAGAATCGGAATGTAGCGCAAGACGTTGCGCCCTCTGTACGTCGCGGTCTGGAATTGATCGGCGAGCTTGAGGCCGTCGAAGATAGAGCGATAGTCGCGCATCACCACCGGCTCGAAGTGCGCATCGCGCTCGTATTCGCCCATCTCGAAGCGATAGAGACTATAGTCGTTGGATTGGTAGCCACTGTACACCACGCTCTCGTCGGCGGCTACGGTCGGCACAAAGGCCCCGCCAATGACGTTGGTTAGCTGTTCGACTTCGTCGTTTTCCAAGCGGTAGCGGTAGATGTTGAAAATACCGCTCTGGTCCGACGAAAACACAAAACCCGAGCCATCGGGCAGCCAGTGCGGATCGCGCTCGTCGGCCGGCGAGGCAACGACCGCACGGAACCCCGACGAGTCGGGATGGGCGAAGGCAACCGTATCGGGAAAGACTTCTATGGTTTCCTCCTCGCCTTCTTCGCCCTCTTCGTCGTCGTCGCTCTTCTTTTTCTTATTCGCCTTCTCAAAGACCTTGGGCCGCGGCGGGCTATCGGCGCGGATCATCGCAATGTCGCGGTCTTCGCCGCGGAACAAGCTGAAGAGCAGCCACTCGCCGTCGGGCGAGAAGCGCGGCCCCATGTATTGGGTGGCGTCGTTGTTGTTCGTCAGATAGACTAAGTCCGTGCCGTCGCGATCTATGAGGCCGAGGTTGTTGGTCCCGTCCTCATTGTGTACGAAGGCGATGCGCTGGCCATCGGGGGAAAACGAGGGGTCTTTGGCGCGCAGCCTGGCGCTGATGCGGCGCTCCTTGTCCTCGGCCAAGTTGTAGATATAGAGGTCGTTAAAGCCACCCTTGTTGCGGACAAAGACGATCTCCTCCCCGTCGGGTGACCAGCCAATCCGCGTATCTATCCAGTTTTTGAGCTCGGTCTTTTTTCGCGTCTCGAAATCGTAGATTTTGAGCACCGTGAGCCCATAGTCCTGCTTTTCACTGGTGAGGTACGCCAGTTTTTTGCCGTCCGGCGACAACGCGGGATGGTACTCGAGCACGCCCTCGTTGACCTCATCCAGCGACTCGCCTTGAAAGAAGCCCTGCGCGCGGATCTCGGATTCGAGGCGACCGTAATTCTCAGCCAAGAAGGCGACCCAATCCGCGTAAAACTGGTCGGCGGAAATGCCCAACACCCGGCGAATGGCCGGATCGAAGCTCATTGAGCCGATCTGATGCGTCAGTTCATCGACCTTCTCGGCACCGTACTGCTCGTGGATGTACACCATCATCGCGTAGCCCTGATTGTACACGAACTCGCCGTAGAACTTGCCCATGCGGTCCCAGACCGTCCCCATTTCCTCCCACGAGAGCAGATCGTCTTCCAACACCGCCATCCGCAGCAACATGTCGCGGTGCGAATCCCAAGTGTCGTAGCCGAATTTTTGCGCCCCGTACTGGGCGATGCCCTCGGTCCAGCCGCGCGGGGCATTGAGATGGTACAGCGGAAACTGAAACGTAATGTCTGGATTGGAGTCGAAGCGCGAGACCGAGAGCAGCGCGAACTGGAAGGGCCATTTCTTGCGCGCCTTGTTGAGCGTCATAATGTGCGTCAACTCGTGCGTGACCACGTTTTTGATCCAATCGTGACTGCCGCGCA
>JAPPEG010000357.1 GCA_028875345.1 Gemmatimonadota bacterium
AAGTCAGCGTAATGCTGCCCCCGTCGTCGTTGGGCGTGTCGAAGGCTTGGACCTCAATCGGCGGCATAGGATGTGCTAGCAACTCGCCGAGTTCCTGTTCTTCGACCGGCGGCGCAGGGTCTGTCAGCAACGTGCCGATCCCCGGTGTCTCATTCTCCGCCGCGCTCGCCAACGGCCAAGCCAAGACCAATGCAGACAGCCAGTTTTTTGCTCTCATGCCTTTATTCCTCAATCAACTCCACATTCGCCCGTGGCACTACCGCCTGTTCTCCGTCTTCAAACTCCACGGCCAATACCCGCACCCGCGCCCCGGACTCCACCGCACACAACTCGGTTGGCAAGTCGCTGACTCGCCCAATCCGTCCAAAATAGGGCATCCGAATCACCCGCAACAAATCGCCCATCTGCAATCCTTCCGCGCTTGGCCGCACCTCTTCTTCCTCTTGATCAGCGGCTGTGGGAACGATAATCTCAGGCCGCAATACGCCCGCACGGATCTGAGTCGCGCCGGCCATAGACGCATCCATGCCAGCGCACGCTTGTAGAATATCAAAGGTCTTGCGGGCCATGGCGACGCGGCCAAATCCCTCGGTCGCTACTACGGTCAAGCCGATTTGCTCGGTCCCGGTGATAGCCACGCCCAAATCGCGACCGAGTAAATCGCGCAAGTCGCGGTCGCGTAGGCCGCCGCCGATCAATCCCACGGCACCTGCCTGCCGGGCCTGTTCCACAGTCTCCGCGCTAATCAGGCTACCGACCACGACAATTTTGCCCGCAACTTCCGGCCCCAGCGACTCTGCCGTAGCGTCCGGAGTATCAACCGCCAAGTGCAGTGCCCCCCAGCACTCGCCCCCCACGCCGAAAATTCCCTGGATATAAGCACCTCGCGCTGCGACGCGCACGCCCTCCTCGGCAAAAACTTCCTCTACGACCCCATCGACGTACGCCAGCACTTCGACCGGCCTAGGAGCTTGGCGCAATATCACCTGCCCCGTCACCGGCGAAATGCTCTCGACAGTGCCGCTGACCGGAGATTCAATTGTGGTCTTGAACCAGCGAATAAACGGCTTGGTCTCAGCAAGCGGCTCGCCGGCTTCAATGCGGTCGCCCTCTTTCTTGAGCATATAGCCAGCTAGCTCTTCCGGGGAGATGCCCAAGCGGTTGACCAAGTTGAGAGTAGCCACCTCGCCCGGCAGTTCGGTGCGGGCCACAACTTGGTCGCGTCGCACCGCTTGGCCGCGCTCGACGGCAACTTCGCCTTTGAGGGGCAACCGCCGCTCTTTGTGCACGACTGCGTGTTGCGTCACGCGCAGTCCAGGGGTATAGGCGTGAGCCATGAGCTACTCGTATAGGTTTAACGCCTGCTGCCAGTTGCTTATCTGCCGGCGGCGGTCTTGGTCTGACGCCATCTGGATGGGCCGCCCGCGGCCGTCTAACACTAGCCCCACAATCCCACCACGCACTCTCGCATTTAGGGCTTGCCCCGGGCCAGCACCCACATCCCAACGCCGTGTCGGCTGAAGCGCGACTTCGACCTCCTCGCCGTCAGCCAAGGGCATCCACTGTAGCTGACCGACCTGCAACTGGCCGGTTTGACCCCCGCTAGGCAAATCTATCTCGTACTGGAGACAGACCTCGCCGTCCTTCCCCTCGCCGACGGGGGCCACACAAGTGCCCAAGTAGATCAGGCAATCGCGCTCGAAAACCTCGGTGGCGGCCCGCTCGTCAACAGTCGAGAGCACCCCTAGGTGGGGCATCATGAAAATGCTATCAACCGCCAAGCGGGTGACGCCTTCGGGCTGGAAAGCATCTATGAGCATGGCGCAACTCTGCTCGCGGCGAGGCGCGTGCGAGAGTACGCCGCCGCTGCCGACTAGCATGTCCAGTGCCATCATCTCGACTAAACTCTCGCCGGTAGCACCCTGCTCAAACACATCGGCCAGCGTGCGCTTGCTCTGCACCCCCTTCAACCCCACCGCCAACGCCCGGTGCTGGTCAAAGGCTAAGCGCAGGGCTTCGCGGGCAATGGCCTGCTCAACTTGCAATTCCTGCATGAGCTGTGGGATGGTCGTCGGGCGGATCATCTTGTTCTTGATCCGGTCGCGTAGGTCGGCCTCCTCAATGTCAAAAGGAACCCAGCGCATAATTTGGTCGAGTCCGGCCTCGGCCAGCACGTTGGAGACGCTATACGACATGCCGAGATTGGCACTGACCGTTCGGTTGAACACGCCGTCGAACACGCTGAACACATCGGTCGTTGCCCCGCCGATATCTACGCCGACGACGTTGATCTCCTGCTGGCGGGCAATGGTCTGCATAATCTCGCCCACCGCTCCAGGCGTCGGCATAATCGGCGCGCTGGTCCAGTCCATCAGCTTGCGGTAGCCCGGTGCCTGCGCCATGACGTGTTCGAGGAAGAGGTCGTGGATGACGTGCCGCGCCGGGTCCAGATTTTCCTCTTCGAGCACGGGGCGGATATTCTCAGTAACGGTCAGAGCCATCTTTCCCCCCAGTGCCTCTTCGACCGCTTCGCGCGCGTCCTCATTGCCCGCAAAGATAACCGGCAACTGAAAGCCTGCGCCAAAGCGGGGCTTGGGATCGGCCGCGCTGATGAATTCGGCCAGTTCGACCACGTGACTGACAGTGCCGCCATCCGTGCCGCCCGACAGCAAGACCATATCGGGGCGCAATTGGCGGATGCGCTCTATTTTTTCGTGCGGCAAGCGCCCGTCATTGGCAGCGAGCGCGTCCATGACGATTGCCCCGGCACCCAAGGCGCAGCGCTGGGCGCTTTCGCCAGTCATCGCCAGCACCACGCCGGCCACCACCATCTGCAACCCACCGCCGGCACTGCTCGTCGAGATGTAGATATCGACCCCCACATCTCCGCCAGCCGGTGTGATAATCCGCTCGCCATCGAGAATCTGCCGTCCGGAGAGCTCCTCGACCTCTTGAATGGCGTTGAGCACCCCCCGGGTGACGTCCTCAAAAGGGGCCTCGACCGTGGTGGGGGCCTCGCCGCGAAAGGTCTGGCGATACCCTTCGTCCTTCTTTTCGATCAGGATCGCCTTGGTCGTCGTACTGCCGCAATCTGTGGCGATAACTACGTTGAGGTTATCCATGCTTTTGGCTTTCGCGCTGGGCAATGGCCTCCGCAAGTAAGTCTATGCACTGGCGTCGCTCCAACATGCGCGTAAAGCGCTGGTACTCGTCGCGCGAAAAAACCAGCGTGGCAAACGGGGACAAAAAGGTCAGGGCTTGGCTGCCCAAAAAATTGAGGGGACGGCAAGCCTCCAACGCCATGGACGCGGCCGCTCCCATGCGGCGACGCACTAGAAACTCGGCCAGCCGCTCGGCGAACGCGCGCTCTTCCTCAGACCAACCCGCCTCCGGGTCTTCAAGGGCGAAAGCGTGTCGCCACCGCGCTTTTAAGCTATTGACTTGGAACATGGCACCGGACGAAACGCACAACGTCTTCGCGGTTTTGCTCAAAGCGCAAAAAAACGCCGCGAAAAGAATCCAGCCGACCCGGGCGGGCGGACGGACGCAAAAAAATGCCGTCCCGATGTTCGTCTGCTCGACGGAACTCCGCCCAAGAACGGCGTTGTTTAAGACCGAGGTGTTCGCTGCTGATCCCTGCGCCGTCGAGCACGTAGCGTGTAGCAAAGAAATAGCGCGACAGCGAAGCAGTCAATGCTCCGAGTGAAAACACCCCGTAAAACCAATGCTCAAAACCAAAAGCTGCGGCCGCTGAGGAAGCAATGATGAGCGCGACTAGCAGTATCGACTTTGCTGGCCGCTCCCGGCGCAGGGGGTGACTTTTCCAGCGGAGAGGGTCTGCGGAGGACACAGACGTGCCCTTAGTACATCTGCGCTTCCTGCGCGACCCACCAGTCTTGCAAGCGGACGCCGGGGGGATACCAAGTGACGCCGCTGAAGCGCCGGCTGTAGGCGTGAGCATTGCGCGGCTTCCACAGGAAGGTGTATGGCTGTTCCTCGTGCAGGATTTCTTGGAAGCGCTGGTAGAGTGCGATGCGCCTTTCCATATCGAACTCGCGGCGATAGTCCTCCAAAATTTGATCAACCTCGGCGTTGATGAAGCTTATCGCGTTGGAGCCGTTTTCTACGGTCTGGGAGGAATGCCAGATCTGGTAACCGTCGGGCGGAAATCTCACATTGCCGGTCCAGCCCAGTACCATGGCGTCAAAATCCTTGCCGCGGACTTTTTGCAAAAAAATCGACCAGTCTAACTCGCGCACTTGGCAGTCAATGCCAATATCCTGCAACTCGTATTGCAAAGTTAGGGCGATGTCTTTGCGGATCTGGTTGCCCGAGTTGATCAAGATTTCAAAGCTGAATGGCACTAGCTCTCCGTCGATGATCTTGTCGAGAATGCCGTCCTCGTCGGCGTCCTCCCAGCCAGCTTCCGCCAGCAGATCGAGGGCGCGGTCGGGATCATAGGTGTACGACGCGAGATCGTGGTTGTATTCAGGGCGAAACTTGTGGATCGGCCCTTCCACCGTCTCGGCTAGGCCGAACATGATGTTTTCGACCATGCCCTCGCGGTCGGTCAAATGGGTCATGGCTTGGCGTACCTGCTTGTCGCCAAAAATTGGATGTTTGTTGTTCCAGCCGATGTACATATATCCACCGGCGTAGCTAACGCCTTTGAGGAAGCGGCTGTTGAAGTCTTCCGACCAACTCTTTTCCTTAAATTCCAACGGTCGCAGCGCGTGGTAGTCGAGGTTGCCGTTGGTCAACTCGATGAATGCCGCGTCGGTATTGTTGATGATGTTAAAGACGATCTTATCGACAAAGCCAGGCGGCAATAGCCCTTCCACATCCCGCCCCCAGTAGTTTTCATTCCGCGTCAGCACAACTTTCTGCTGGGTGACCAAGTCGCGCTCTGGATCTTCGATTATGTACGGCCCCGAGCCTAGTACCTTGCGGTTGAAATTTTGATTGAATTGTTCGGCAAAACGCTCGATTCGCTCTTTGTGCGGCCCCTCTTCCCAAGAACCATCCACCAAACTCTTGACCTCGACCGGATCCAGCAAACCCTCTGGATCGTAAAAATGCTTAGGTAGAATACTGAATGCACCCAACATCAAATCGTTGCGAAAATAGGGCTTGTCGCACAGAAAGCTAACCTTGTTCGCCCCTACCTGTTGTACCGCTTCGACAGCGGCGTAGTAGTTGCGCAGATGCGGCGCTAGCACTTGGGAATTGTGGATGACCTTCATGCTGAAGACGACGTCCGCCGCCGTCAGCGGCTTGCCGTCTGAGAAGTAAACCCCGTCGCGCAACTCAAACGTATAGGTGAGTTTGTCCGCGGAAATCTCCGGGTAGCCTTTGGCGACTAGCCCTCGCAACGCGTAGGGCGGATCCGAGTCGGCTTCGAGCAGGCTTTCAAATACGTAATTCAAGACCGTGCTGGCACCGGCATCGTTGGAGGTGTACGGATTGAGTTTCTCTGGGTCGGACAGCATGTGGCGCACCATCCAGTCGCCGTAGGTCGGCTCTTTTCCGCTTTCGTAGCGCAGCGGCACCTTCTCAATGCCGTCGAGCACGACGATATCCTTGGTACTCACGAGAATTTCCTGCACTACTTCCCATGATTCCTCTTCAGCGACGGCATGGCCGCCGATGCAGACCCCCAACCAAGCGGCCACTACGGACATTCTAACTTTCGACATATTCTCCCCTTTGTACTAACTAGCTAGCCACATCCATTACACGAAGGTCAACCACCCGTGCCGATCCTCAGCTTCGACGCGAACCACGGCGAAAAAGGCGTCTTGTATCTGTGCGGTGATCGGCCCGCACTTCCCACAGCCGATCTGCACTTGGTCTATGGCGCGAATAGGCGTAATCTCGGCGGCTGTGCCGGTGAAAAACACTTCATCGGCGATGTAAAGGAACTCGCGCGGAATACCGCGCTGCTCGACTCGCATCCCCAGATCGCGTATCAGGGTAATGGCGGTGTGACGAGTGATGCCCGGCAGGATGGCAAAACACGACTCGGGCGTATAGATCGAGCCGTTTTTGATGACAAAGATATTCTCGCCGCTGCCCTCGCTCACCAACCCATCCGTTCCCAAGACAATGCCCTCATCATAGCCGTTGGCATTGGCTTCGATCCGCACGAGCTGCGAGTTGAGGTAGTTGCCGCCGGCCTTGGCCAAGGCGGGAAACGTATTCGGGGCCATGCGGTTCCACGACGAGGTGCAGACCGAAACGCCGTTTTTCAGCGCCGCTTCTCCGAGGTACTCTCCCCATTCCCAAACGGCTATCACTACGTCAACCGGGCATCCCATCGGATCAACTCCCAAGTTCTCATAGCCGCGGAAGACGACCGGGCGAATATAGCAGGCCGCGAGCTGATTGACGCGGATCGTCTCGAGGATGGCCTCTTTGATTTCCTCCCGCGTATAGGGAATGTCCATGCGATAGATTTTGGCGGAATCAAACAACCTGTTGACGTGCTCGTCGAGGCGGAATACGGCCGAGCCTTTCGCGGTCTCGTAACAGCGAATGCCTTCAAAGACGCTCGAACCGTAGTGTACTACGTGGGAGAGCACGTGGATTTTGGCGTCGTCCCAATCAACCAATTGGCCATTGAACCAGATTTTATCGCATTTAGGCAGGGGCATGTAGAAAATCTCCTTGAGCAAGTATGCGAGTAATTAAGGTAACACCACGGCGAAACCGTTACCAGTGTTAAGCGATTACTAAGCGATTACAACGTTCGCGTATAGGTGACATTCAAACTGTTAAACGTGCCGCTGCGCTGGCGACTGCGGCTGCCGCGCAAGCTGAGCTTGTTGTCGCTGCCGACCGGATTGTAGTTAAAATTCGCCGCCAGAGTCCGGTGTTTGTTGCGGCGGTTGAGGGAACGCGACTGAGCGAGCGTGGAGTATTCGTAATCCCACTGGCGGTCGAGCTTGTAGGTGTAGGTTGCGCCGGCCGAGTAGTCGGTGCTAGGCGAGTAGGTCATGCCGAATTGAAGAGTGTATCTGGCGTTTTCTTCTTCGACAATCTGGGCACCGTTTTCCAAAATCAAGGTGCCGTCATCGTTGGCCGAATAGTTGTAGCGCGCGTTGAGCGCAAGGTCGTCGAGGACCTTGCGCCGTAGCGAGTGCGCCATGCTCCAGCCGCGGCGGATATTGCTTTTGCGCGACGACTCGCGGCGATTGACTTGGCGATCAAAATCGTAAATGATGCGCCGCGCGGAGACGCTGAATCGGTGCGAAAAGGACGCGCCCAAACGCTCGTAATTGGTGCCGATATTGAGCGAAATGTCGCGGTTGCGCGAGTTATCTACAGCGCGGGTGGCGTGCAAGTTCACGCGATGCAAAAAGCTATTTTTGAGATCAACGCTGAGCTTGGCACCCGAGCGCAGGGTGCCGTCATAGCTGAGGCTCACGCTGTTGTTGAAGGTGTCGCGGTCCTGCTTGCGATCCCCTGGATTTTCCGAGCGTTTGATCTCGCCAAAGGTCGCCAACCGCAGCGAGTGCCCATCGGCTAGGGGCCAGTTGAGAGAGCCGTTGAGAAAGAGATTGCGATTGATCTCGTCGGAGCTTGGATCGCGGCACGTTCCGTCCGCCGAGCGCGTGAAGTGGCTATCGCAAAGGCTGGTATCGGGCACCCGCACTGCCAGTCGGCGCACGTCGCTGCCTCTGAAGCGGACGCTGGTGTTGAGAACCAGCTTCTCGACCAGCTTGCCCGAAAGGGACGCGTCCCAGCTAAAGTTCTCGCCGAGGCGATCCTTGCCAAAGAAGCGGTTGTCTAAATCCTGGATCGCGTTGGCGGTGTTGGTGTGCTCGTTCTGACTGTACGAGGCGCGGTTTTTTATTTTAAAGCGCCCTAGGTCAAAATCCACGTTGGAGGAGAAGCTAGTGCCGCGCGTTTCCGCCAACTCGGCGCTGACCACTGTGTCGCGCATCACAGCCTCGCCGACTGTAGTCTCGCCGATGGCGCGGCGAGAAAGACCCCTCTGAGAGCGGTTTTCAGACATACTCAGGCCGATGCGTACGTCGCCGGGAAAAGTATAGCTCACATTGCCGCTCAGCCGTTCGCTGCGATCCTTGTTGTGCTCGAGCGTATCGTCTGTTTTGCTCAGCGAAATCGAGTTATTCAGCTTCTTGTCCGCAATCTCAATGTCGGGCGAGACCCGCAGCGAAGCATTGTAGCGGATCCCGGTCTCCTTGATGGTGCTGTCTAGGCTGGCGCGGCTAGCGCGGGTGGCCGTGATTAGGCTCGGAGTCAGGTTGGCACTCAGGCTCCTAAATGGACCGCTACTCAACGGCTTAGACCTAAATCCAAAGTTAAAGGACTGACTGCGCGTCTTCTGCTTGTGTAGCGTTACGTTGCGCGTGCTCATGCTGGCACCGAGGCTGATGGTGGCCTTTGGGCCGAGAATGGGATAGTTGACCGAAGATCGGCCCGAGGCATTGTCCTGCCAACTCTTGCCGGTGCTGCGATCATCGAGGCTAAACCCCATACTCGCCGATGCGTTAATCGTCAGCTTGGAGGTCGAGTCCCCCACCGCCGAGAACCGCACAGGCGTCGAGTAGCTCCAGCTAGGAAACGAATGGTTCCAAGAGGTTCGAGAACTGGAGCGGCTGAAGTTGAGCGAGTACTGTGCATCGGCCGCCGTCCATGCGACCAACACCAGCCAACCCGCGTGCCACAAGACCGGCTTCACGGCCTATCCTTTCCGAAATGCCAGTAGGCGTCGCTCAGCCGGATGAATTCCTCTAGCGACAATTCCTCCGGGCGGCGCGTTAGTTCGATCCTCGCCTGCTGGCCCAGCGCTTCCAGCCAAGGCCGTCCGCCCTCGGGATTGAGACCGAGGAGCGAATTGCGCAGCATCTTGCGCCGCTGGCCAAAGGCTCGGCGCACCAAGCGGTCGAAACAGTCCGCGTCCTGCACTGCGTAGCGGGGCTTGGGGGCAAAGCGAAACTCGACTACGGACGAATCCACGGCCGGCACGGGCCGGAAGCAATCGCGTTCCACCTGCAAGCGCATCTCCACTTCGGCGCGCATAGCCACTAACACCGACAACAGGCTGTAATCCTTTGATCCGGGGCTGGCGACCAAGCGCCGAGCTACTTCGCGTTGGACCATGACGATGGCACGACTGATATAATCGGCGTGAGCGAGGAGGTGAAAAATTAGCGGAGCGGTGATGTTGTAGGGAAGATTGCCGACGATCAGCAGGCGGCACCCGCCCGCGTCCCGCAGAACTTTCCCGAGATCGACTTGCAGAATATCTCCTTCGATCAAGCGCAACCTACGCGCATCTTGGCGTGCGCGCAGTAAGGCCACCAAGTCGCGATCAATTTCCACAGCCACTAGGCGATCCACAGTAGCAAGCAGCACTTCAGTCAACGCGCCTCGGCCTGGGCCAATCTCGACCACCACCTCGCCAGCGGCCGGGCGCACCAGCCCCGCAATGGCCTCTATAACACCCCGGGCGACGAGGAAGTGCTGGGCAAAGTGCAACCGCGGGCGGTGGGCGTTTATCACCGTCGCGCCCTCACCAAGCTGGGATCGGGTGGGGGTGGGGGCATCCGTGCTGTTCCCCCTCGGCGCAAGCTGCGCCACAGGTCGGTCAGCACCAACTGCGGATTGGCATTGTGCCCTAGAGTCTCGGCCGCCCGGTCGATTTCCAAGGCGACTCGGGCAGCGTCTATTTTCTCTAGCAGGTTTTCCAAATAAGGACGCCGATCTACTTGGACGACGGACGCGCCTTGGCCGTGCGTCAACAGAAAAAGATCCCGCAGATACAGGCCACAGACTTGCAAAAAACGCTCTAATTGCCCCCGATCTCCTCCCAACTCCGCGAGGACGCTCCAATAGATCTCGTCCCGCTGATCCGAGCCACCACTGAGAAACGACTCAACTAGCTGCCGCGTTCCGTCAAATGCCCCGGCAGCCACCTCTTTGGCCTGCTGCAACGAGCCAGCCCCCATGCGCACGGCCAGTTCCAAACGCTCCCCAGCCACGCCCTCTTGTTCGAGCTGCGCCCGCAAGGTCGCTACATCTAAGGGACTCAAAATCATGCGCTGGCAGCGCGAGAGCACGGTGGGCAAAAGGCGCTCTGGTGCAGCCGAAACCAGCGCGACGACAGCCCGGGGCGGTGGTTCTTCCAAGAGCTTGAGCAGCGAATTGGCACCCGCCGGGTGCATTCGCTCGGCGGCGAAAATCAGGCCGACTTTGCGCTGGGATTCCGTTGGCGCAAACGCCAACTCCCTTTGCAATTGGCGCAGGTGCTCCACCGCGATATTGGCATTGCCGGGGATAGCTGCGCCCGCGTCGTGAACGTACTCCACTACGGACTCGCGCAAGTCCGCCAGCGCAAGCCGCTGCTTGCCTCGGCGAGGAGGTAGTGGCAATGCGGTGTAGAGATCGGGATGTATGAACGAAGCGACTTTGCGACAACTCGGGCAACGATTGCAGGCGGAAGGGCCGCTGTCTGTGCACAATAGGGCCTGCGCCCACGCGAGTGCAAAGCGTCGTTTGCCGGTTCCCTCGGCCCCGCAGATGAGAACCGCATGGGGGATGCGGCCCGATTCGAGCCACGCTGCGGCCACGGCCCCAGCCCGATCTCGACGGGCCAGATCGCTAAACTCCCCGGAGTGCGAGGTGCCGCCCGTGCTGTACAAGCCAATCCCTATTTCTGCAACAAGCTCGCTTGGTTGTCCAGAGCAAAAAAGTGGGCTTTGTCGATTTCGACGGCCAACCGTACTGTTTGGTCAACTTGCGGCATGTGTAGCGGATCAACGCGGGCGACAAAAGCGGTCTTGCCGGTGGTCAGATTGAGAAAGACCTCGTTGCCCATCGGTTCGACCACTTCGACCTTGGCTGCAATTTCGACGGTCTCGACATTGCGGCCAATAGTATCCGGGTCGTGGATGTCTTCCGGGCGGATGCCCAACGTCACTTCCTGCCCCACGTAGCTGCCTAGCTGGTCGCCTTGGCCGGCGGGCAGGGCGAGTTGCACATTTCCTTCGTCGAAGACTAGACCGCTGCCATTGGAGGTCAGCGTGCCGCGGATGAAGTTCATGGAGGGGCTGCCGATAAAGCCAGCGACGAATTGGTTGACGGGCCTATTGTAGAGATGAAGGGGCTTGTCGATCTGCTGAATGAGTCCATCGCGCATGACCACGATGCGGTCTCCCATGGTCATGGCCTCGACTTGGTCGTGCGTCACGTACACCATGGTGGCCCCTAGGCGGGTGTGCAACTTGCTGATCTCGGTGCGCATCTGCACCCTCAGCTTGGCGTCGAGGTTGGAGAGGGGTTCGTCAAAGAGAAATACCTTGGGCTTGCGGACGATGGCGCGTCCCACTGCCACGCGCTGGCGCTGACCGCCCGAAAGCGCTTTGGGCTTGCGCTCTAGCAACTCTTGGATGCCAAGTATATCGGCTGCTTCTTGCACCCGTGCCTCAATCTCGTCTTTGGGATATTTCCTCAGCTTGAGCCCAAAGGCCATGTTTTGATAGACGCTCATGTGCGGATAGAGTGCGTAATTCTGAAATACCATGGCGATGTCGCGGTCTTTGGGGGGCACGTCGTTGACGATCGTCCCATCTATCGAAATCTCGCCGGCGGTGATTTCCTCAAGCCCGGCGATCATTCGCAGCGTAGTGGACTTGCCGCAGCCCGAGGGGCCGACGAGTACCACGAATTCCTTGTCCTTGATCTCGATATCAGCGTCGTCCACCGCCACCACTTCTTTGTCGTACACTTTGCGAACATTCTTCAGAATTACTTCAGCCATCGCGTTCCTCTTTTGCTGTTATAAGCTCTGGCGGCTATTTGTCGCCAAAGGGTTTAAAGTATAATAAATAAATTACAAAATCTCTATGTTGCATTCCATTAAAACGGCGTCGTCCGGGGGATCGCTGTAGTATGCCGCCCGCCGCCCTACGACCCGGAACCCCGCCTTGCGGTAGAGCGCCCGCGCAGCCCGATTTGCCGAGCGCACTTCGAGCGCACAACAGCTAGCGCCCTGTTCTGCGGCCACGCGCAACATCTGCCCCAACAACTGCCCACCCCACCCCCGGTTCCGATATGCCGAATCTACCGCGAGATTGGCGAGGTGAAAATCGCGGTCGGCGAAATAACCCATCGCATAGCCGATCAGCTCGCCGTAGTGCAAAAGCCCCAAACACAGGGCATCCCTATCGGCAAGTAGGTAATAAAAATCGGCCTCGCTCCACGGATTGGCGAAAGAGCCTCGCTCAATCTCCATCACGCGATGTAGGTGGATCGGCCCTAACGAAACGAAGCGACTCTCGCCGCTCATGCCCGCGCTAGGGGACGAGCATCGGGCGAGCGCAAGTAATCGGGTTCCACTGAGGCCAGGTCCGCAGTTTGGCCTTTCTCCAGCTTGGATAGCGCCAGCCAGCCAATAGTTCCGGCGTCGGGACGAGCGCAGGACAGGGGGGCAAATTGCGCGGCTGGGTTGCCCGCCAACAGCTCGCGATAGGCCGTGGCCCCGTCCCCGGTGTAAATCGTCGGCTCGTTGACTCGCTCTTGAGCCAACTGTGCTGGCGCGATGGCCCGGGGCGGTACCAGTTCGACCGGAACGCCCGTCGCCGTGTCGTAGAGCGCAGCATAGACCTCGCGCTTGCGCGCGTCGAGGACAGTACAAATAGGCACGTGGGCAAAGGGCAGACGAGCAGCCAGTGCTTCCAGCGTTGGAACAGTCACTAAATCCTTGTCCGCAGCCAAACACAAGCCCTTAGCTGCACTCAACCCGATCCGCAGGCCAGTAAACGACCCCGGCCCAATCGCGACGGCTACGGCCCGTACTTCCCCGACATCCATGTCTGTAGCCTCTAGTGCTGCCTCCATCTCACTGAACAGCCGCTGTGAATGCTGCAATCCTACATCGAAATAACGGCTGACGATGATCCCTGCTGCCGCGCAGAGCGCCACGCTGCCGACCGGGGTGGCCGTATCCAATGCCAGAATCACGCCGCAGCCGCGCACGCTCACAGCAACTCCAATTGCTCGCCGGCGCTTGGCGGTGGCTTGAGGCCAAGGCGCTCCCAAGCTCGCGGCATGGCCACGCGGCCCTTGGGGGTGCGCTTAATAAACCCTTCTTTGATCAAATACGGCTCGACCACTTCCTCGATTGTCTCGGCCTCCTCGCCGATTGTGGCCGCCAGATTGCTCAGGCCGACCGGCCCGCCGTTGAACTTTTCAATAATGGCCCGCAGCAACGTGCTATCCATCTTGTCGAGCCCCATCTCATCGACATCTTGGATGACGAGTGCCTTTTGCACCACCTCGGCATCGATCTCGTTTTCTCCTTCCACTTGGGCAAAATCGCGTGCCCGACGCAGCCAGCGCTTGGCAATGCGCGCCGTGCCGCGGGAGCGACGGGCAAGTTCCATCGCGCCCGACTCTGAGACCGATAAATCCAGCAGGCGAGCATCGCGCTTGACGATCGCGGCGAGTTCGGCGACCGAGTAGTAGTCGAGGTGGGCATTGAGTCCAAAGCGCGCGCGCATCGGCGAAGTCAACAAGCCCTGGCGCGTAGTGGCCCCGATTAAGGTAAAAGGCTCCAATGGTACGCTGACCGAGCGAGCCGCTGGACCTTGGTCAATGATGATATCGATTTTGAAGTCCTCCATCGCCGAGTACAGGTATTCCTCGACCACGCGGTTGACGCGGTGAATCTCGTCGATGAAAAGCACGTCACGCGGCTCCATAGTCGTGAGCATACCAGCCAAGTCGCTCGGACGCTCGAGCAAAGGCCCTGACGTGGGATAGATTTCAACGCCGAGCTCTTTGGCGATCACATACGAAAGCGTCGTCTTGCCCAGACCAGGCGGACCGTATAGCAACACGTGATCCATGGCTTCGCCGCGCTGTCGAGCAGCTTCAATGGCAATGCCGAGCTGCTGCTTGGTCTTCTCTTGGCCCAGCATCTCGGCAAGGGACTGCGGACGCAGCGTATTGTCGAACTGAAGATCGTCGTTTCCGCCACTAGGATCTATGGGGCGATGGTCCATAGCCACGCCTTCAGCGCTCCTTGAGAGCCAGTTTGATTAGCTGTTGCACACTCAGGTCGGTGCCGTGCTTTTCGGCGGCCTTGCGCACTGCTTGGCGCGCGGCAGGGGCTGAGTACCCCAACGTCATCAGTGCCTTTGCCGCCTCCTCGCTCGCGCCAAGTTTGGCCTCCAAGGCCGCTTCGCCTGCCGCCGCAGCACTCAAATGAACCTTGTCCTTTAGATCGAGTACCAAGCGTTCCGCGGTCTTGCGACCAATACCCTTGATCGCCGTCAGTTCGGCTACGCGCTCCTGTAAGATGGCCTCCTGCAAATCGCGCAGGGTCATGCCCGACAGCACGGTCAATGCCGAATGGGGGCCGATGCCCGAAACGCCGATCAGCAACTCGAATATCTCCCGCTCTTCCTCATCGGCAAAGCCAAAAAGCTCCATGCGGTCTTCGCGCACGTAGAGATAAGTGGACAAATGGACCGCCTCGGATGCTGGGGGTAGTTGGTCGAAAGTTATCAAGGATATGGCTAAGCCATAACCCACTCCCCCTACATCGACGACGGCATGAGTAGGTGATTTGGCCAGAAGTGTTCCGCGCAGGTGTGTTATCACGAATAGACCTAACGCCGCACCATGCGGCTGAGCAAAGCCTCTATCTCAGGCTTGCGCTGTCCTCGGCCCTCGCATAAAACCCGGCCGGACTGCTGGGTGTGACACAGCACAATGGCCAAGGCGTCTGATGCATCGAGGGGCTTGGGCACTTCCTCTAGACCTAACCTGCGAGCTACCATGAACTGGACCTGTTGCTTGGTCGCTTGGCCATTCCCGGTCACAGATCTTTTAACCATCGTCGGCGCATAGTGGGCAATGGGCAAGCTGGCTTTGCGCATGGCGATGAGCAGGGCACCTCTCGCTTGGCCCAGCTTGGCCGCCGCGGTGGCGTCCTTGCCGAAAAACGTGGTTTCGATCGCGCCCTCGTCTGGGGCGTATTCGCCGATGAGCCGCGTCATCTCATCGAATATGAAAACCAGCCGATCCTCGAATGCATCTTCCTTAGGGCGAATACAGCCGCAGTCAACATAGCAGGCCTTGCGCTTGCTGTATTCTACGAAGCCGTAGCCCGTGCTCGTGCTGCTAGGATCTACTCCAAGGACAAGCAAAGCGAAGACCCACTAGACCTGAGCCATGAGTTTTTCGAGCTCGTCTTCTCGGAGATCGAAATTGGAAAAGACCTTCTGTACGTCGTCTAGATCCTCCAATGCTTCTAGGAGGTAGATAATTTTCTCGGCCTCTTCGCCTTGTACTTCGAGCATGTTTTCGCGTTTGGGCATCCAAGCCAACGTCGCCTGGGCGAAGGCGATGCCGTTGTCCTCCAGTGCCTTTTTAACCGGCACCAAGTCGGCAACCGGAGTCGTTACTTCGTGGACTTGGTCACCATCTTGGATATCCTCACCTCCCGCATCTACGATCGCCAATAGGAGGTCATCTTCGGAGACGTTGGCCTTTTCTACTTCGATAACGCCCTTGTGTTCAAACATCCAAGCTACCGCCCCACTCTCTGCGAGGTTGCCGTTGTATTTAGTAAATACGTGGCGGATTTCCGAAACCGTGCGGTTGCGGTTGTCCGATAAGGTTTCGACGATGATGGCCACCCCACCGGGTCCATAGCCTTCAAAGAGTCCCTCCTCATATATCGCCCCCGGCTCATCGCCAGTGCCGCGGCGTATGGCGCGCTCAATAGTTGTTGCGGGCATATTGGCCGCTTTGGCATTCTGGACTGCCGTGCGCAGACTTGGATTGGCCCCTTCATTACCTCCGCTGCGGGCCGCCACTGAAATCTCGCGGATCAACTTCGTAAAGACCTTGCCGCGCTTGGCGTCGTTGGCACCTTTTTTGCGCTTGATTGTACTCCATTTGGAATGGCCAGACATCGGCTTTATCTCCTTGCCAATCCCTTCCCGCGCTCTCACTACTCAAAGCAGAAGCACCGTTCGGAGAAAATCGACTGTTTTCTATGACAGTATTAAGATAAAAAAAACCGCGCAATCCAAAAAGCAAAGGGCCGCCGACCGATTGGCCGACCGCCCTTCACAACGGGTGAAAGCAAGTCGCTCAGGCCGCTTCTTTACCCTTATTTTTTTGCGAGTTCTCGATGACTTTAGCCATGATATCCCCGGGAACTTCCTCGTAGCGGTCAAATCGCTGCGCATGGAATCCCTTGCCCTGCGTCATGGAGCGCAGCAACGTAGCATAACGGTCTATTTCGGCTAAGGGCGCCTCGGCGTGGATGACCTGGAAATGGCCATCCGCGTCCATGCCGCTGATCCGACCTCGCCGCGACGAAAGGTCACCCATTACGTCGCCCATAAATTCCTCGGGCACCGTAATCTCCAAGTGATAAATAGGCTCTAGCAGGATCGGCTTGGCTTTGAGGAAGGCGTCCTTGAAGGCGTGGGAACCGGCCAATTTAAAAGAAACTTCATCCGAATCTACCGGATGGTGCTTACCGTCGTACACAGTAACAGCCACATCAATGACTTGGTAACCGGCCACTGGCCCCTCGCTCAGCGTCTCGACGACGCCCTTTTCCACCGCGGGGATGAAGTTACTCGGGATATTGCCGCCGACGACCTCATTGAGAAACTCAAAACCTTCACCGCGCCCTTTAGGGGCAATACGTATAAACACCTCGCCAAACTGCCCCCGTCCGCCCGACTGCTTCTTATGCCGATATTGCGCATCGGCATTGCCGCGGATCGTTTCTCGATAGGGAATCCGCGGCACCTCCATATCAATCTCCACGCCAAATCGCTCTTTCAGGCGACTAACGATAATTTCCAGATGCAACTCTCCTTGGGTGAGCAGAATCGTTTGGCGGACCTCACCGTCGTATTTCATGATGAAGCTCGGATCTTCCTCGTGCAATTGGGAAAGTCCGGTAGCGACGCGGTCCTCGCCGCCCTGCTCCTTGGCGTGAATAGCCACGCGAATTAGCGGCTCTGGGAATGCAATGCCCGGAAGTTTCAACGACGAGCCCTTGGCGCAAAGCGTATCGGTCGTATGGGTGTCCTTGAGCTTGACTAAGGCGACGATATCGCCAGCCTCGGCACTTGCGACTTCGGTCCGCTTGTTGCCGTTGAGGTGATAGATCTGGCCAATGCGCTCGGTGGCGCGCTTGCTTGAGTTGGCCACTTCGTCACCGGGCTTGATCGCTCCAGAGAAAAGGCGCAATAGGGAAAGCTCACCTACGTGCTGCTCGGCCAAGGTCTTGAACACCAGAGCAGCCAAGGGCGCAGTAGCGGTACCTTCAAGCTCAGCCTCCTGTTCCTCGCCATCTTGGAATCTGAGTCCTGCCGCTTCGACCGGTGACGGACCGTATTGCACCAAGGCGTCCAGCAGCCGATCAATGCCGACATTGTTGTAAGCATCCCCAAAAAAGACTGGAAAAATTTCGCGCCGTAACATAGCCTGACGCAAACCAGCAACTAAATCCTCTGTGGTCAGTTCGCCCTCGCTGAAATACTTCTCCATCAGTTCTTCGTCGGTCTCGGCGATGGATTCTACCAATTGCTCGCGCAACTCTTCGGCGCGGCTTTGGACCTCGTTAGGTATGTCTCCTTGTGTGGCTTTACCATCCTGGTACGCATAGGCTCTCATCGCAACCAGATCGACAATATGGTTGAATCCCTCGCCGGGATTTACCGACATTTGCAAAGGCACGACTTGGCGCCCGAAACGCTCTTGAAGCATTTCTAAGACCTGATCGGCGTCGGCATCGGCGCGGTCCATCTTGTTGATGAATAGTACCCGGGACAAATTGTAATCGGCAGCGAAATTCCAAGTCCGCTCAGTGCCGATCTCTATCCCGGTAACCGAATCGACGACAGTGACCATTGCGTCGGACACGCGCAGTGCCGACTTGGCCTCAGAGATAAAATCTGCATACCCCGGCGTATCAATTATGTTGAGGTGATGATCCTGCCACTGGCCATTCAGCAAGGAGACCTTGAGCGAAATCTGACGCTCAATCTCGGCCGAATCATAATCTGATGTCGTCGTCCCGTCATCAATGCGTCCCAAGCGATTTACGACGCCCATGTTGA
>JAPPEG010000279.1 GCA_028875345.1 Gemmatimonadota bacterium
GTTCGCCGGCGCGTGCGAGAACCCGATAGCTAAATCCCTCGGGCAGGTCGAGGATGCCTCCGGGGTCGGGCACGAGCGGTCCAAAGCTATTTTCGGGCGCGAGCGCTGGAGCGCCCCAGGCGAGGTGGCGGTGGAGGCCGGCAAAGCCGATGGAAACAGCCGTGGCGCTTTTGAGGAATTGGCGTCTAGAAACAGGCATGAGATTGTCTCCGATAGCTAAGAGGTATAAGAGCGGCTCGAAGGGGACTTGTACGAAAATACCAAGAGGAACATCTCATCGTCAAATGCGAACTTTCTCGGGGCCTAGCCTTCGTCTATATATTTAAGACGATGCGATTCCAAGATCCCCAGTGGCACGACGAACTGCCCTCGACCAATACGACCTTGGTCGAGTGGCTGCGCGAGGGGCGGGACCTGCCCGACGGCTTCGTGCTCGCCGCTCATTCCCAGACCGCTGGCCGGGGCCGCTACGAGCGGCAGTGGCTTGCCCGGCCCGGCCGCAACTTGACCTTTTCCGCGCTATTGCAGACCGCTGCGTCGCCGTTGCAGTTCCTGTCGCTGCCGCAGGCCGCGGCCTTGGGCGTGGTGGCCTATTTGGAGGAAAATGGCTTGGCGGCGCAGACCAAGTGGCCCAACGATGTGCTAGTGGGCGGTCGCAAAATCTGCGGCATTTTGGCCGAGCGCTGCAATGGGGTCGTCCTCGGAATCGGCCTCAACGTCAACATGGATGCCGACGAGGCGGCGGCCATCGGCCAGCCCGCTACCTCGCTGCGGATTGAGACGGGGGTTGAGCGAGATGTAGAAAGGGCATTAGACGAGTTGCTGGCGCATTTGCAGGTGTGGGTCGGGCGCTGGGAAAAAGGCGGCTTTGCTGCGCTGAGTGCGGCGTGGGAGTCTCACTGCGCCAACTTGGGCCAGTACATCGCAGTCGGCGAGTACACGGGCGTGGTGCTGGGCTTTGGCTCAGCCGGGCAACTGCTGCTGCGCGAGGACGACGGGACGCGACGCGAGGTGTGGACCGGGGATGTGGCTTAGCCTATGCGCGCCAGTACCTGTCCGTCGGCCACCTGATCCCCGGCATGGACCAAAATATCGGCGACCGTGCCAGCGACGGGAGCCGTTACCGGCATTTCCATTTTCATGGCTTCGAGCACTATGATTCCGTCGCCTGCCTCTACGTGGTCGCCGGCTTGGACGAGGTGGCGGATTACTTTCCCAGGCATCTGGGCTTGCACTGGCGTGCCCCCGTCAGCTTTGGGTGCTGGTGAGGAGGAAGTCGCCACATCTGTCGATTGCTCCAAGCTGACTTGGAAGCGGCGGCCATCCACCGTGGCCGTGTCGCCGTCAATAGCTACGGCGTAGCTACGGCCATCGACGGTGATCGCATAGTGCGCCGGACCGTCAGTCGGGGCCTCTTCTTTTTGCTCTTTTTCGACCTTACGCACGCCGATCTCACCTTCTCCCTTAAGGAAGGCGAGGCCCTTGTCTTGGCAGGCGGCGACGATAAAAATGTTTTCGTCTGTCTCTTCAAGGCCCGCTTCCCGCAGTTGTTTGCGGGCCGGTTCGACGCCCTTGTTTGGATCGGCGTCGTTGCGTTCGAGTGGCTTTTGGGTCGTTGGCTCTAGCCCGAGCTGTTGGGCGGCAATCTCGACGACCGAGGGATCGGGCGCGACCGGCGTCTTGCCGAAATAGCCCAAGACCATTTGGCCGTAGGGCGCGGCGATCCGCTCCCAAGGGCCGAACATGACGTTGTTGAAAGCCTGCTGAAAGTAAAATTGCGAGACCGGCGTCACCGAGGTGCCGAACCCGCCCTTTTCGACGACCTCGCGCATGGCCTTGATCATATCCGGGTACTTGTCCATGATGCCGTTGTCGCGCAGCATCTGGGTGTTGGCCGTCAGTGCGCCGCCGGGCATGGGGCTCCAGGGAATCATCGGCTCCACGGCCACGGCTTCGGGCGGCAGGAAGTAGTCGGCCATGCACTCCTTGAAGATTTCCTCGGCGTCGCGGATTTTGTCGATATCGAGGTCGAGGTCGTAGTCGGAGCCGCGCAGCGCGTGCCACATGACGATGATGTCGGGCTGGCAGGTGCCGCCAGAGCAGGGAGCCATGGACAGGTCGATGGCGTCGGCCCCAGCGTCGAGGGCGGCCATGTTGGCACTGACGCCAATGCCGGCTGTTTCGTGCGTGTGGAAGTGGATGAAGGTGTCTTCGGGCAGCATGAGCCGCGCCTCGGAGATGGTCTCGTAGACTTTGGCGGGCACGGCTGTGCCCGAGGCATCCTTGAAACAGACCGCGTCGTAGGGAATGCCAGCATCTAGTATCTGGCGCAAGGTCTTGGTGTAGAAGGCCGCGTCGTGGGCACCGGAGCAGCCTGGAGGCAGTTCCATCAGCGTGACGCAGACTTGGTGCTTGAGCCCGGCATCGACGATGCACTGCCCCGAGTAAATGAGGTTATCGACGTCGTTGAGCGCATCGAAATTGCGGATGGTCGTGATGCCGTGCTTTTTGAAGAGATCGGCGTGGAGCTTGACGATGTCGCTCGGCTGCGATTCGAGGCCGACCACATTGACTCCTCGTGCCAAGGTCTGGAGGTTGGCGTCCGGGCCGACCGTGGCGCGAAAGGCGTCCATTGCGGCAAAGGCGTCTTCGCCGCAGTAGAAGTAGAACGATTGGAAACAGGCCCCGCCGCCGGCCTCGAAGTAGTCGATGCCAGCTTCCTTGGCCGCGGCGACGGCCGGCAGAAAATCGGACGTGAAAACGCGCGCGCCATAGACCGACTGGAAGCCGTCGCGGAAGGCGGTACACATGAAGCGAACTTTTTTCTTATTCACGATCGCATCCTCGTTGTCTATCCCACCAACACGGACCACAAGACGCCGGCACCTACCGCCGAGCCGATGACCCCGGCGACATTGGGTGCCATCGCGTGCATCAGCAGATAGTTATTGGGGTCTTCGCGCTGGCCCATCATCTGCACCACGCGGGCCGAGTCGGGCACGGCCGAGACCCCGGCCGCGCCGACGAGGGGGTTGATTTTGTCTTTGGTGAAGAGGTTCAACAATTTGGCAAAAAGCACGCCGCTGGCCGTGGCGACTGCAAAAGACAAGGCACCGAGGCTGAAGATGAGTACCGACTGCGGCGTGAGAAAGGTTTGGGCTTGGGTCGAGCAGCCGACCGAGAACCCGAGGAGGATGGTGACGATATCGACCATCGAGGTGCGGGCGGTCTGGGCCAAGCGCTCGGTGACGCCGCTTTCCTTGAGCAGATTGCCGAAGAACAGCATGCCGAGCAGCCCGATCGCGCCCGGGGCGAGGAGCGCGCAGATGAGGAAAGCGACAATGGGAAAGATGATCTTTTCGCGCTGCGAGACCTCGCGCGGGGGCTTCATGCGAATCAGCCGCTCTTTGCGGGTGGTCAAGAGTTTCATCACTGGCGGCTGAATTACTGGTACCAAGGCCATGTAGGAATACGCGGCGATAGCAATGGCTCCGAGCAGGTGAGGAGCTAACTTGGCTGCGAGGAAGATCGCCGTTGGTCCGTCGGCTCCACCGATAATGCCGATGGCCCCGGACTCGGCCGGAGTGAAGCCTAGGTAAAGCGCGCCGATCAGGGTCAGGAAAATGCCCGTCTGCGCCGCGGCTCCCAGCAGGACCAGCCGGGGGCTGGAGAGCATGATCGAGAAGTCGGTCATCGCGCCGATGCCGAGAAAGATCAGCGGCGGGAAGATTCCTTGGCTGACGCCGAAGTAGATGTAGTAGAGCACACTGCCTTGGTCGTACACGCCAATGGCCATACTGGAAATAGACGGGAGATTGCCCACGATGCAGCCGAAGCCAATCGGCAACAGCAGCAGCGGCTCGTAGTCTTTGCGGATGGCTAGAGAAATGAAGATCGCGCCGATAGCGATCATCAGCAGATTGCCGCCCGACATGTTGGCCACGGCCGTGGTGGAGAGGAATTCGAGGAGAATATCCATGGCCGTTTAGTCGTTTTGGCGGCGCGCGTGCAGGGCGAAGCCTATGGCCGCGGCAATGGCGGGTGCGTCGTTTTCTCTGCTATGACTCTGCGTGTGCAGTTGGGCTGGGGGAATATAGGGGTGGATCGCGGCGAGGATCCTCGGCAAGACAGCGATAAAAACGCTGACCAATACTAGGGCAGTGAAGACGATGCTCATGCCCACGAAGGCTAGGTCTAATCCCTGTGCGAGTGGGCTGTCGAGTGCAAGTTGATCCATAGTCTAAGTGGCTGTGTAGAAAGTGAAATACATTAAGGTAGGGCGGCGAGCCGATAAGTCAAAAGGCGTTAGAAGGTCGGCCCGGACTGTTCGACGAGGTGCTTCAGATAGAGGCAGTACGCATTGTCGTCGGAGTAATTGGCGATGCGGAGGAGCTGTTCCTCGCCAATGTAGCCCTTGCGGTACGCTATTTCCTCGACGCAGCCCACTTTGAGCCCCTGCCGGTGCTCGATGGTTTGGACGAAGTTGTTGGCCTCTAGGAGGCTCTCGTGCGTGCCGGTGTCGAACCAGGCAAAGCCCCGCCCTAGCACCTCGACCCTGAGCTGTTTGCGACGGAGATACTCGATGTTGACATCCGTAATATCAAATTCGCCGCGGGCCGAAGGTTTGAGACCGCGGACGATGTCGACGACCTCCTCGTCGTAAAAATAAAGGCCGATAACCGCGTAGTTGGACTTGGGGGTTTGCGGCTTCTCTTCAATACTGATGGCGTTGCCCTCTCCGTCGAATTCGACGACTCCGTAGCGCGTGGGATCGCTTACGTAGTAGGCGAAGACCAATCCTCCCTCTCGCAGTTGGCTGGCGCGCTGTAGAATCGCCGTCAGGCCGTGTCCGTAGAGGAAGTTGTCGCCGAATATCAAGGCACAGGGCCCCCCCGCGGCAAAGTCCGCACCGACGGTAAAGGCTTGGGCTTGGCCTTCAGGCCGGGGCTGGACCTTGTATTCGATATCCAGCCCTAACCTACTACCGTCGCCGAAAAGCTGGCGGTAGAGATCGGTGTGCTCCGGGCTGGAGATAATGAGAATCTCGCGGATATCGGCCAGCATGAGCACCGAGAGCGGGTAGTAGATCATCGGCTTGTCGAAAATCGGCAGGATCTGCTTGGAGACCGATACGGTCAGGGGGTAAAGGCGCGTGCCTTGGCCGCCGGCGAGGATGATGCCTTTCATGGAATTTACTCAGTAGCCTTTTTTTGCGGTCCCTGGGGACGGGGCCTCTGCGGCCAGACGATCTGCCGCCGCTCGGGCGTCAGGCGCGCCAATAGCTCGTCCGAGGGGTGGTAGCCGTGGCGGAAGTTGCCCCAAGAGGGTCCGTAGCGATAGACGAAAATCCGGCGCGTGCCCTCGTTTTTGCGCCGGGCCGAGCCGTGCGAGAGGCCATCGACAAAGAGCAAGGCGTCGCCCTTGGCCATGTGGCACTCGACCGCGCCGGTGATGCCCTCGACGGTAGCGCCTTCGGGCCTCATGCGATGCCGGTCTAAGTCGGGATGCGTGAAGTTGGACTTGTGGCTGCCGGGGATCAGCATGGTGCCGCCGTCGCCCGGACCGATGTCCGTGAGCGCGACGAGGATGTTGATTTGGCCGCACATATAGCGTCCGTTGTGGTAGCGAAATTGGTTGCGCATGATGGGCGGGTAGCCGCCGGAGTGCAGGCCGATGGCCTCCCCGGGCTGGCGGAAGTTGGCAAAGTTTTCGTCGATGAAGAGCGGCCCGTGTGCGTAGTCGAACGTGCCCTCGCCGCCGACGAAGTGCTTTACTTTCTCGATCCAAGCGGGATGATCGATCATCCGCTCAAAAGGTTCGCCCGCCTCGTAGATTTGCTGCAAGTTGAGGCCGTCAATCGTGCCATAGGTATGGGCGTGAACATGGCCGTACCAGTCGCCCGGCTCTAGCGGCGGGATGGCGTCGAGGCAGTCGTTGAGGTCTTTGATCTCATCGGTGCTAAGCGCCCCTTCCAAGTGCAGGTAGCCGCGCAGGTCGAAGAGATAATTTTCGAGGTCAGTGACCATAAGTCCTCAGCGCTGTACGGGATCGCCCCAAGGGCCTTCGATGTACGGGAAGCGCGCTTCGAGGTCGTCGGCCAATGCGACGCCGAAACCTGGAGCGTTGGGCAGAACCAAGTGGCCGTCTTCGATCAGCGGTTTCTCGCGCAGAATCTCCCACTGTAGCGGCCCCTGCTTCATATTTAGCTCGACTAGGCGTGGGTCGGGCAGCGCCGCGACCATGTGGGCGTTGGCCATGGTCATCAGGCCGTTGTGCCAGTTGTGCGGGATCAGGGGTATGCCGCCATAGTCGAAGTGGGCTTTGTGGCCGACCTCCATGCAGAGGTCGATACCGCAGACGCCGGCGTCGGGCTGGACGATGCCGAAGCCCCCCACCGCCATAAAAGGCTCAAACTGCGCCCACGTGGTGAACGGCTCGCCGCCGGTAATGGGGATGGAGACGGCGTCGTTGAGCCGGGCGTAGTCCTCGGGTACGCGTTCGACCGGCTCCTCAAACCAGGCCCAGCTCATTTCGTCGAGCGCCTCGGCAATGGGCAGCGCCTCCTCCATCGAGAGGCGGCAATTGCCGTCGAGGGCCAGGTCCATGCGCGCACCCACGGCCTCGTGGATCTGGCGCGCTATTTTTAGAAAGCAATCGACGGTGACGCCCGACCAAGCCCAGTGGGTGCCTATGCGCATCTTGTAGGCGGTGAAACCCTCTTCGGCGTAGCCGATTGCCTCTTCGACGACGGATTCAGGGTGGTCGTCCCAGTCGTAGCGCACGCCCGAGGAAGCGTAGAGGCGGAGACGGCGCAGGGGTTTCTGTCCTGCCGCACAGAGCAGGTCGGCGGTGGGTTTGCCAGCGATCTTGCCGCGCAAATCCCACAGCGCGCAGTTGAGGCCGGCGTTGGCGATGTCGTTGGCGCGCTCTGCTTTGTTGTGCGGCGTCAGATCTTCGTCGCGGGGGTCGCGGCCTATGAGACTGGGCTTGAGTTCGTCGATGCGAGCGGCAATTGTGGGCGGCACGCCGTACGCGCAAGGCTCGGCGATGCCCTGCAAGCCTTCGTCGGTTTCGATGATGCAGATTGAGCAGTCGGCCTTGGGCACGTGGAAGGTGGCGCTGTACCACTGAAGTTCAGGCTCGTGGGCGCGCGCGAGCGAAAGTGTGCGGATGTCGGTGATTTTCATCGGGAACCTATTCAATCATGTGTTTAAAGTCTATCTCCTCACGGGCCTGTATTAAACGGCCACTTACTTTTCGCGTCAACACTGCCCGGCGAGCCTTCCCTTGTCGCCCGCAGAGTGCTCCCGTATTTTGAGGCCGCTTCCCAACGAGGAGAAACCAATGATCGAACATCCCTATCAGAATTTGCGCGGAGGCCGCTGGCTAGTCGGCAACCTGCACACGCACACCACGGCCAGCGACGGCGAGCGCGATCACCAAGCGGTAATTGACGATTACGCGGGCCGCGGCTACGGCTTTTTGGCGATCACCGATCACGACATCTATACGTCCTTGGAAGACTACGAGCAATACGATGCACAAGGGATGATCCTAGTTCCGGGCAATGAAATCTCAGCCAACGGTCCGCACGTTTTGCACGTAGGGGACGCAGCGTGGGTCGCGCCGCATGCGGACCGACAGCAGGTAATTGACGAGGTCAACGAATCGGGTGGGGGTTTTGCCCTGTTCAACCATCCCAATTGGCACGGCAATTTCAACCACTGTCCGCAGGAGCTTTTGCAGGCCTGCGAGGGCTACGTGGGCTTGGAAATCTACAACGGAGTGATCTGCCGCTTGGAGGGTAGCCCCTACGCGACGAATCGCTGGGACATGCTGCTGAGCGCGGGAAGACGCCTGTGGGGGTTTGCCAACGACGACAGCCACGCGGCGGAAGGCGATGTGGGGTTGGGGTGGAATGTGGCCTATGTGGAGGAGGAGACGGCTAGCGGCGTAGTGGAGGCCCTGCGCGCCGGTCGATTTTACGCCTCGACGGGAGTTGAGATCAACCAGATCCAAGTCGAAGGAAACAGGATCTGGATTGAGACGGAGAATGCAGCGCGGATCGTGGCCTTGCGCGCCGGCGCGAAGCGGATAGCCGTGGCCGATGCACGGGAAATTGAGGTGGAAGTGCCAGAGCGAGCGGGATACGTGCGCTTTGAGTGTTGGGGCGCAGGAGAGGCGTTTGCTTGGACGCAGCCGTTTTTTTGTCAGGAGAGCGGATAACATGAGTGATATGATCGTCGTTCATCCAGATTTTGACGGAGTTTGGCCCTTTGCCGCCGACCACTTCCGCTCCCTGTGGCCCGAAGCGGGCTTTGTGCGTCTGGCGCACGGAGACGAGCGGCCCCTGGGCGAGGTGGTCGAAGACCCGAGCCAAGTGACGCGGTTGGCTACGCTAGGGGTGCCGGTGAGTCTGACGTGTCTGCGACTTTTTACGGCCTTACAGGAAGCGACCTTTCAGGGGTCTTATGGCCGGCGGTTAGGTGAGGGCTGTGGCGAGTATCTGGCCGAGGCTGGCGTTGCGGTGTACGACCATCCGAGCGAGGGGTTTTGGTCGCAGACTGTGGCGGAATTTGGCTTGGCCTTGACGCTGTGCGGGCTGCGGCGGATTCCGCAGTTGCACCGCGAGATCATCCAGAACCAAGCGCCTTGGGACTACGAGCCGCCCGGGGGTCAGGGCCAGCCCGGCGCGCGCGGGCACCAGTTTGGCGACGACCCGGCCTTTGCCAGCGGCACGCTGTGTGGCAAGCGAGTGCGGATCGTAGGAGCCGGCAATATTTCCAGTCGCTACGCCAGCTTCGCGTCGATGCTGGGAGCCGATGTGGCGGCTTGGGACCCGTTTGCCACGGAGCCGTGCTTTCACCGGGCCGGGTCGCGCCGCGAGTACCATCTAGATCAGCTAGTCACCGATGCCGAAGTGTTCGCGCCCATGGTGCCGCTGACGGAATCGACGCGCGGGTTAGTCGAGGCTGGGCACATCGACGCGCTGCCCAAGGGCTGTCTGGTGGTGTTGGTGACCAGAGCGAAGATCTGCGATACGGACGCGATCCGGCGGCGAGTGATGGCCGATGAACTGAGCCTAGCGGCGGACGTGTGGGACCAAGAGCCGCTGCCGTTAGACGATCCGCTGCTGGGGCGGCACAACGTGGTGCACACGCCGCACAACGCCGGGCGCACGATCGACGCGAACAAGGCATGGGCAGAGAAATTGGCCGTGCAATTCAAGCCGCGTTAATTGCTCGCATTCGGTGCTGGGTTTATACTTTTACGACTCTTTCATTCAATTAAAAATACCCACTTAGGGAGTTATACATGCGGGGGATTGAAGCGGCGCAAACGGGACAACAGCAGCGCAACAAAGAGCTGTTGGGCGGAGTGCGCTACCTAGGCGAGAAGGTGCATTCCGCGGTCTTGCCGCTCACCGTGGATATCGGCAAACAACAAGCGCTGCACCAAGAGCAAATCGACGCCCTAGAGGGCTTGCAGATCGAAGCAGCCGCGATCGCGATCCGCTCGCTGGCCTCGCTGGCCGAAATCGGCGAGTTGGACCACCTCGGCGGCGGTCTAGAGCTGATTCCGTCGCTCTTGTTGACCTTGGCGATTACCGACTACGAACGCATCGAATACACTATCGAACACGCCCACACCTCCGTGGGTTACTACGCGGCACTGGCGGCACTGGGTTTTATCGATGAGGAGATCGTCGTCGAGGGTTTTCGCCGCGGGCTCGACGCTCCTGGGCACGTGTCTTGGCTGCCGGGCGGCACTCAACTCAACGGCGGGCGGCTAGGGGTGATGATTCCGGTGGCCGTGGGCCAAGCGCTCGGCAAGCGGGCCAAGCGCGGCGAGGGCGGCTGGGTCATCTGCCACTGTGGCGACGCTGGCTATATCTCGGGCCAAGCGCTCAACGGCTTCAACGGCGCAGCCGTCCACGGAGCGCCGATCACCTTCGTCATGCACCGCAACGGCATCCAGCTTTCGGGCGCTACCGAGGGCATTATGGACAAGGACCCGCGTCCGATCGTTGCGGCGATGGGCGTGGAAGTCATCGAGATTGAGACCTTGCACGACGCTGCGGTGCTTTACGAAACCTATGTCGAAGGATACAAACTGGCGCAGCAGGGCCGACCGACGCTGATCTATCCCACGGGAACGCACGAGCAACTCGGCGACTTTGGCGAGCGCATGGGCATTGGTTCCGAGGTCGCAGCGTTTGCCGCTGAGCACGGTGTCGATCTCAGCACTCGCATCTGGGTTCCCGGCTCGCTGATGAGCTACCGCGACGTAGTGCCGATGCTCGAGTGCCTGTTCTTGGTCAACAAGCTCCCCGGCGGCGAAGGGCATCACGACGGCCACATGAAGGGCCGCGACGCCGCGCAAGTGCTGATCAACCCGATGTTTCAAAAGACAGCGGCCGCGGACCAAGCCCTGGCGACACTGCGCCAAGACGAGAAGCGCCAAGTCGAGACCCGGGCTAGACCTGCTCCCGGCAGCCGCAATTTGGTTCTGCCCGAAAGCATCAAGAAAGAGGTTAGCTTGCCCGCGGTGGGCGAGCGCGAAAGTCCGCGAGCTGGTTCCGAGGCTGCGTACGCAGCGGTGGCCGCGCATTTCCCCGACGACGTCTTCGTCGTTAGCTGCGACCTCGATCCTTCGACCAAGCTGGCGAAGGCGCGCGGGTTCTTGGCCGCTGATCACCAGTTCGAGATGAGTATTGAGGAGCAAGCCGCTTGTCTGATCACCGATGGGTTGGCGATGAGCGCGCCGGGACCGCAGCTCAATGTGGTATCGACGTTTGCCGCCTTTTACGAGGGCATTGCCCGCGAGGGCTTTGACGTCTGGCGCTATCAGCGCAACCTCACCGGCGTCAACGAGGGCCTCAACGTCGCCTTCCACGTCTCGCACGTGGGGGCCTGCACCGGGCGCGATCACTTTTCGGGTTGGGGCCTGGAGTGGATCAACGTCGGTTTGAGCTATTTGCCCTATCTGCACCGCTTCTACGGGCCAGCCGATGCGCGGGCGGCGTTTTTGGCGGTCTGCGATATGGCGGCGCACTACGGAGGGCACATCATCGGCATCCCGCGCGACTCCCTGCCCATCCTCGAAAAACAAGACGGCTCGGGGCCGCTGTGGGAGGCGGGCGATGCTTGGGAGCCGATGACGGCCTATCGCACTTACGCTGGAGCCGAGCGGGCGTTTTTGGCTTTTGGCGCGCCGGCTTTTCTCGCTGGCGAGGCGGCTGAACAGCTCGAAGGAGGGGTGGATGTGCATGTAATCAATGGGCTACCGCTGCCTGACGCTGCTTTAGAAGATATAGTGGGCCGTTATCCCAAGGGCGTGGTAACTATAGAAGACGGCCTGATCGGCGCAGCCAACGTCGGCGTGCGCGGTTTCGCCGGGTTGGTGGCGGGCGTTGCCGGCGACTTGGGTATTCCGGCGGCGCACATCGGCATTACCGATCCGACGACGGCTCCGTCAGAAGGCCATCTAGAGACGTGGGCGCACTTCGGCATTACGACCGAGGCGCTCGTCGCAGCCGTGAAAGGGCTGTAGCGGAAATCGACAAACACACCAAGCATAAAGGCATAAAATTATGAAGCGGAGCGCACTATTAATCATCGCACTTTGGGCTTTCGGTTGTGGAACCGGCGGCCAAGATGGGGAAACAAGCAAGGAGATCTTAATGGATCCTACAGGCGAGGCCCTGAACGAGCAGGCACCCGACGAATTCTCAGTACGCTTGGAGACTAGCGCTGGCCCGGTGGTCATCCAAGTGACGCGCGATTGGTCACCGCACGGTGCCGACCGCTTCTACAACTTGGTCCGCAATGGTTTCTACGACGAGCAGCGCTTCTTCCGCGTGGTACCTAACTTTGTGGTGCAGTGGGGTCTGAGCGGCAATCCAGCGCTGAACCAGGTCTGGCATCGGGCTCATATCCTCGACGACCCCGTCGTGCAGAGCAATACGCGCGGACGGATTACGTACGCCAAAACCAACCAGCCCAATACGCGCACGACCCAGCTCTTTATCAACTTGGGGGACAACGCCAATCTCGACGGCATGGGGTTTGCGCCCTTCGGCGAAGTAGTAGAAGGCATAGAGGTGGTCGATGCGATCAACGCCGAGTACGGCCAGCAGCCTTCCCAAGGGCAGATCGCCATGAACGGCAACGCCTATCTCGCAGAAAACTTTCCCAACCTAGACTACATCGTCAAGGCCGAGATCATCGAGTAAGTTGGCCGCCGAAATCCGCAATGAGGCCGTCGGGCTAAAGGCCGGTACTCTAGCCGTTGTGACCGCCGTGCTGTGGGGCGGCAATCCAGTGGCGATCAAGGTGGGTCTCGATGGAGTGCCGCCGGCGGCGATGGCGGGTTTGCGCTTCGCACTAGGTGCTCTGACCGTATGGGTCGGGGCACTTTTTGCTGGTATTCGGCTGCGCACGCCCCGCAGCGAATGGAAGGGGTTGGGCGGTTTGGCCCTGCTTTTCGCGCTGCAGATATGGCTTTTGAACGCGGGCACTCAGTACACCACGGCTAGCCGCTCGGGGGTGGTGGTCAATATCTATCCCTTCTTCACGGCATTCTTCGCGCACTTGCTCGTCGGCGACCGCTTGGGCTTAGGGCAGTGGTTTGGCTTGCTCATTTCGTTTGCCGGCGTGGTGTTGCTGTTTTGGGAGTCGCTGGCACTGGCTGAGACGCAGTACCTGCTCGGCGACGCGATGGTGGCCGCTAGCGGCTTGTTGTTGGGCTTGCGGCAAGTGGTGATCAAGCGGTTGGTGCAAGGGCTTAACCCCTATCAGGTTCTGTTTTGGCAGGCCGTGCTGAGCCTGCCGTTGTTTGCCGCTTGGAGTGTGCTCTTAGAATCCGAAGCCGAGTACGTCCTAACCGGCCCGGTCGTCGCCGGCGTACTCTACCAAGGCATCGTCGTCGCCGGATTGTGTTTTATCATCCTAGTCTTTCTGCTCCAACACCACTCGCCGGGGCGATTGGGGGGATTCGGCTTTGCCACGCCGGTGGTGGGCGTGCTGTTGAGTGCCGCGCTTTTGGACGAGGCCATATCGCCCTATCTGCTGGCTAGCATGGGGCTGGTGGCTGTGGGCATTGTGGTTGCCAACTGGGTCGAGCGGGATTAGGGCAACCTTACAAGTCAACGGGGATCCAATATGCAGTTCGTAATCGACGTGCATTTGCACTCGCGCTTTGCACGAGCGACGAGCCGCGAGCTCAACCCTTCCAATTTGCACAAGTGGTCGGCGCTCAAGGGCGTTGATGTGGTCGGCACGGGCGATTACACGCATCCCGAGTGGTTCGCCGAACTATCTGAGCAGCTTGAACCGGCCGAAGAGGGGCTGTACCAACTAGAACCCGGTCGTCGCGCCGCTGTGGAACAAGAGTTGCCCGAGCGCTGCCGCCGCGCCGTGCGTTTCATGCTTTCGGTGGAAATCAGCACCATCTACAAGAAGGGCGACAAGACTCGCAAGATCCACCACGTCGTCATCCTGCCCACTCTCGAATCCGCCGCCCGACTCAACCGCCGCCTCGGTGCCATTGGCAACTTGCAGTCCGACGGCCGGCCCATCTTGGGGTTGGACAGCCGCGATCTTTTGGAGATCTGTCTCGAAGCCGACGAGAAGGTGCTCTTTATCCCGGCCCATATATGGACGCCGCACTTTGCCGCTTTAGGTGCCTCGTCGGGTTTTGACTCGTTGGAGGAGTGCTACGAGGATCTGTTGCCGCACATCTTCGCGGTGGAGACCGGCCTGTCCTCAGATCCGCCGATGAACTGGCGGCTGTCGGCCCTGGACCGCTATGCGATCGTATCCAATTCCGATGCCCACTCGCCGCAAAAACTGGCCCGCGAGGCTACGTGCTTTGATACGGAGTGCTCGTATCAAAGCATCTACTCTGTGCTCAAAGACCGCGACCCAGCGCGCTTTTTGGGCACGTTGGAGTTCTACCCTGAAGAAGGCAAATACCACTACGACGGCCACCGCAAGTGCGCGGTGTGCTACAAACCGGCGCAAACGCTGGCCGCCGAGGGGATCTGCCCGGTGTGCGGACGCAAGCTGACGGTGGGGGTTTTGCACCGGGTGGAGAAGCTGGCTGATCGTCCGGAGGGATTTCGACCGGAGGTTGCCCCGTCCTATGAGTACTTGATTCCGCTCGATGAAGTGATCGGCGCAGCGGTTGGCGTTGGCCCGAAGAGCAAGAAAGTCCGCGCTGTGTACGACCGGCTTCTGGTCGAAGTAGGTACAGAACTCGAAGTATTGCGCCGCGCCGGACTCGAAGCGATTGAAAGTTGCGTCGGGCCGTTGGTGGCTGAGGGCGTGCGCCGGATGCGCTGCGGCGAGGTGGACATTTACCCCGGCCACGATGGGGAGTACGGCGTAATCAGCGTGTTTAGCGAGGAGGAGCGGACGCGCTTACAAGGGCAGGGTGCGTTGTTTGACTTGGGACCGGCGGTCGCGAAGACGGCTGAGGAAGTCCACGTTCCAGTGGTGCCGCCAAGGCCCGAAACCACCCCACAAGCGGAGCAGGACGCGGACGCGCCCGACGACGCACAGCGGCAAGTCGAAGAAGCCGAAGGAGGGCCTTTAGTGGTCGTGGCTGGGCCAGGGTCGGGCAAGACCCGGGTGCTGACGCGGCGCATTGCCCGGCTGGTCGCAAGCGGCGTGGACCCGGGGCAGATCATGGCCATCACCTTTACCCGGCGGGCGGCTGGACAGATGCGGCAGCGGCTGAGCGCATTGTTGGACGGAGGGCTGGGCGCGATGCAGGTGGGGACCTTCCATCGCTTGGCATTGTCGCTCTTGCAGGAGTTGGGCTGCGAGCCAAAGCTGGTGCTCGACGAGGTGGAAGCGCGCCGGTTACTGGAAGGGGCGCTGGCGGATGCTGGATTGTCGGGATCGGTTGCCGCTGCTAGTCAAGCCATCTCGCTGGCTAAGGCCGCCGCTCAGGAGCTGGATGAGATCGCCGAGGAGTGGCGACCGCATTACGACGCCTATCAGGCAGCCCTACACGCGTCCGGAGCCTGTGACTACGACGACATTCTCTTGGATTTGCTGCGCCTCTTAGAAGGGGATGCAGCCGTGCGGGAACAGGTGCGGGCGCGGTTCCCCTATTTGCTAATAGACGAATTCCAGGACCTCAACGCCGCACAGTATAGATTGGTCCTGCAGTTGGCGGGTGAGGGAGCGGGCCTGATGGCCATCGGCGACCCGGATCAGGCGATCTACAGCTTTCGCGGTGCTTCCCCCGACCACTTCGTTCACTTGCGCGACCGTTTCTCGGATACGCGACTCTTTCATCTAGGCGCGAATTACCGCTCGCAGGGGCATATTGTCGAGGCCGCCGCTACCGTCGTCGGCCACAATCCAGAACGCGAGGCTATTGAACTGGCCGCCATGCGTCCGGGAAAGGAAAAAATCCGCCTAATCGAGGTGCAAAGCGAGACGGCCGAGGGCATTGCGGTGGTGCGGGAGATTGCCCGCATGGTCGGCGGCACCGATATGGTGCAGACCGATGCTGGCGCAGAGGGCACGCGCAGTTTCGCCGACTTTGCCGTGCTCTTCCGCACCGGCCGACAGGGCCAAGTGCTAGAGGAGTGCTTCCGCAAGGAGGGTCTGCCCTACCGGCTCGTCGGACAGAAGGGTTTTCTGCAAGCGCCGGCCGTGCGGGCCGCGTTGGCGTTTGCCCGCTACGTCTCGATTTCGCAAGAGGATGTGCGCCGCTGGCAGGCACTAGAGGCCATGGGTGCGGAGCCGCACATTTTGCGCCAAGTGCGACGAGGGGAGTTGTCGGCCGCGGCGCAGGACCGGGTCGAGGCCTTAGAGGCGCGGATAGCGGAGTACAGGCAATGGGCCGAGCAGGAAGGGGCGGGTGCTTGGGTGCGCCGCTGGCAGGCCGAGTTCGGCGACCCAAAGGACGAGGACTTGGAGCACTTGGCCCGATTAGCGGATGCGGCTGGAACGCTCGCGGAGCTACTGGAGACCGTGCTCTTAGGCACAGAGGCCGACTATGAGGAACGGGGTGGCCCCCAAGGCCCGGAGGCCGTTGCGCTGATGACTTTGCACGCGGCCAAGGGCTTGGAATTTCCAGTGGTATTTATCTGCGGGGTGGAGGACGGACTCATCCCCTTCCGCGAGCGGGCCGCCGATCTCGCCGAGGAGCGGCGGCTCTTTTACGTGGGCATGACGCGGGCCGAGGAGGAGTTGGTGTTGCTGCGGGCGCGCAGCCGCCAGCGCTATGGCGAGCGGGTGCAGTGCGCGCTATCGCCGTTTGTAGAAGAGATCCCCGCTCAGTTACTCGCGTGCGAGGATGCGGCTATGCCGCGCCGGCGGGAGGCTGAGCAGCTATCGCTCTTTTAGCTCGGTTCCGGATTGAAAAGCCGCGCGATGTGTACGGCTTGGAAGAGCGTCGCTGGCTCTAGCTGTGTGCGCAGGGCGCGCTTGCGCGGCAGGAGCGTGGTTTCACCGAGCATGGGTGGGCAAACCATCACTTCGACCCGGCCGCTGCCGATGTTGAGATTGCCCCGGGGACATTTGGGCCACAGCGAATGCAGGCCGCGAAAGGCTAGCGGCACGATGATCACGTCGGGCGGCAGATAAGCAAAGAGCGCGTGCTGCATGGGCAGGCACTGATGCTCAAAGGCGGCGGTGGTGCCCTCGCCATAGACGACGCCCGGCCGCTGTGCTAGGAGCTCGGCAAAGCGGCGCGTGGGATTTTTCGTGTCGGCCGAGCGGGTCATAATGACGTGCCCGTCAACGGCCTCCATTATGTGGTCAACTTCCTCAGTAGTAAAACCAATCAGCGAAAAAGAGCGCCCGCCAATGCGCAGAGTTGCGGGTTCGGTCAGTCGCGCGCGGGCGAGGCTCACCGGCGCGGGGGGTTCGCGCCAGCCCATCAGTTCGAGGAAACGGGGGTCGTGGATCAGGGTGCTCATCACCGGATGGTCGAAGAGGCTGCGGTGCGTGGGTAGAAAAAGGATCTTCTCCTGTTTGTTGGCTAGGTCGAGGTCGCGGGCAGTGGCGGCGAAGAGCGGATCGGCGCTTACGGTCAATTCAATGCCGAAAATGTCCAGCGATTTCCGCCCCCATTCGCTGCTTTGGGCACTGGCGGCTTTGAGGCGCTCCGCTTCTGGGAGTTGAGCCGCTAGGAGGCTCATTTTTTTCTTTCCGGTGCGGTAGTAGAGGAAAGCCCACTGAAAGAGACGCGCCCGACGGCTCCATGGGCCGAGGCTCTGGCGCCGCCCGACGTGCTGGTATTCGAGAAAGCGGCCCTTGGCCTTGCCGTCGAGCAGTGGGGGCAGGACCACCAGATCAACTTCTCCTCGCGCCCGGTCTGCTAGTCGGTTGACGTAGCCGACTAAGCGGCGCGTCAGGTCGATCATGTCGCGGGTCAGGTAGCTGTACTCTTGGCCGTACCAAAATTCCCTCGGCTTGATTTGGGCGGGATCTTCGGAGTGGGCTTGGAGGAACTTGAGTAGCATACCCTTACCTAGCAGAACCAGCTTGCACAGCTTTTGGTGCCATTGGGCGCGCACCCGTCCCTCAATGCGGGCCAAGAGTACGTCGGCGTCCGTGATGGCTTTCCACACCGAAATACCGAGATAGATGAAATTGCTATAGGTGTTAAAGCGGATGGCGAGGTGCTCGCCAGCGGCGAGGTAATCGACGACGCGCTCGGCAACCTCGCTAAGCAGGTCGCGCAGCGTCCCGGCGTGGCGCACTCCGTCGATTTCACAGGCGTAGTGCTCGGCCAAGCGCGGATCGTCGGCCGAGTCGGTCGCGGGCTCTTTTTGGGCCGTCCCGGATTGTATCTTCTCGGCGACCGCGTGGGCGTGGGACAGCGGTACGCGGGCGACCCGCAGCTTGACGAGAGCGGCTTCGCCTTCGTCGAGGGTGTAGGGATTGTCGCGGCCTAGGGCGTGTAGATAGACGGATTGGTAGAGTGCGTGGAAATCGAGTGCATCGCCGCGGCCGCGTTCGACGAAGAGCTGGCGCGTTGCTAGGTAGAGGCGGTTGGCTTGGTGGTAGGCGGGGCCGACGCGTTCGTAGTGATCGTATGCCTCTTGCAGGCGCTTGTCGCGGAGCGAGGGGATGCCCTCG
>JAPPEG010000259.1 GCA_028875345.1 Gemmatimonadota bacterium
GGCGCTACCGGGAAGTCATGCCCATCCGCACGCCCGAGGAGATCGTCTCCCTCGGTGAGGGCTTCACCCCGTTGCTGCGTCCGGAGCGCTTGGGTTGCTGGGCGGGCTTTTCCCAGCTCTACATAAAAGACGAATCGCCCAATCCCACCGGCTCCTTCAAGGCCCGAGGGCTCTCGGCTGCCGTCACCTGTGCCCGCGCGCGGGGCGCGAAAAAGCTGGCCATCCCCACGGCGGGCAATGCCGGTGGCGCGATGGCAGCTTACGCGGCCGCCTGTGGTCTGCCGGCGATTGTCTTTATGCCCCGCGATACGCCGCAGGCTTTTGTCGCTGAGTGCCGGTCCTGCGGCGCGGAGGTCGAACTGATTGACGGGCTAATCAGCGATTGCGGCCGCATCGTCGGCGAGCGCAAGGAAGCCGAGGGGTGGTTTGAGGTTTCGACTCTGAAGGAGCCGTACCGCATCGAGGGCAAGAAGACCTTGGGTTACGAGTTGGCCGAGCAGATGGACTGGTTGTTGCCCGACGTGGTGATTTATCCCACTGGTGGGGGCACGGGGCTGATCGGGATGTGGAAGGCATTCGCCGAGATGGAGCAACTCGGCTGGATTGGCCAGCACCGGCCGCGGATGATCTCGGTGCAGGCCGAAGGTTGTGCGCCGATTGTGCGAGCCTTTGCGCACGGCGATGAATCCGCCCAAGCGTGGGAAGGTGCTCACACGGTAGCTTCTGGTTTGCGCGTCCCCAGTGCGGTCGGCGACTTTCTGATGTTGCAGGTGCTGCGGGAAAGCGGTGGTACAGCTATTGCCGTTAGCGACGAGGAGTTGATCGCGCATTCGCACAGCATGGCGGCGCACGCGGGCATTTTCCCCGCGCCCGAAGGCGGGGCCACGTTAGCGGCTCTAATCAAGCTCAAGGAGCAGGGACTCGTGGCCTCGGACGAGCGCGTAGTGCTCTTCAACACGGGGTCGGGCTATAAGTACTTGGAGGCTTTGTCCGAGGGGTTCGCACCTTGACGAGAATGGGGGCGGCGTCTATTTTATGACACTGCTTTGCACCCATAGCTCAATTGGATAGAGCACCTGACTACGGATCAGAAGGTTCGGGGTTCGAGTCCCTGTGGGTGCGCCATTAAAAACAACGGGTTGCGTCAAAAGACGTAGCCCGTTTCGCTTTGGTGGGGAAGAGGCTTTTATGGCCCTAATTGACATTGGCACCACCCGCCAACTCTTCATTGATGACTACCTGATCGAAAGCCTCCTGCACGCCCGACGGGTGCTGAATTCGGCGCGAAAGTCGTCCCACAACCCCATCTTGCCCGTCGATCGGCCTTGGGAGGGCACGTACAATCAGGTGAACTACGTCTATTATGACGAGGCCCAACACCACTTCAAGATGTGGTACACCACGTGCCGCTACGTCACCCGCTTTATCACCGACCCAGCCTCCAAAAGCTACAACTGCGTCAAGCCTCTGCTAGCCGAGGGTAGTATGCGCCCGTGTCTGGCCACGTCGCAAGACGGCATCCATTGGGAGAAGCCCGCGCTCGGCTTGGTGGAGTTTGCCGGGTCGCGCGCCAACAACCTCCTCCCGTCTGCGGACGCGGTCAAATACATCTTCCGCGACCCGCACGACCAAGACCCGGCCCGGCGTTTCAAGGGGCTGGTGCGCTACGGCGACAGCGATCCCGCCCGCGTGCGCCAAGTCGAAGAAGCATCGGATATTTACTACACGAAAGCGCCCCACTGGATCGACGATCTCAAAAGGCGAGGGGTCGCGAGCACTACTATATGGGATCTCTACTATTCGCCCGACGGCATCACTTGGACGCCCTGCTCGCACAACCCCGTCATCGCCAGCCCACCGCGAGCGCCGCTGCTGGCTGGGCCGACCCGCTTTATGTGGGATCCCATCCGCGCAACGTATGCGGCCTACACCGAGCCAAGCCAACACTCGCGCAGTACCGATATGGAGCGCCACGGCCGCACCGTCGGTCGCGCCGAGAGTGCCGACATGATTCACTGGGACTTGCCCGAGACCATCATCGTCCCCGATGACCACGACCCGCCCGACGCACAGTTTTACTTCGCTACCTTTAGCGCATACCAAGGCAACTACCTCGGCCTGCTCGACGTGTATCGGTTGAATTCCGGCGCAATCTACCCGACTCTAGTCTTCAGCCGCGACGGCATCCACTACCAGCGCGATTTCCGCGCACCTATTATCGAACTAGGGGCCGCAGCCGCTTTTGACGCCAAGGAAATCTACCCGCTCTCTCCGATCGTCCACGGGGACCAGGTGTTGCTGTATTATTATGGCTGTAGTTCTGGTCACGACATGGGGCCGATCTACGACGAGCCACAAGGGGGAGAGGAGATGCGCGCTGCGATTGGCCTAGCCACCCTGCCCATTGACCGCTTCGTCTCCATTGACGGGGGCAAACAGCCTGCGGGCGAGCTGACCACCCGCAGCTTTACCTTTGCCGGCAAGCAGCTACATCTCAACGTATCCGGCCGGGTCCACGAAATGGCGGTGAAGGTGCAGATCCTCGGACCGACTAGCCACATCATCCCCGGCCATACCTATGAGGACGCGGACCCGATTACCACAGATGGGCTAGATCACATTGCGACTTGGAACGGCAGCGCGGACCTGAGTCATCTGGAAGGCAAGGCGATCAAACTGCGCATCTTGCTCGAAAAGGCGCGGCTCTATTCCTTTTGGTTCAACTAGTGGGCTGGGCCGCGTTACCCGGCGCTCAGGATCCACAGAAAAGGAGTTATCTATGGCGAATATACCTGTTGGATTAATTGGCTGCGGCGGCCGCGGTCGCGGCCACGTACGCGCCCTGCACGCGCTGACGGACGTCGAGTTGGTCGCCGTCTGCGATCCCGTTGCGGCAAGCCGCGAACAGGTGGGCGACGAGTGGGGCGTCGAGCGCCGCTACGCGGATGTAGTGGCCATGCTAGACGCCGAGGAGTTAGCCGCTGCGATTGTCGCGACCCCAGCTCATCTCAACGCCGAGGCGGCTCTGCCGTGCTTGGAGCGAGGCGTCGACACCCTGCTGGAGAAGCCGCCGGGTATGAGCTTGGACCAGACCCGCGCTCTCAAAGAGGCCGCTGAGGCCAGCGGTGCTCGCGGCATGGTCGGCTGGAATCGCCGCTTTGATCCACTAGTTCTGCAAGTGCGCGAGGAGATTGAGTCTCGCGGCCCGATCTACCAGCTAGTCGGCGAGTTCCACAAGAGCATGAGCGGTTTTATCGCTGGTGGCCGCTTTCCCGAAATCGTCATGGACAACATGCTGCTCGAAAGCCCGATCCACGCAATCGATCTGGTGCGCCACCTAGGTGGATCCCCGGTCGCCGAAGTCCACAGCTTCGTCCGGCGCGCATCCGCCTACAAGGACGTCCACGCCGCCTTGGTCGTCTTTGAAAACGACTGCGTCGCCCAGATCTGCGCCAACTACACCACCGACGCCCGCCTAGAGCGCTACGAAATCCACGGCCGCGACATCTCGGCCTATTTAGAGGGGATTTCCACCTGCGAGTTGGTCTGCGACGGAGAGCGCAAGCACTTGCAAAAGGAGGGTGTGGACAGCACCCTAGCCCAAGCGGCTCACTTTTTTGACTGCATCAAAGCCGACCGTCCCATCGGCCCACCGGCTGCGGACTTGGACGAGGCCATCGCGACGATGGAACTCGCTACGGCTATCTTGGCGGGCCTGCGAGACGGCGCTTAATCGCCCCCCAAGACACCTCCGCCACGGCCGTGGCCAACCGCACGGCCTCAACGGTGAAACTACAGGCGATATCATAGAAGAGCTGGTCGCCCTCGACGCGCACATTGGTCCACACCGCTGGCAACCCGACGACCCCGGCTTCATCGGCGATGGTCGGCCAGTGGACTACGCCCGACCCCGCTCGCGACCACACCCCGCTGTGCCCGACGCCGCCCAATTCTAGCTCGTAGGTTCCATCGGCCCGGAAGACCACGTGTCCGGCCAGCATCCCATCGGCAAAATTGACGATGCCCCATCGACCCAACAGCTCGTCGCCTAGCTCTTGCGCTCGCGCCAAGGCGATTGCGGGTTCGGCTCCCCAATACAGGGTATCGTCCTCTAGCTGGAAGGGCACCGTCTCGCTTTGTTCGGCCAGCACCCCGCTGACGTTGGCGGTATAGCGCAGGGTGACAACGCCGTCAGCGGCTTCGTACTGGCCTTGATCTTCTGTTACCGGCCGCTCGGAATCGTCTCGGAGCGCGACGCGGCGGAAGCGCCCATTGCTATTGAACTCGATATAGAAATGCTCTACAAAGGAGCCAAACTCGCTCTGGCAGCTCTCCCAGGAACCTACCAGATTCGCCTGCGCCCCAGCACTGCCGAACAGCAGGGCAGCCGATAAGATGCTTGCGCGTACCATAATCATCAGACAATCTCCACGCCCCAAAAGCCCAACATGGGCAAGAATCGCTCCATATCCGCTGGCACGGTCGCTGGATCCTTGCCGTAGCCGCCGTGGACCCTAGCCGACCCTTGCAAGGGCCGCTCCAAGACCAGTTCGACGCGGTGGTCCTGGGGATAGACCACCCCTGCGACTGGCACCTCACCGGCTTCATCCTCGACCCGGAAGCTATTGGCCTCTAGGTCAATGCTGTCCATCCGACTCTCGACGGCAGTAAACTCCAATTCGACGCGGTCTCCCCGCCGCCGGGCCGCCGCCAGATCCGGTGCTTGCCAAGCTACCGCCTGACCATAGACCAGCCCCAAAGCCGCCTGCGCCAACCGCTCGCCCAAGAGCATATTGCCGGCGGGACTGGTGTGGATCTGATCCGCAAGCGGCAAGTCGAGTGCGGGCACCACGCCTACCCTCGGCACTTGCCGCGCCACCTGCCGCTGGGCCTCGCGCACTTGGCTCCAGCACCGGTCAACATCCGGGTCGGCTGGTTGGTACACGCGGTTTAACTGCACGGTGAGCACCGGCAACTCTGCGTCGGCAAGGGCCTCCCGCCAGGCGGCGATTGCTTGCTGGAATCGCTGCGCGTAACTGGTCGCGTCCGCGTCGGTCCCGGCATCGCTTTCCCCTTGGTACCACACAATACCCCGGACCGTTCCCCCGACCTTATCCACGCACTGCACCATATTGTCGAACAAATCCGCTGCCCCAGGCTCACCGGGGTTCCAACGAGTGAGTGGAGAGCCTCCTAATGCCGTCTGCACCAAACCCACCGGGTGCGCGAGCACTCTTTTGAGCGTACGGCCAAATTGCAGGTAGGGCGAGTGTCCTGGGTTGGCGGCCTCGCGGTTCACGGCGTGTTGGGTATCGGTCGATTCGTTCATCGGATGCGTCGCCAGTGCCCAGTGCTCGCTGTTCCTAAACAGGTGTACTCCCAGTTCCACTGGATCTTCGTAAGGCCCGCGTCCGTATCCCGCTGAATTGCTCTGTCCGGCGATCACCCACAAATCGCCTACCCCCAAAAAGTGCCGCATATCCCCGCGCGGCGACCATTCCCCAGCCGGATTGTCCGCCGTCCGCAACCGCGTCTCCAGCCGATAAAGCCCTCCTGCGGGTATGTGTTCCAAAGCCCCCCTCCAAGTCTCATCCTCCGCTGTCGGTACCGCCTGCCAGTCCAAACCGGCCGCAACAGCCACCCCTGTATCCTCCCACACCAAGCGCACTTCCACTTGTCCGGGAGTTTCAAACTTCCATCGACCCTCTAGCTCAATTCTTCCTTCCCCACGCTCGTCCTGCTGGACGATCTGCCAGTCCTCTGGCCCCTGTTCAATGATTGCACCGATTTGCTCTGCCATTCGACCTCTTTCCGTTAGGTAACGCGCATTCGTCAGCACCTAATTTGCCAAACGCTCCTCTTGTCATGCAAGTTTTCTCCAATTCTCTTGGCTTCTCGTTGGTTGCCGACGATTGGTGTCATGTCCTAATTATTTGGAAAAGGAGATTTTCGATGTCGCTCGAAGGCAAAGTAGCTCTCATCACAGGCGGCGCACGCGGCTTGGGCCGCGCTTACGTCCTCCATCTGGCCCGCTTGGGCGCGGACGTTATCATCGCCGACATAGACCTACAGGCCGCCTGCGAATACGGCGAAGAACTCACGGCCGAGACCGTGGAAGCCGAAGTAGTAAATCTCGGTCGCCGCGGCGTGGGCATTGCCGTAGATGTCACCGACCGTCAAGCAGTAGATGCCTTGGTCGCTGAGGGACTCGATACTTTTGGCCGCATCGACATACTCGTCAACAACGCCGGCGGCAACTTGCGCTCGCACGAGGAACAAGCCGCCTCCTTGGCTGGGGAAGCCCACTACCGCTACATAATGGACATCAACCTCACCGCCACCATCCACTGCTGTCAAGCGGTCAGCGCGGCCATGAAGGAAGCTCAGTCTGGCAAAATCATCAACGTGGCCTCGCAAGCGGGTCTGTGGAGCGGGCGCGACGGCGGCGGTATGCCCTATAAGGTGGCCAAGGCCGGTATCGTCCACTACACGCGGGTGCTCGCCGCCGAGCTAGGCCCTTATGGCATCCACGTCAACTGCATCGCCCCGGGCCTAATTTTGTCGTCTCGCGCTGTGGCCCAAGGCCGCAACAGCGAGGAATCGCGCGAGCGCTTAGAGCCGCAGATTCCCCTCCGCCGCTTAGGTACGCCCGAGGACTGCGCTAAGGTGGTGGAGTTTTTGGCGTCCGATCTGTCGGATTACGTCACCGGCCAGTGCATTCCCGTGTGCGGAGGTTTTGTGGCGTTTTGAATTAGGAATTAGGAATTAGGAATTACGAATTCTCAATTCCTAATTCCTAATTCCTAATTGAGAGAATCGGGTCGTCTGATGCGTGCCACCAGCCTCATCAGGGCGAGTCGCTCAAAATCGCGCGGGTCGTCAGTGCGAATTAGAAAATCCCCCTCCACGCGGCGCGTTTCCCCGACGCTGAGGACGACCGGCTGTCCAAGCGGTATAAACGCGTCGATTAGAAATTCCTCTTGATCGAAAAACCGCAAGTCGTAGCGCACCCATACAGTGGTTTCGCCGACATTGCGGAATACGGCCACAAAAATCCCCTCGAATTCCGCTATTGTCCCGAATCCCGGCTGCGGCAAAAACGGCAACCAAGTCAAGCTGTCGATCGACACGCTGCCCTCCAATCCCGCGTCCTCGACGAACTCCACCTCACTGCGGAGGGCTTCTACTGCGCCGCTTGGTCCGTCCTCTGCGGCAAAGCATCCGCCTAGCAACAGCATTAGGGCGATCCCGATGCTCATGGCTTGGTCCCAACTCCCGGTTTGCGTCTGTATTTCTTCGTAGTGTTCTTTAAATGCTATGAAAAAACTCCAGTTAATCCAGTGCCTAGTGCTAATCCTGATCGCCGCATCCGCCCACGCTGACGATCCTGAACCCCGCTACCAAATGCCCCCCATAGAAGTCACGGCGACGCGCGCGCCCCGCAAGGGATTTGACCTGCCGCTGGCTACGACCGTGATCGCGGAGGTCGGGCGCGCGCGCCCCGGGCTCTCGCTAGCCGAGTCGTTGCGTCCGGTGCCCGGGCTGTTCATCGCCAACCGCCACAACCTCTCCCAAGGCGACCGGCTCAGCGTGCGCGGCTTAGGGGCGCGCGCGGCCTTTGGCGTGCGCGGGATCAAGGTCTTGCTCGACGGCATCCCTCTGACTATGCCCGACGGCCAGAGCCAGCTCAACAACCTCGACTTGGGGTCAACGGGCCGCGTTGAGATTTTACGCGGGCCGAGCTCGTCGCTGTACGGCAATGCGGGGGGCGGCGTGCTCGCGGCCCACACCCAAGCTCCGGCCGAGGCTGCTTGGCGCGTGGAGCCGCGCTTGATCGCCGGCAGCAACGGCCTGTTCCGCGCGCAGACGAGCCTTGCGGGACGAACTGATAATACTCACGCGTTTGCCAGCGTGTACGACCTGCGCAGCGAGGGCTACCGCGACCACGCCGATGCCCGCGCTCGCGGCCTCAACGCACTCGTCGGTCATACCCTCACTCCCCATACGGAGTTGACGCTCCTGCTGCATTTGTACGATGCCCCGTACTTGTTCAATCCGAGTTCGCTCGACGCGGACGCTGCCCGAGATGCTCCGCGCAGCGCGCGTGGGTTTGTGGTGGGGCAGGGGGCATCCAAGCAGGTGCGCCAGGGCCAAGGCGGCATTCGCCTTGAATATCGCCCGCCGCACGCGCCGCACCACCGCGCGTCGAGCCTTGTGCTGTACGGCGTTGGCCGTGCGCTCAAAAACCCCATTCCGGGCCGCATTGTCGAACTCGACCGCCGCGCTGGCGGCTTGCGCACAGAGCACCAGTTTGCTTGGGCTGGTACGCGCCTCGTGACTGGCCTCGACTTGGACTTCCAGCGCGACGACCGCCGCGAGTTCGCCAACGAGGGCTTGCCCGAGGGCGAGCGCGTGGCCGACGAGCGCGTATTTGAACTCGTGCAATACGGCGATAGCCAAGTGGATCAAGAGGAACAGGTGCGGAGTTTTGGTCCCTTTGTGTCCTTGGAGCGAGATTTGGGTGATGTGCTGACCGCGACCGTTGGCGGCCGCTATGACCGCTACCGATTTGCCGTTGACGACCAGTCGCGCGACATGAGTCAGTTCAGTCCGACGGCGGGCGTGGTGTACCGCCTCGGCCCCTTCTCGCGCTGGTACGCCCATGTTGCCACGGCCTTTCAGACGCCCACCACCTCTGAGTTGGGCAATCGGCCCACTGGCGAGGGCGGCTTCAATCCGGACCTAGGCCCTGAGCGCGTCCTCGGGTTGGAGACGGGCTTGCGCCGTCACGTGCGCCGGGCTCGTTTGGACATAGAGGTGGCCTTGTACCAACTCCAGATCGCCGACGCGCTGATTCCCTTTCAGGTCGAGAGTGAAGACAGCGAGGAGATTTACTTCCGCAACGCCGGCCAAGCGCGCAATCGCGGGTTGGAATTGTCGCTTTCGGCGGTGCCGCATCCTGGGCTGCGGACCACTCTCGCGTACACTTTTGGCGACTATGTTTTTGAGGACTACGAGGTTGAGACCGACGGTGAACTTGCTCAGCTCGCTGACAACGAGGTGCCGGGCGTGCCGCGCCATCGGCTCTTCGCCGCGCTGAGCTACGACAGTCCGCAGGGCTTGTTTGCCGAGGTCGAATTAGAGCGGGTCGGTCGCTACTGGGCCAACGATTTCAACGGCCCGCCGCCCGGAAGTGATGCCGCGCCCGACGAGTTTTTTAACCGTGCGTACCTGCGAGTCGATCTGCGCTTGGGAATCGACTATCGCGCAGTAAGGCCCTTTGTCGCGGTCGATAACCTGTTTGATGCCCAGTACAACGGCTCAGTGGTTCCCAACGCCTTTGGCGGGCGCTTCTTTGAACCCGCTCCGGGTCGCACTTGGCGTTTAGGGCTTAGCGCTGAGGTTGGTCCTTAACCGTACTCGCCGTCTTCCGCAATCGGCACACGAAAAACCCCTCCATTCCCGCCAGCGGTAAAATCCGCTTAGCCCGTTGTACCTGATCGTCAAACGCCTTTTCCCCCCACTCGCTCAATCCCGACGCTACATTGTCAAAAGGCAGCGCGATGTCCTCGACGGTTAGGGCACCGGCGAACTGCCGTAGCACTCGGTTGATGATGGCTTCGTTTTCTTCGGGCGCGAAGGTGCAGGTCGAATAGACCAACACCCCGCCCGGCTTGAGACATTGTACGGCTGAGTAGCAGAGCCGGCGTTGTTTGCGGCTGGCCTCGGCGATCTTCTTCTCGCTCCAATAGGCATAGGTTTTGGGTGCATCGGCGCGGAACCGTCCCTCGGACGAGCACGGCGCGTCTAGGAGCACGCGGTCGAAGCGCTCTGGGTGGCGACGCCAGATGCGGGTTCCGTCGGCGAGATGGGTCTGCACGTTTTCGGCTCCGTGCCGCGCCAGATTGTCCCGCAGGCGAAAGAAGCGGCCGCGCACGGACTCCACCGCCCAGATGCTCCCTTGATTCCCCATCAGCTCGGCGAGTTGCAAGGTCTTGCTGCCCGGAGCGGCCCCGAGGTCGAGAATACACTCCCCGCTTTGCGGTGCCAGGAGGATCGGCGGCACCATGCTGGAGGGGTTTTGGATGTAGAGCCGACCTTCGCGGTAGGCTGCACACTCGGTGAGGGCGCGGCGCTGAGTAGCCGGGACGACAAAGGCGTCGGTCTTCCAAGCGAGCGGCGTCAGGGCAAAGCCCTCCGCTGTTAGCTCGGCGACGAGTGCGTCAGGCGTGCCCTTGAGTGCGTTGGCGCGGAAGGCCGTCGGCTGATCGGCGGCCAAGCTCTGCCAACAGGCGGCAAAGTGTTCGGCTGGGAGGATGGCCTGCAAGCGGGCGCGAAAGGCTTCCGGTAGAGGCACGGCAGCTACCTCGGGGGCATCTTGTCGCCGGTCGGCACGGGGTGATTGATCCAGTAGCCGCTCGGATCGGTGCCGCGGCAGATATAGCCGTGGGCGCGCTTTTCCTCACGGGTGCGCACCTCGGGCGGCATGTAGCGCAGCGTCAGGCCGCAGCGGCGGCGCGTGGAGCGGTTGGGGGCCGAGCCGTGCAACAGCAGGTCGGTGTGCAGGGACATCTGGCCAGCGCGCATGGTAAAGGCCACTGGCTCGCCGCCCCATTGGAGGGGATCATGTACGCTCTGCCCCAAGACGTTTTGCTCTTCGGCGGTGCTGTGCTCAAAGGGAATCTGGCCGTGCAGATGCGAGCCGGGGACGACGGTCATTGGCCCGTTTTCTTCATCTACATCGTCGATGGCCAGCCAAGCGGTCACCACCTTGCTCGGGGTCAGCGGCCAGTACGAGGCGTCTTGGTGCCAAACGACTTGTTTTTGGTCGCCCGGCTCCTTGCAAAAGTAGTGGGTCATAACGCTGACGAGGTTGGGGCCGAGGAGATCTTCGACGTAATCGAGAATGCGCGGCTCGTGCAACAAGTCGTAGATGCCCCGGCAGTGGCGATGCCAGCCGTTGATCGAATAGCTGTTGTGCCCGTTGGCCTGGGCCTCGGCCATGAGCGCGTCGAAATAGCGGCGGTTGGCCGCGGCTTCCTCGGGCGTGAACACGTCCAAGGGGCAGATGTAGCCCTGTTCGTTGAACTGGTGGATCTGGGCGCGGGTGAGCTTTTGCGGGTTGTCGTTGGCCGCGCTGAAAAATTTGAGTTCGCGCTCCATGTCGGGGAGGGCGTCGGTGATGGGCATGGCGTTCTCCTGTTGACGTTTTGGCGAGGCGATGAAAGCTCTATTTTACAAACTGATGTTGCGCACAGGCTCGGGTATGAGATGCTTCGACTCCGCTGCGCTCCGCTTAGCATGACATTGAGAAGTAGCGCGTTAGCACCTGTCATGCTGAGCGAAGCGAAGTATCTCATACCGGAGAAGTCCGTCCGTAACGTCAGGCGCAAATTTTACGCAAACTCATAGGGAGAACAAAATGACTCAGTACAAAGTCGGCGTGATCGGCTGTGGCAATCGCGGTCGCCGCCACGCCGAGGGCTATCAAGCCTCCGCCCAAGTCGCCATCGCAGCCTGTGCTGATCCAGTAGAAGCGTCCCGCGCGTCCTTTGCCGAGGACTTTGCCGTAGCATCTTCGTACGAAGATTACCGCGCCATGTTAGAAAGCGAAGCCCTCGATGTAGTGAGCATCTGCACGTGGACCGGCCTGCACCGCGAGATGGTCGAAGCCGCGGCCGCAGCCGGCGTCAAAGCCATCCACTGCGAAAAGCCCATGGCCAGCACGTGGGGCGACGCCAAGGCGCTGGCTCAGGCCTGTGCTGACCGCGGCGTGCTCCTCACCTTCTGCCATCAACGCCGCTTTGGCGCTGTGTTTGTCAAGGCCAAGCAGTTGCTCGACGCAGGAGCTATAGGCGCGCTTCAGCGTCTCGAAGGCGCGTGCTCTAACCTGTTTGACTGGGGCACGCATTGGTTTGACATGTTCTTCTTTTATAACGACGAAGTGCCCGCCGAATGGGTCATGGGCCAGATTGCCGTCGAATCCGAGAGCTCGGTGTTTGGCGTGCCTCTAGACACCAGCGGCCTGGCGTGGATCCGCTGGCAAAATGGCGTCGAGGGCCTGCTCTGCACGGGGGCCGCGCATGTGCAAGGCCCGCGTAACCGCCTCATCGGCAGCGAGGGCATCATCGAAGTCGGCGGCGCGGAGCGCGCACCGCTGCGGCTGTTGCGCGCGGGTGCGGCGTGGCAGGACTTCGCGGATGAAGAGATCACCGATGTCGTGCCGCCGGGCGACGACACCGTGCTGTCGGTGCTCGATTTGATCGACTGTCTCGAAAGCGGTGCGGAGCCGCGCTTGTCGGCGCGCAAGGCCCTGCAAGCGACCGAGTTGATTTTCGCCACCTATGAGTCGAGTCGCCGCCGCGGCCGGGTGGTGCTCCCCCTCGACGCGGAGGACTCGGCCCTGATTACCATGCTAAGAGAGGGACAGATCGGGCCGGGTTAGTCAGTCCCGTGCCGGATGGCCGAGGCCGCAAAGCGGATCTGGAAGCGATAGACGCGCTTTTGCCGGCAGGTGATTTCGTGCGTGTGGGGGTCAATGCGGTGGGGGACCTCGATGTGGTTGACATCGACGAGGGCCTGATAGCCGCGCTCGGAAAAGATGTCGATCAACATGGCTAAGGCCAAAGGATTGTCAAAGAGCACATCCTCGGAGTTGACGAGTGTCATACCGGTGATGGCATAGCGGGTGACAATGGGCATGAACTTGGCGTTGACTTTGTCGATGACCCGCTGGAACAGCTCGGGATGATCCTCGTTGTAGATCTCCAGCCGCTTGACCAGCTCTTGGCGGGCGTAGAGCACGAGGCGGCTGGCCGGCGTGATGGTGCGGACGCGGTCGAAGGTCTTGTGCGAAAGCTCTAGCGAACTCTGGTAGGAAAACTCCTCCTCAATCTCCTGTTGCACCTTGGCGAGCGGCTGGCTGGCGTCGATGAAGCGAAAGTGGAAAATGGCGCGCAGCGAGCGCAGTGCCTCAAAGGTGGTCTCCTTGAAAACTTGGTAGCGCTTGCGCGCAGCCTCTGGGTCGAGGTCGGTGGCGCGGATCTCGGCGAGCTGGCCGACGCCTAACTCCGTAGTCTTGCGGTTGTGCTCTTGGGCCTCTCGGCCGCGGTGGAGTTGGCGCTCGACGCTGACTTCTTCATCGACGAAGAGCAACACGGTGCGGAAGAGGGGGCGCGGGAAGTCGTGATTGCGGAATTCCTCGCGCAATTCGGTCATCTTGTCGTAGAACAGCCTGAGGCACTCGACCTGCACTTGGGTGCGCGGGAAGCCATCGACGATCACGCCGCGCTCGTATATTGGGTCGAGCAGCTTGTGCAAGAGCAGGTAGGTGACCTCTTCGTCGCCGACCAAGCCGCCGGCGTCCTTGATCTGTTGGGCGCGGGGGCTGTCGAGCAAGTCGCTGATCACGATGGCCGCGGCCGTAATGCCCCGTGCCTCGAGGATGAAGGGGGTATTGGTGCCCTTACCCGCGCCGGGCGCGCCGCCGAGCCAGATGATTTCCCCGGGGAAGCAGAGCTTGGCGCGACCGAACTCTTGCTCTAGGTCGCTCCAGACGCGGTCGAAGATCAGGCTGGCGTCCTTGATCTCGAGGTCGATGTGTTTGGATTTGGATTTTGCCATGCGCTTTTGTGGCCGGCTGCTATAGGCTGCGGAACGGTTCCTTATTGACCAGTTCTTCTACGACTTGCCCGCCGATTAAGTGCTCTTGAATGATGCGCTCTAGCTTTTCGATGGTCATGGAGTGGTACCAGACGCCCTCGGGATACACCACGACTGTCGGCCCGGACTCGCAGACGCGCAGGCAGTCGGCCTTGGTGCGGTGAATGCCGCCCTTGCCCGGATGGCCGTAGCCCAATTCGGACAAACGCTTTTTCAGGTACTCCCAGCAGTCGGCTCCGGTGCTATCGCTGTGGCACTTGGGCTTGGTGGGTGTGGCGCAGAGAAAGATGTGGCGCTCTACCGGAGTGTAGGTCGGATCCGTGGTGTGCTCGCTCATGTCAGGCCTGCCAGTGTTGGTCGAGGGGGCGATGGGTGAAGGGGCGCTGCTGCTGGCCGTCGTACATATCGACGATGTGGCCGTCCCCTTGGAGAATGTACTTGTAGATGACGAGGCCCTCTAGGCCCACCGGACCGCGGCTGTGCAGGCGGTTGGTGCTGATGCCGACCTCGGCCCCTAGCCCGTATTTGAAGCCATCGGCAAAGCGCGTCGAGGCATTGTGAATCACCGAGGCTGAATCCACTTCGCGCAAAAAGGTGAGCGCAGCCTCCGAGTCCTCGGTCACGATCGCGTCGGTGTGGTGGCTGCTGTACGCGTTTATGTGCTCGATGGCCTCGGCCGTGCTGTCGACGACTTTTACGGCCAGCATCAAGTCTAGGTATTCGGTGGACCAGTCGGCTTCGGTGGCCGGTTTGACTTGCCCATTGGCATTGGCGAGGGCGAGGGCACGCTCGTCGCCGCGCAGTTCCACGTTCCTTGCAAGCAGCGCCGGCACGGCCCGCGACAAAAAAGCTGGGGCAATGCCGCTGTGGACGAGCAGGGTCTCGGCTGCGTTGCACACGGCCACGTATTGGGTCTTGGCATCGACGGCGATCTGAACGGCTTTGTCCAAGTCCGCGCTGGCATCGACGTACACGTGGCAGACCCCGTCGGCGTGGCCCATGACCGGAATCTTGGTGTTGTGCATGATGTATTGCACAAACTCGTTGCTGCCGCGCGGGATGATGAGGTCGATCAGTTCTTCCTCGCCGAGGAGGGCGCGGACTTCCTCGCGGCCGGGCAGGAGCGTCATCCACCCCTCTGACAGGATGCCTTGCGTGGCTTCGCACATTATCTCGGCAAGGGTCTGGTTGGTTATGGTGGCTTCACGTCCTCCCTTGAGCAGGGCGGCATTACCGGACTTGAGGCACAGGGAGGCGATTTGCACCAAGGCGTCGGGCCGGGATTCAAAGATCACGCCGATCACGCCAATGGGCACGGTCACTCGGTAGAGGTGGAGCTGGTCGTCTAGTTCGGTCGCGCTCTGGGTCTGGCCGAGGGGATCGGGCTGGGCGCAGACGTCGCGCACCATCTCCACTGTGCTGGCGAATTTGTGCCCGCTCAAGTCGAGCCGCTTGAGCAAGGGCGAGGCCAGCCCATCTTGCTCACCGGCTTTTAGGTCTTCGGCGTTGGCTGCCAAGATGCGCTCGCGATTTGCTTCGAGGGCCGCGGCAATGGCTTCGAGGGCTTGGTTGCGCACCTCCTCGGAAGTTGCGGCGAGTACGCGCGATGCGGCGCGGGCCGCTATGGCTTGTTGGCGCACTTGATCAGACATGTCTAACTCTCCTCGGTCGCGTGCTCTGTGGCCGCGCCCATGATGGACTGCAAGCTCTGGCTCAGCCGCTGCGGATCCTCGACCGTGCCCTCGCCTAGCAATACGAAATCAACCAGAAAATGCGCCCAGCTCTCCAACTGCGCGGAGTCGCGGTCGCGCTTGAGCACGGCGGCCATGTTGCGGATGATAGGGTGTTGGCGATTGATTTCTAGCGTGCGCAGCGAGCCTTTGAACTCTTGGTCGGTCATTTTCATCAGCCGCTCCATGTTGCGGCTCAAGCCGCCTTGACTGGCGACCAGCAGGCAAGGGCTGTCGGTCAGCCGTTTGGACTCGACCACGTCTTCGACTCGGCCGGCGAGCTTGTTCTTGAGAAAGGAGATCAGCTCGATGGTCTCGGCTTTCTGCTCATCGACGCCCTCCAACTCAACTGCGTCCTCGTCCAAGTCCAGTTCGGCCGCATCCACGCCGACGAATTCTTTGTCGGCGAACTTTTGCAGCCCTTGGACGACCCATTCATCGACCGGCTCGTCGAAGTAGAGTACCTCTAGGCCGCGCTTGCGAAAGGTTTCCAACAGGGGACTTTGGGCGATGGCCTCTTTGCTCTCGCCGGCGAGGTAGTAAATTTTGTCCTGATCGCTCTGCATTCGATCGACGTAGGTCTGCAATGAAATGTAGGGGGTGTCGTCGTCGGATAGCGAGGAGCGGTAGCGCAGGAGCTTGGCGAGCTGGGCTTGGTGCGGGGCATCGGTGGCCACGCCTTCTTTGAGGATAGTGCCGCAGGCGTGCCAAAAGGTCATGTACTGCTCCTCATTCTTCTTGGCCATGCCCTCTAACATGCCGATGATGCGCCGCACCAAGGTGGCGCGGATTTTGCCGATGATGGGGTTTTGCTGGAGGGTTTCGCGCGAGACGTTGAGCGGCAAGTCGTCGCAGTCAACCACTCCGCGCACAAAGCGCAGCCACAGCGGCAAAAGCTCTTTGCAGTCGTCTTGGATAAAGACCCGTGCGACGTGCAGGTTGAGCGAGATCGTCGGCTCTGTGTGCAGCCATTGGATTGGGGCGCGCTTGGGGATGTAGAGCACGGCGTAGAATTGGATCGGCACATCCACGACAATGTGCTCGCGCGCGAGCGGCTCTTCGGGGTCGCCGGTTAGGTGCGTGTAAAACTCGTTGTATTGCTCGGGGGTGATTTCGTTGCGCGGCCGGGTCCACAGCGCGGCCGTGTCGTTGACTTGTTTGCCAGCGACCTTGATGGGGTACGCGACAAAATCCGAGTGTTTGCGGATGATGGCCTCTAGCCGGTGGGCGTCGAGAAATTCCTCGCAGTCCGAGCGGATGTAGATCTTGATCTCAGTACCGCGGTCGGCTTTGTCAGCGTGGGATAGGGTGTAGGCTCCGTCGCCGGTGGATTCCCACAGCACGCCGTCGGCGTCTGGGTCAGCCGCGCGCGTGGTGATCACTACTCGGTCGGAGACCATGAAGACCGAGTAGAAGCCCACCCCGAACTGGCCGATCAGCTTGAGCTTTTCTTGCTCGTCGTCGGCTTCGGCCAGCTTGGCGGCGAATTCGGCCGAGCCGGAGCGGGCGATGGTGCCGATGTTACTTTCGACCTCGTCGCGGGTCATGCCGATTCCCCGGTCGCGGATCGTCAGGGTCTTGTTGCTGCTCGACACCTCGAGCTCAATGTCCAGTTCGGCATCTGGGTCGAGGATGTTGCGGTCGGTCAGCGAGCGGTGGTGGATTTTGTCTAGGGCGTCCGAGGCGTTGGAAATCAGCTCGCGCAAGAAAATTTCTTTTTGAGTGTACAGCGAGTGAACCAACAGGTGGAGTAGCTGTTGGACCTCGGTTTGGAAAGCCCGTTTTTCGACCTGTGGATCTTCGGTTTGGACATCTTCAGACATCTTGTTGCAACTCCTTTGGCGCTTGTGTTGGCGAAACCGAAAATGTAAGGAAGATCACCTACAAAGCAAATTCGGCCCGCGCCCTTGTAGCGAGGGCCGGACGAGCTATTTTCTGGCCACGTGCAAACTTACGACCTCATCATCGTCGGCGGCGGTCCGGCCGGTGCCACGGCCGCGCTGTATGCGCAGCGCCACGGGTTGGCGGCTCTGTTGCTGGACAAGCAGTGCTTCCCCCGCGACAAGATCTGCGGCGATGCCCTCTCCGGCAAGACGGTGGCCATCCTCCACGAGCTGGGGCTATTTGCGGAGGTGTGCGACCTGCCTGGGGCGGCTGTTACCCGCATTGTCTTCGGCAGCCCAGACGCGACCGCCGCATCCATCGACCTGAGTCGCTATGAGCTGCACAATGCCTTGACTGGCCGGGTGTTGCCGATGGAGGGCTTTGTCATCCGCCGCGAGGTTTTCGACGACTTTCTTTTTACTAAAGCGCGGGCTGTGGCTGCCCAGACCTTAGAGGGTTTTACCGTGCGAGAGCTTCTGAGAGAGGGCGAGCAGGTCTGTGGGGTGCGGGGGCGTAGCGTGGACGGCACGAGCTTGGAATTTCGCGCGCCCTTGGTGTTGGGGTGCGATGGTTTTAACTCGATCGTCGCCCGCAAGAGTGGGTTGTACCGCCACGAGGGCCGCGATTGGATGGTGGCTTTGCGGCAGTACTTTGAGGGTGTGACGGGCCTGAGCGATCAGATCGAATTGCACT